>DATHRY010000341.1:0-24940 GCA_035464715.1 Longimicrobiales bacterium
CCCCTGCCCGCAGGCGGGATTCGGCCTCCTCGCGGATCCGGAGGGCCGCGGCGGAGCGGCCCGGCGCCGAGGGGATTCCGGCTCCCGCTCCGGCGGTGGGATCGGCCGGGGGGCCGAGGGCGGCCCCCGCCAGGGCGGCCACGGCTCCGGCCAGGGTCTCCCGCATGGCTACACGCTGTCCATCGCTCACCACGAATCGGCGGAGCTCGGGGATGGCGTTGTTGTCGGCCGCGAGGAAGACGGGCTCCATGTAGACGATGCTCTCCCCCAGGGGCACCACGTGGAGGTGGCCCGTCCAGACCTGGCTCCCCCCCTGGCGCCAGAGGGAGAACTGCTCGGAGATCTCCGGATCCTGCTCGATGAAGGCCTCGACCTGGCGGGGCCCGCTCAACTCCTCGGTGATGGGGAACTCGAGGAGCCGCAGGACCGGCCGTCCCTCCGGGGTCAACCGACCCGAGAGCAGTCCCGTGAGGTTGTCCCGCCCCGCCGGGACGAACACGGTGTTGATCTGGAAATGGGGGACCGAGTCGCCGGGAAGCTGCAGGATGCCGTACTCGGGGAGGTAGCTCACAGCGTTCGTGCTCTGGGCCAGCTCCTCCGAGAGCTCCCACGCTTCCGCCTGAAGGAAGAACACCTCCGGGGTCTCCTGGTGGTACTGGAGGAGGACCCGGGACTGGATGTCGAGGAGCGTCCGGGGGAACCGGAGGTGGCTCCGGAGCCCCTGGGGCATCTCGGAAAGGGGCCGGAAGAGGCTCGGATACGCCGCCCGCCACCCCTCCAGCAGAGGATCGTCCACGGGGACGGCGTAGAAGGCGACCTCACCCGTCACCGCATCCACGGTGACCTTCACGGAGTTCCGGACGTAGGCCACGGGACGCCTGAGCTCCAGCTCGAAGCTCCGGGCCAGAGGGAAGTACCGGGTCGCCGTGAACGCCTCCATCATCCAGACCACGCGGCCCTCGTGGATCACCGGGTAGGGGGCCTCGGGGAACCGGAGGAAGGGGGCGATCCGCTCCACGCGCTCGGTCACGCCCCGGTGGAGCACCACCCGGGACTCGGCGTTCACCTCGCCGGCGAAGAGGAGGTTGGCCTCCCGCAGATGCCAGGCCAGGGCGAGCTTCCGCAGCAACCCGCCCAGGGACACGCCCTGGGGATAGTCGATGCCGCTGACACCGCGGCCTCCGTTGGGAGCCAGGAAGCTCGAATCCGTCGGGTTCAGGACCGCGTAGCCCCGAGGGGCCGACGGGAAGAAGACGGACGGGCGCTCCAGGGCCAGCCCTGACGGGGCCGTCCCGGACAGGACCGGTGGGAGGCCCGTGAGGAAGGGCCGGGGCCCCCACTCGTCTGTGCGCCCCGCCGCGGCCGTGGCCACCACCCCGTTCCCGGAGATGTACTGGGGCCTCAGGTGGAGATTCTGCCAGTTGGGATCCTCGATCTCCGAGGGGTCCACCTCCCGCACGGCGAGGGCCACCGGGACGTCTCCGTCGGCGGTCGGATACCGGTCGATCTCCGGCCGGGAGAAGTCGTAGTACTGGAAGCGGGCCTGGCGCTCGCGGAAGGTGGAGAGCAGCGCCTCGGAGCTCCACACCGGGAGGCCCTGGAACCGGTCCAGCGCCGTGGCCCAGTCGATCTGACCTCCGAGGACGGCGGGGAATTCCTCGCGTTGCACCTCGTGGAGCCCGAACGCCTCCCGGGTGAAGCGCAGGTTCGACTCGATGTAGGGCGTCTCCCGGCCCAGCTCGTTGGGCACGACCGCGAAGCGCTGGACCAGGTAGGGGTAGAGCTGCCCACCGACGAGCCCCCCCACCACCAGCGCGGCCAGCCCGGCCAGGACCGGGACGAGCTGGTTGCGCCAGGCCCCCACCAGGACCCCTGCCGCCCCCAGCACCGTCACCACGGCAAGGACCCGCAGGGCCGGAAGTCGGGCCGTGTGATCCGTGTAGCCGAAGAGCCCCGGGATGTCCGCGGTGCCGTAGAAGAGGAGAAGGGACCGACCCAGAGCGAAGCGGGACGCCAGGAAGAGGAGGAAGACCGCCACCAGGAGCCCCAGATGCCGTCGGGCTCTGCGGGTGATCACGATCCCTCCCTGGCCCACCTGGAACGTGCCCGTGGTGGCGTAGCCGGCCACCGTCACGGCCAGGACGAGGAAGCTGACCACGAGACCGAAGGTGACGACGGCCCGGAGGATGGGGATCAGGAACACGTAGAACCCCAGGTCCCGGCCCAGAAACGGATCGGTCGCGCCCCAGGTCGGCGCGTTGGTCCAGAGGAGGACCGAGCGGGCGATGCCCTCGGGGATCGACGCGCCGAACCAGAGCCCCAGCAGAGCCGAAAGGACGAGCACCCCACCCGTGATGTAGTGCTGCGGGAGGCGCTCGGCGATCTCGAGGTTGCCGAAGCGACGGCGGATCTGCAGGGTGCCGAGACTGGCCGCCACGACCCGGAGGTTCAGGAAGAGCGCCGCGGCCACGAGGACGGCCATGAGGGTGCGAGTGCCCCACACCCACAGGCGATCCCGCCAGAAGACCTGGGAGTACCCCACCTCGCCGAACCACAGGGCATCGACGTACAGCCCCACCAGCGCCCGGGCCACGAGGAGGGCCACGACCACCCCCGTCCCGATGAGGATGGCGGTCCGGCCCCGACGCAGACGCGTCCGTGCGGCTTCGGTCACGGGGCCATCCTCAAGCTCCGACGTCCACGCCCTGCTCCCCGAGCCAGGCGTCCATTTCGGTCCGGATGGCCTCCAGGCGCTCCGCGGATTCCGCCTCGTACCGGGCGACGATCACGGGCTGCGTGTTCGACGTCCGGAGCAGGCCCCACCCGCCGTCGAAGAGGACCCGCACCCCGTCCACGTCGATGACCTCGTAGCGCTCCCGGAAGTGCTCCAGCGCCTCCTCCACCAGGGAGAACTTGTTCTCTTCGGTGACCTCGATGCGGATCTCGGGGGTGGCCACTGTCTCGGGGAAGGCGTCCACCAGCGCCGAGAAGGGTCGGTCCGCCCGGGCCAGGAGGTCGATGAGGTAGCAGGCGTCGTACAGGGCGTCGTCCACCCCGATGTACTCGTCGCCTCCCACGCAGATGTGGCCGGAGAGCTCCCCGGCCAGCTCGGCCCCGGTCTCCTTCATCTTCTGCTTCATGAGGGAATGGCCCGTCATCCACATGATGGGCACGCCGCCGGCGGCCTCGAAGACCTGTGGAAGGACCTGGGAGCACTTCACGTCGAAGATGAGCTTGCGCCCCTTCCCTTTCCGGTCGATGAGGTCCAGACCGAAAAGGAGGACCAGAAGGTCGCCTCGCACCACACGCCCGTTCTCGTCCACCGCGCCGATCCGGTCCCCGTCGCCGTCGAAGGCGATGCCCAGATCCGCACCGTGCTCCCGGACCGCGTCGATGAGGTCCGCCAGGTTCTCGTCGACGGTGGGATCGGGGTGGTGGTTCGGAAAGGTGCCGTCGGAGGTGCAGAAGAGGGGGATGACCTCGACGCCCAAGCCCTCCAGGAGCCGCTCCGCCACCACGGAAGCCGTGCCGTTCCCGCAGTCCACGACCACCTTGAGCGACCGGGGAAGATCGAAGCGCCCCAGGATGTCCTCCACGTACCGGTCGAGCACCTCGGCGGACCGGGTCTGCCCGGAGCCCTCGGCGAGATCCCCTTCGACGATGGCCGTCCGATACGCCTGGATCATGTCCCCGAAGACGGAGCTCTTCTGGATAGACATCTTGATGCCGTTCCACTCCGACGGGTTGTGGGACCCGGTGATCTGGACGCCACCGTCCACGCCGAGCGCGTGCTCGGCCCAGTATAGGACCCCCGTGGGCACGGTCCCCACGGACACGCCGTCCACCCCCGCCTCGTTGAGCCCCTGCAGGAAGCCGGTGGCGAGATCCGGGGAGCTGGGTCGGTTGTCCTGCCCAACGACCACGGTCGGGGTCCGATCCGGGACCCGCGCCCGGACGGCGGACCCGTAGGCCCGCCCGACCTGCCGGGCAACCCCGGCATCCAGGTCCCGGCCGACGATGCCGCGGATGTCGTACTGACGGAAGATGTGGGCAGCGGGCGTCATGTCGGGCTCACGGCAAGGTGTGGGGCGCGATCCGGCCCGCCTCCTACCCCGCCCCGCCGCCGGAGATCGGAAGCCGGGGTCCGAAGGGTGCGCGGAGCCGCTCAGGGGAGCAGGCCCGCCATGGCGGATCCGGCTCCCACCAGCGAGGCCACGCTGTCCCGGGCAAAGTTCAGGGCCGGGCCCGGGAAGATCCCGAACCAGAGGATCATCGCGACGGCCGCGCCCAGCGCCACGCGGGTGGCAAGGGGGGTGTAGACCGTCCGGTGCTGGCCCACCTCCACCGGCTCCCGCATCCACATGTACCAGGCCAGGCGCAGGTAGTAGTAGTAGGAGACCACCGTGGTGAGGACCAGGAGGACGCTGAGGGTCCAGAGCCGTGCGTCGGCCGCCGCCTGGAGCAGGTAGATCTTCCCCATGAAGCCCCCGGTGCCGGGGAATCCGGCCAGGGAGAGGAGGAAGATCGTGAGGAAGACCGCAAGGAGAGGCTGCGCCGCCCCGAGGCCCGAGTAGTCCTCGAGGCTCAGGTTGTCCTCTCCCTGTCGGGCCACCACCGCCACGACGGCGAAGGCGCCCATGTTCATGACGGCGTAGATGAGCAGGTAGAAGAGCAGGCCCGCAGCGGCCATCTCGTTGGCGGCGGTGAGGGCCACCAGGAGATACCCCGCGTGGGCCACACTGGAGTACGCCAGCATCCGCTTGACGTTGTTCTGCTGCGTCGCGATCAGGTTGGCCACGACCATGGTGATGGCCGCGAGCCACCACATGATGCCGAACCACTCGGCGTGGACCCCGGCGAAGGCCACCATGAAGACCCGGAGGAAGGCCACGAAGGCCGCCGCCTTGACCGCCGCGGACATGAACGCCGTCACGGGGGTCGGGGCCCCCTCGTAGACGTCCGGCGTCCACATGTGGAAGGGGACGGCCGAGACCTTGAACGCGAAGCCCACGGCGAGCATGCCCACCCCCATGATGAGGAGGAACCCGTGGGCGGCTCCGCTCTCCACCGAGCGGGCGATACCGGCCAGGTCGGTGGTTCCGGTGGCCCCGTAGACCAGGGCGAGGCCGTAGAGGAAGAAGCCCGTGGAGAAGGCGCCCAGCAGGAAGTACTTGAGTCCCGCCTCCGCCGAGCGGCGATCCCTGCGGTTGAAGGCGGTGAGGGCGTAGACCGAGATCGACATGATCTCCAGGGCCAGGAAGACCACCATCAGGTCCACGGCCGCCCCCATCATCATCATCCCGGCGGTGGCGAACAGGGTCAGGGCGTAGAACTCCCCGGCCTGAAGCCGCTGCCGCGTGACGTAGGACAGCGCCATGACGATGCCGAAGGCCGCAGCCGCCAGGAAGATCCAGTTGGCGAAGAGGCGGAACCCGTCGACAGTCACCATGCCGCTGCCGCTCTCGGTCACCCCGTAGAGCCACCCGTTGGCCAGCGCCGCCAGCACGATGCCCACGAGGGACAGCCCCCCCAGGTCCGCCGAGGGCGCCTCTCCGGCCGCGTCTCCCGCCTTCCGGGGGTCCCGCTTGCCGGACACCCCGACCAGGAGGACGACCATCCCCCAGAGGCAGAGGACGAACTCCGGGAGCAGGGCCCACAGGTAGTCGAGCTGGCTGGCGTAGTCGAGGACCATGGCTCAGCCCTCCCCTTCGGCCGGGGAGGCGGCGACACGCTCCGCGGACGCCGGGTCCCGCTCCGGCCGGTGCTCCGCGAGCGTCCCCCCGTCCGACGTCCGCCCGTCGCCGAGGTTCGATCCTGCGTCTGGCACCGGCACGGCCGCCCCGACCGACTCCGGAAGGGTGGTCGCGGCGGCGACCTCGCTGGAGGCCTCCTCCACCCGCTCGAGCACCACCCGCACCGAGGGCTCCATCCTCTCGAGGATCGGCGTGGGGAAGATCCCGACCAGGATCATGAGGGCCAGCAGCGGCGTGAGGATGGTGATCTCCCGGCGATCGAGGTCCTTCATGGCCCGGTTCTCGGGCTTGTCGAGTGCGTTGAAGAACACCTTCTGCACCATGGGCAGCATGTAGTAGGCGGCGAAGATCACACCGGTGGACGCCACCAGGGCCAGGACCGGCCGGGTCTCGAAGATCCCCATCAGCGCCAGGAACTCACCCACGAAACCGCTGGTTCCGGGCAGCCCGATGGAGGCCAGGGCCGTGACGACGAAGGCCGTGGACAGGAGGGGGGCCACCCGGCCCAGCCCGCCGAAGTCGGAGATGAGACGGGTGTGCCGGCGCTCGTAGAGCATCCCGAGCAGGAGGAAGAGGGCTCCGGTGCTGATCCCGTGGGAGATCATCACCACCAGCCCGCCCTGGATCCCGTTCACCGTCAGGGCGAAGATCCCGATGACGACGAAGCCCATGTGGGCCACCGACGTGTAGGCCACCAGCTTCTTGGCGTCGGGCTGCACGGCCGCTACCCAGGCGGCGTAGATGATCCCGATGACGCCCAGCGTCACCATGATCGTGACCACCGTGGGGTGCTGGGAGGCCGCCGGGAACATGGGCAGCAGGAACCGCAGGTACCCGTAGGTCCCCATCTTCAGGAGGACCGCGGCCAGGATCACGGAGCCCGGAGTGGGCGCCTCGACGTGGGCGTCGGGGAGCCAGGTGTGGAACGGGAAGAGGGGCACCTTGATGCTGAAGGCCAGGGCGAAGGCGCCGAAGAGCCAGAGCTCTTCCGTCAGCGTCAGCGGGACCCGCAGCAGGTCCGCGTACGCGAACGACGGGAAGCCCAGCTGCGCCCGGGCCTGCAGGTAGACGTAGAGGATCGCCACCAGCATGAGGAGCGAGCCCAGGGCGGTGTAGAGGAAGAACTTCACCGCCGCGTAGATCCGCCGCTCGCCGCCCCAGATCCCCACGATGAAGTACATGGGGACGAGCGTGAGCTCGAAGAAGACGTAGAACAGGAAGAGGTCCGAGGCCAGGAAGACGCCCAGCACCCCCGTCTCCAGCAGGAGCATCAGCGCGTAGAAGCCCCGCTCCTTCTTCTTGATGTAGTTGAAGGAGCCCAGGATGGCCAAGGGCGTGGTGAAGGTGGTCAACAGGACCATGAAGAGGCTGATCCCGTCGATCCCCAGAGCGTAATGGATCCCCCACGCCTCGATCCACGTCGTGGACGAGGCCAGCTGCATGGCGCCCGACGCGGGGTCGAAGGCCCACCACAGCCCGAGGCTCAAGACGAAGACCGCCACCGACCACCAGAGGGCCACGGTCTTCGCCCGCTCCTCCGGCGCCAGGAGCACGGCCGCGAGCCCCAGGATGGGAAGCCACACGACGGCGTGGAGGGCCCAGGTCGAATAGCCGACGGCGTCCAGAAGGGCGGTCATCGGAGCACCCCCGCGGGAGGCCGGTGTGTCGGAGACGTCAGGATCGTCCGGTGCATGCTCAGAATCCCACGGTCCAGAGGATCACGAGGACCCCCAGGGTGAGGATGAGGGCGTAGGTGTTGAGGGAGCCGGTCTGGAAGAGGCTCAATACGAAGCCGGCGAAGCGGGCGGCACCGCCTGCGAGGTTGACCAACCCGTCGATCAGGCCGTCCACCCCCTTCCAGAAGAACCGGGACGTCCGCTGGATGGGCCGGACGATGAGGGCGTCGTAGGCCTCGTCCACGTACCACTTGTTGTAGAGGACCTTCCGGAGCCCCGACTCGGGCTCTCCCGACTCGAGCGCGGGGCGGATCTGCCAGCGCCGGACCACCAGGACCGCCGCGACCACCACCACGAGGGCCGCCGCCGTGGAGAGCACGGCCCAGGTCAGCTCGCCGCCCCCGATGGGCGCGTGCTCCAGGTACCCGTGGTAGTGCTCTCCCGCCGTGATCGCGCCGGCCTCCAGGAGGGCCTCCTCGCGGATCACCTGTGCCGAGTGGGTGATCGGGTCGAGCCACTCGTGGAGCCACTCACTCATGGGCAGCGCCCCGAAGCCGCCCAGGAAGGAGTTGCGGATCGCTTCCGGCACGTTGATCCAGCCTCCGAAGATCGACAGGAAGGCCAGGATCGAGAGGGGCACCGTCATGGTGAGGGGCGCCTCGTGCAGGTGCTCCGCCTCCCTCTCCCCGGTGCGGTTCCCGCCGTGGAAGGTCATGACCATCATGCGGGTCATGTAGAAGGCGGTGAGCATGGCCGCAGCCAGCGACAGGACCCAGAAGACCGTGTACCAGCCGGCGAAGGGGCCCGCGGCCGCGGCCCCGGCGTACCAGATGATCTCGTCCTTCGAGAAGAAGCCGGCGAAGGGCCAGATCCCCGCGATGGCCAGGGTGGCGATCCACATGGTGAGGGCGGTGATGGGCATGAACTTCCTCAGCCCCCCCATGTTCCGCATGTCCTGCGCGTCCCAGTCCTTGTGGGTGTGGTGCAGCGCGTGGTGCATGGAGTGGATCACCGCCCCGGACCCCAGGAAGAGCAGCGCCTTGAAGAAGGCGTGGGTCATGAGGTGGAAGACCCCGGCGGCGTAGGCCCCCACCCCCACACCCAGGAACATGTAGCCGAGCTGGGAGACGGTGGAGTAGGCCAGGACCTTCTTGATGTCGTACTGGGCCAGGGCGATGGTGGCGGCGAAGAGGGCCGTCGCGGCCCCGATGCCGGCCACCGTCACGCTCCCCACGGGGGAGAGGGCGAAGAGGACCGACGAGCGGGCCACCATGTAGACCCCCGCCGTGACCATGGTGGCCGCGTGGATCAGGGCCGAGACCGGCGTGGGCCCCGCCATGGCGTCGGGAAGCCAGACGTAGAGGGGGATCTGGGCGCTCTTCCCCGTGGCCCCCAGGAGCAGGAAGAGGGTGATCGCCGTCACCAGCGGCGCCCCGTACACCAGCTCCGCCGGCGCCCGGGTCATGATCTCGGCGAAGTCCAGCGTGCCGAAGAAGACGAAGAGCAGGAAGAGGGCGATCAGGAAGCCGAAGTCCCCGATCCGGTTGACGATGAAGGCCTTCTTGCCCGCGTCGGACTTCTCCCGGTCGCCGAACCAGAAACCGATGAGGAGATAGGAGCAGAGCCCCACGCCCTCCCAGCCCACGAACATCACCGGGAAGCTGGCCCCCATGACGAGGACCAGCATGAAGAAGACGAACAGGTTCAGGTACGCGAAGTACCTGGGGTAGCCCGGATCGTCCTTCATGTAGCCCACGCTGAACACGTGGATCAGGAAGCCCACCCCGGTGATCACCAGCATCATGATCATCGAGAGCTGGTCGAGCTGGAGCGCCGCCGCGACCGAGAAGGTCCCGGTGGCCATCCAGGTCCAGTACTCCACCACCACCGGATCGTGGAGCTCCACCCCGCTCATGCGGAGGAAGTTCGCCACCACCAGCCCGAAGGCGACGAGCATGACCCCCGGCCCGATCCAGCTGGGCAGGGTGTGGGTGAGGGGACGCCCGCCCGTGTCCAGGTCCAGCTCTCCCCCGCCCCGGACCGCATCGGCGGAGCGCCGCGCGTGGGTCAGGGCCAGGATCCCGTTGGCTACGAAGCCGAGGAGCGGCAGGAGGACGATGAGGCCCGGCAGGAGCGGCTCGAAGCCGTGCCCGGCGGCCTGCGCCGCCTCCTCCACCGCGGCCATCACGAAGGTTCCCGTGGGAAGCATCATGCCTCTACCACTTGAGGAGGTTGAAGGCGTCCACGTTCACGGTCTCGTAGTGGCGGAAGATGCTGATGATGATGGCGAGCCCCACCGCCGCCTCCGCCGCGGCCACCGTCATCACGAAGAAGACGAAGACCTGCCCGTCGATCCCCACCGCCCGGCTGAAGGCCACCAGGGCCAGGTTCACCGCATTGAGCTGGAGCTCGATACAGAGAAACATGATGATGGCGTTGCGCCGGGCCAGGACGCCGAAGGTCCCCACGGCGAAGAGGATCGCGCTCAGGACGAGCGCCTGGGTCAGCATCAGGTCACCCTCCGCTTCGCCAGGACCAGCGCCCCGACGATGGCCACCAGAAGAAGGATCCCCACCATCTCGAAGGGGACCACGAAGCGGGTGAAGAGGGGCTCGGCGATGATCCCCACCGCGCCCTTCTCGAGCAGGTCGGCGTCCAGGGCCGTGGCGTTGGCCAGGGCGTCCAGCTCCCCGGCCCCTCCGGGCCCGACGATCCGCATCGCGAGGACGCCGGCCATGGCCCCGGTCACGCCGAAGAGGAGCACCGAGGCCATCCAGCCCTTCAGGTCGCGCTGGTAGTCGTGGCCCAGGTTGAGGAGCATGATCACGAAGAGGAACAGGACCATGATGGCCCCGGCGTAGACGATGACCTGGATGGCGGCCAGGAAGTGGGCTTCGAGCAGGATGTAGATCCCGGCCACGCTGGCCAGGGTCGACACCATGGACAGCAGCGACCCCACGGGGCTGCGGGCGAGGACCACGCCGAAGGCGCTCCCCACCGAGACCGCCGCGAAGACGAAGAAGAGGATGTCAACCATGGGCGGCCCTCACTCGGACCGGGGATCGGAGGGATCCCACAGCAGGGTGGACGGATGCTCCTGCTCCATGAGGCGGTCCAGGTCGTAGACGAACCGCTCCCGGGTGTATTCGGCGTTCTCGAAGTGCCGCCCCACGTGGATCGCCTCCACCGGGCAGACCTCCTGGCACATCCCGCAGAAGATGCAGCGGAACTCGTCGATCTCGTAGACGATGGGGTACCGGTTCCCCTGGTCGTCCTCGCCCCCCACCAACCGGATGCAGTTGGCCGGGCACACCGTCGGGCAGAGCCCGCAGGCCACGCACTTGGGCCGGCCGTCGGCGTGGACCTCCATGACGTGCGTGCCCCGCCAGCGGGGGTGGAGCTCGGTCTGCTCCTCCGGATACTGCTGGGTGACCTTGTCGGGGTTCACCATGTGTTTGAAGGTGAGCGCCATCCCCTTCAGGGCGGCCCGTAGGTACGAGGTCCGTCCCGGCTCGGGACGTCGCATCACTTTGACCTGAACAGCCATGTCGTCTCGTGCGGTATGGGGATCAGTCGCCGCTCACCGGGGTGACTTCGCCGCCCACCTCGGTCACCGGGAGTCGGACGGGCCGGTCCTGGCGGTGGGGGACGGAGGCACCGGAGATGACCCGGTCCCGATCCAGGAAGAAGAGGAAGGCACCGGTACAGGCGGCGCTCACCAAGGTGAGCACCAGCCCGAAGGTGAAGCCGTACGGAACCTCCAGGAGGTCCAGCACCAGCACGGTCGCCGACACCACCATGACGTAGGCCAGCCCCGTGGGAAGCATGACCTTCCACCCGAGGCTCATGACCTGGTCGTACCGGAACCGGGGCAGCGTCCAGCGGACCCAGATGTAGAGGAAGATGAAGCAGCCCGTCTTGGCGGCGAAGGCCGCCAGGGTCAGGAGCGTCTTCCACCAGGCGGGGTTGGCCGCCACAGGGGCGCCCGCCGCGTCGAAGCCGCTGATCAGCATCCCCTCGAACCAGAAGGCGTTGTCCCAGGACCCGGGCAGGTCCCAGCCGCCGAAGAAGAGGGTCGCCATCAGGGCCGACGCCGTCACCATGTGGGCGTACTCGGCGATGAAGAACATGGAGAACTTCATCGAGGAGTATTCGGTGTGGTACCCGGTGACGAGCTCCGACTCGGCCTCGGGCATGTCGAAGGGGAGCCGGTTCGTCTCCGCGAAGGCCGAGATCACGAAGAGGATGAACCCCAGCGACAGGGGAAGGACGAACCAGAAGCCCAGCTCCTGCTGCTGCCACACGACCGAGGTCAGGGTGACGTTGCCCGCGAGCATCAGGACCGGCACCAGGGACAGCCCCAGGGCCACCTCGTAGCTCACCATCTGGGCCGAAGCCCGGAGCCCGCCCAGGAACGCGTACTTGTTGTTCGAGGCCCACCCCGACAGGACGATCCCGAAGACGCCCAGCGAAGACAGGGCCAGGATGTAGAGGATGCCGATGGGCACGTCCGCCACGATCATGTCCACGACGCCCCAGGGGGTGGGCAGCGGCGCGGCGAAGGGGATCACGGCGATGGTGACCAGGGCCGGCATGATGGAGAGCATGGGGCCCACGACGAACCAGAAGCGGTTCGCGGTGGCCGGCATCGTCTCTTCCTTCAGGAAGTTCTTGATGCCGTCCGCGATGGGCTGGAGAAGGCCCCAGGGCCCCACCCGGTTGGGTCCGTGCCGATCCTGGATCCAGGCGGAGATCTTCCGCTCGGCCAGCGTGGTGTAGGCCACGACGAGCATCACGACCGTGAACACGGCCAGGACCTTCCCGACCATGACCGCGAAGGCCACCCAGGCGGGCGCGGTCGCGCTCAGAGGCTGCAGCGTCTCCATCCGTCAGTCTCCGGCCAGGGACACGGGTTCGTTCGCCACGGCACCCCGGGTGCCCAGGGCGGCGAAATCGAGGCCCGCGAAGGCGTCGTGGACGGCCACCCAGGCCCGGAAGGCTTCCCCGGCCGTGGTGGCCGGCGTGCCCTGGCCGAGCTCGGCGGCGAGGGCGCCCAGCACCAGCCAGGCCGGGCGTGCGGAGCCCGGAGCCTGGAGCCCCGGCCAGAAGCGTTGGACCCGTCGATCCCGGTTCGTGAACGAGCCCTCCTGCTCGGCGAAGCTGGTCACCGGGAAGCTGAAATGGGCGGCCTCGGCGGCGGGCGTCGGGTGCGTGCCCAGGTAGGCGTAGAGGGCCGCACTGCTCCCGAAGCCCGCGTCCACGTCCCGGAGGTCGTCGCCGAGGACCAGGAGGATGCCCTCGTGACCCGCCACGTCGTCCAGGCCGCCGGTGCCGTCGTCGTCGCCGACCCGGGAGATGTCCAGCAACTCGGCCCCGGTGTGGTTCGGGGCCAGCTCCCGGCGACGGGCCAGGCTCGGCATGCCCTTGAGCGGGGCCTCGTCCGGCGCCAGGGCCATGCGGTAGACGATCTCGCCACCGCCCAGCGCGTCCACCAGCGCCCGGAGGGCGGCCAGGTCCTCGTTGGAGGCCCGGGGGGAGGCCACCGCCTTGACGGCGGCCCCGTCCAGCTCACCGGCCCTGTCCAGGAAGGCCGCCAGGGCGTCCCGCCACGACGCCGTTGCACCCTGGCTCACGGGATCCTCGAGGCGGCCCTGCCTGTTCATGAACTCGTAGTTGGCCCGCCCCTCGTCGCACATCCAGAAAGCGTTCACGTCGAGGTTGGCCCGGGGCTTCAGGCGCTGCACCAGGTTGTCCCGGGTGTGCAGCTCGATGTTGCAGCCCTGGGAGCAGGACGGGCACACCGAGGGGGTGTGGTCCAGGTCCCAGGCCCGCTGCTTGTACAGGAAGTCCTTGGAGACCAGCGCGCCCACCGGGCAGATGTCGACGATGTTGCCCGACCAGTTCGTCCCCTCGAGGCCGTCGTCGAAGAAGGTGTCGATGACCGACCGGTTCCCCCGCTCCACCACGGTGAGCCGCGGCTCCTGCTCCATCTCGTTCATGAAGCGGACGCAGCGGGTGCACATGACGCACCGGTCCCCGTAGAACAGCACGTCCTTGCCGAAATCGTCCCGCCCGAAGACGCGCTTGGGCTCCCGGGAGCGACCGTGGGTCCGGCCCTCGGCGTGGACGTAGTCCTGGAGCTTGCACTCGCCGGACTGGTCGCAGATGGGGCAGTCCAGCGGGTGGTTCACCAGGTAGAACTCCAGGACGCCCTCCCGCATGCCCCGGGCCTTCTCGGAGTCGGTGTTCACCACCTGGCCGTCCTGGGCCTGGGTGACGCACGAAGGCTGGAGCTTGGGCGCCCCCTCGACTTCGACGAGGCACAGGCGGCACATCGCCGGCGACGAGAGGCCGTCCTGGTAGCAGTAGTGGGGGACCTTGGTGCCCAGGGCCTCTGCGGCCTTGAGCAGCGTGGTGCCCCGGGGAACGGTGACCTCCTGGCCGTCGATGGTCAGGGTGACCGTGGTCTTCTTTTCGCCGTTGTCAGCCATGCGTGGTCTGGCGATGAGCGTTTGTGGAATCGAGCCGCGAAGCGCCGCGGTTCCCGCCTTCGTCACGCGCTGGGAGCCCGATCTTCGTCCGTTCCCAGGCTTCGTCTTTCCCAGATGTTCCTTCGGCGGGAACCACGGCGCCTCGCTCCCGGGCCGCCGAGGGACCATCGGCCGTGCGGCGGGTGAAGCCGGTTGGGGCGAAGGGGGGCGAGGCCGACTCCGACCGTCCACCCGCCCGGAGGGGGTGTCCCCCGAAGGAACATCTGGGCAGGACGAAGGCGGGATCCGGAGTGAGGTCTGGCGCCCTGCGCGTGACGAAGGGGGACGCCCCCTCCTTCGGGCCACCTGCCACGAAGGCCTTCGGGCCGAGGGCCGCGAAAGCCCCGGAGGTCCTCGAACCGGACGGGGTCACGGTCACGCCGCTCCCACCCGCTCGCCGTGGCGAATGAGGGCGAGGTACTCGTCCCGGAACTTCTGGATGCTGCTCTGCACCGGGGCGGCCACCGAGTCCGAGAGGACGCAGATGGTGGTGCCGACCATCTGGGTCGTGACCTCCATGAGTGTGTCCAGGTCGTCCTCGGTGCCCCGCCCGTCCTCGATGCGCCGCAAGATCTTGGTGACCCAGGCGGAGCCCTCCCGGCAAGGGGTGCACTGGCCGCAGGACTCGTGCTGGTAGAAGTAGGCCATGCGCCGGACCTGCTTCACGATGTCGGTGGTCTCGTCCATGACGATCACCGAGGCACAGCCCAGCATGGAGCCGGCGGTGACGACGCCCTCGTAGTCCAGGGTGCAGGTATCGCACTCCGCGGCTGAGAGGATCGGCACCGAGCTCCCGCCGGGGATGACCGCCTTGAGGGCGTTCCCGTCCCGGACCCCACCGCAGACGTCCTCGATGAGCTCCTTGAGGGGGAAGCCCAGGGGAAGCTCGTAGTTGCCGGGCTTGTTCACGTGGCCCGACACGCAGAACAGCTTCGTTCCGGGACTCTTCTCGGTGCCCCACTGCCGGTACCAGTCCCCGCCGTTCTTCACGATGTGGGGCACGGCGGACAGGGTCTCGACGTTGTTGATGGTGGTGGGCATCCCGAAGAGGCCCACCGCCGCCGGGAAGGGCGGCTTCACCCGGGGCTGGCCCCGGCGGCCCTCCAACGAGTTCATCAGCCCCGTCTCTTCGCCGCAGATGTAGGCGCCGGCGCCGACGTGGACCGTCACGTCGATGTCCACGCCGGACCCGAGGATGTCCTTGCCCGCGTATCCGTTGGCGTAGGCGTCCTCCACGGCCCTGGCCAGCACGGCCGACGCCTCGAAGAACTCACCCCGGCAGTAGATGTAGACGTGCGCCGCCCCGATGGCCCGGGCCCCGATGAGGCACCCCTCGATGAGCTGGTGGGGGTCCCAGCGGAGGAGCTCCCGGTCCTTGAAGGTGCCGGGCTCCGACTCGTCGGCGTTGCAGCACAGGTAGTGGGGTTTGCCCGAGTCCTTCGGCATGAAGCTCCACTTCACCCCCGTGGGGAAGCCGGCTCCGCCGCGGCCCCGCAGGCCCGAGGCCTTCACCTCGTCGACGATGGCGCCGGGCTCCATCTCCAGGGCCTTCTTGAGCGCGTCGTACCGGCCGTTCGCCAGGGCGCCCTCCCAGGTCCGGGCCCGGGGATCGCCGAAGTGCTCGCTCAGGATGCGGACCTCGCGGTCCGAAACGTAGGGGTAGGCCATGCTACTCGCCCCGCTCCTTGAGACGTTCCAGGATCTTCGGAACGTCCTCCTTGTTCACGTTCTCGTAGTAGCGCGAGTTGATCTGGACGCAGGTGGGAAACCCGCACGCCGCCAGGCATTCGGCCTCGACGACGGTGAAGTTCCCGTCGGCCGACGTCTCTCCCAGCTCGGTGCCGGTGGCCTGGAGGAATGTGCCCAGCACCTCGTCGGCGCCGCACAGGTTGCATGAGATGTTCGTGCAGACCTGCACGAGGAACCGGCCCACCGGGGCCTTGTTGTACATCGTGTAGAAGGTGGCCACACCGCGGACGTAGGCGTCCGGGAGATCCAGCATCGTCCCGACCTCGTCCATGGTCTCGGGGGACACGTGCCCCCGGACCTCCTGGGCCAGCGCCAGGGTCGGCAGCAGCGCCGCCCGCTTGTCGGGATACCGGGTCAGGAGCTTGTCGAAGCGCTCCTTGTACGGGCCCTCGAAGAGGGGCGCGTCCGGATCCTTCTCGGGAAGCATGTAGGCGTAGCTCGGCGCACCGGAGGGATGCCCCCCCTCGGGGGCCCGGGTGCCGACGAAGTCGTCGCCCCGGACCTGCTCCTCGGTCAGCTCGAACTCACCGGTGTTCCCGGCGTAGCCCGGGTTCTTGAACGGCACGTCGCTCATCGGTCGATCTCTCCGAGGACGATGTCCAGGGACGCGTTGATCATGATCAGGTCCGAGACCAGGTGGCCCTCGGCGAGCTTTGAGATCACCGACAGGTTCACGAAGGACGGAGGCCGGACGCGCCAACGTACCGGTTTGGTGCCTCCGTCGCTGACGACGTACATCCCCAGCTCCCCCTTCGACGCCTCCACGCTGAACCAGCTCTCGCCGACGGGAGCCCGGATCCCCTCGGTGATGATCTTGAAGTGGTGGATCATGGACTCCATGTCGTTCATGCAGTCCGTCTTGGAGGGCAGCGTCACCCGGGGGTCGTCCACGTTGATGGGCCCGCCGGGAAGCCGGTCCAGCGCCTGCTGGATGATGCGGATGCTCTGCCGCATCTCCTCCATCCGCACCAGGTAGCGGTCGTAGCAGTCGCCGTGCTCTCCCACCGGGACGTCGAAGTCGTACGTCTCGTAGTCGTAGTAGGGCCGGTCCTTGCGGATGTCGTAGGGCACGCCCGACGCTCGCAGGTTCGGACCGGTGAAGCCGTAGTTGATGGCCTCCTCGGCGCTGATCACACCCACGTCCTGGGTGCGTCCCAGGTGGATGGCGTTGGTGGTCAGGAGGTAGTCGACCTGGTCGATGGTGCGGGGAAGCTCGTCGACGAACTTCCGGCACGCCTCGGCCCAGCCCTCGGGCAGGTCCGCCATCATCCCCCCCACCCGCGTGGCCGAGGTCGTGATGCGGGCCCCGGTGAGGGACTCGTGGAGCGAGTAGATCTTCTCCCGCTCCTGGAAGGCGTACAGGAAGGGGGTGAAGGCGCCGACGTCGATGGCCGTGGTGCCGAGCCAGAGGAGGTGCCCGAAGATCCGGTCCAGCTCCATGATGATCAGGCGGACGACCTTGCAGCGCTCCGTGACGTCGATACCCATGAGCTCCTCGACGGACATCACGAAGGCGCAGTTGTAGATCAGCGGCGCCAGGTAGTCCATGCGATCCGTCAGGGGCACGATCTGGTTCCACCCCCGGTACTCTCCCTGCTTCTCGAAGCCCGAGTGCAGGTAGCCGATGTGGGGGATGACCCGGACCACCGTCTCCCCGTCCAGCTCGCACACCAGGCGCAGGACGCCGTGGGTGGCGGGGTGCTGGGGCCCGATGTTGATGAGCATGTGCTCGGAGCCCAGGTCCGGCTCCGCGATGTCCACCGGCGCGAGCGGCCCGTAGGCGGGACGGCCGTCCATCCCCATCTCGGGGGAGCGGCCAACGGCGTACTCGACGGTCTTCTTCGACATGATCTTCCTTCGTCCGCTCAGGCCGGCTCGCCGGCGGAGTCGTCGGAGGGCGGGGCGTCGGGCACGAGCTGCGGGTCCCGACCGATCTCCATCTCCTCGGGGATGTAGGAGTCCGCGACCTCCTGGGAGAGGGCCCGGCGGGTCTGCTCGGCCCGGGAGAAGCGGCCCCGGAGCGGGAAGTCCTTCCGGAGCGGATACCCCTCGGCGTAGTTCTCGGGCATGAGGATCCGTCGGAGGTCCGGGTGGCCCTCGAACGTGATCCCGAACAGGTCGTAGACCTCCCGCTCCAGCCAGTCCGCCGTCTTCCACAGGGGCGCCACAGAGTCGATCCGGAGGTCGTCCAGCGGGAGCTCCGCCTTCACCCGGAGGTTCCGGCGATGGACCTGGGACCAGAGCTGGTAGACGACCTGGAGCGGGCGCCCGCCGCCGTAGTCCACGGCGGTCACGTCGGAGAGGAAGGCGTAGGCCTGGTCCTCGTCCTCCTTCAGCCAGCCCAGGATCTCCCGGACCCGCCGGGGATCCACGAACACCACCACCTGGTTCCGCGCCACCAGCTCCTGCCGGAGGACGGCGTCCCCGAAGCGGGCGCGCAGCGCGACCACGGAGGGGTGCTCTGGGACGGGGACGCCGGAGGTCTCGGCCTCCGGGGCCGCGTCACTGTCGGCCGGGCCCGCCTCGACAGCGTCGAGCCCGGAACGGGGTTCGTCGGACATGGGATCTCCCGGCTACGGAAGCCGGTCCTCGGGGCGGGAGAGGCGGTCGGTCTGGACCAGGCCCGCGATGCGGTTCTGCCGGGTGGAGTTGCCGAAGGGACCCGTGAGGCCCCGGACCTGCTCGTCACCCGCACGGGGGCGGCCGGCGGCCAGCGGATCCTCCGCCCGGTTGACCCCGTGCTCCGAGAGCTTCTCCGTCCGGATCTTCTCCTGAATCATCATCAGGCCGTAGATCAGCCCCTCGGGCCGGGGAGGGCAGCCGGGGATGTAGACGTCCACCGGAACGATGGTGTCGATCCCCTGCACCATGGAGTAGTTGTCGAACACGCCGCCGGAGCTGGCACAGGCGCCCATGGAGATGCACCACTTGGGCTGGGGCATCTGATCCCAGATGCGCCGCAGGACCGGAGCCAGCTTGTAGGGCACCCGCCCCGCACAGATCAGGACGTCGGCCTGCCGCGGAGAAAAGGACATCCGCTCCATGCCGAAGCGGGCCAGGTCGAAGTTCGACGCCGCCGAGGCCATCATCTCGATGGCGCAGCAGGCCGTGCCGAAGGGCATGGGCCAGAGGGAGTTCCGCCGGCTCCAGTTGACCACGAAGTCCAGCTTCGTGGTCAGGAACGTGGGCCCGCCCGTCCCGAAGATGCCCCGACCGGACGGGGTGCCGCCGCCAGGGAGTCGATCTCCGGACTCGCTCTCGTTCAGTCCCACTCGAGACCTCCTTTCTTCCACTCGTAGACCAACCCGAGGGTGAGGACGATCACGAACAGGGACATCGCGCCGAACGCCCCCCACCCGAGGTCCCTCATCCCCACCGCCCAGGGGATCAGGAAGATCGTTTCCAGGTCGAAGACGATGAAGCTGATGGCCACCATGTAGAACTTCACGCTGAACCGTTCCCGCGTGTCGCCGAGGGGGATCATCCCCGACTCGTAGGGCATGTCCTTCTGCGGCGTGGGGCGGCGTGGATTGAAGACGTGGGTGGCGACCGCGATCCCCACCGCGTTCAGGATGGAAACGCCGAAGAGGATCAGCAGCGGTGCGTACGACCCCGACATGGCAGCCCGTTGGTCTATGACTTTGTGAAATCGTTCACGAATTCGGCTGAAATGTACCGGGACCCGGAAAGGGGTGTCAACCGCGTCCAGACCCTTGATTTGCCCGAAATCACAAGGCTTTCCGCAGATTTGCCGAGGTCCCGCGGCGCGTCTATCTTCCCACGTCCGGACCCGGACCCCGGGGCGCCTCTGCGGCTTCCCTGTCTCCTTCCCGAACGCCCCGCACCATGCCCATCAAGAGCGACAAGTGGATCCGCCGCATGTGCCAGCAGCACGGCATGATCGAACCCTTCGAATCGGGACAGGTCCGGGACGGGAAGATCAGCTACGGCATCTCCTCCTACGGGTACGACATCCGGGTCTCGCCCGAGTTCAAGGTCTTCACGAACGTCCACAACCTCATCGTGGACCCCAAGAACTTCGACGACCGATCGTTCGTGGACATCAACGCGGACGAGTGCATCATCCCGCCCAACTCGTTCGCTCTGGCCCGGACCGAGGAGTACTTCAGGATCCCCCGGGACGTGCTGGTGATCTGCGTGGGCAAGAGCACCTACGCCCGCTGTGGCATCATCGTGAACGTGACGCCGCTGGAGCCCACCTGGGAGGGGTATCTCACGCTGGAGATCAGCAACACGACGCCTCTCCCCGCGAAGATCTACGCCGGTGAGGGGATCGCCCAGCTCCTCTTCTTCGAGGGGGACGAGGAGCCCGAGACCACCTACGCCGACCGCAAGGGCAAGTACATGAAGCAGGTGGGGGTCACGCTGCCCCGGATGTGACGGGCGCGGACCTTCCGGGATCCCGCCACGGCGGCGGGCGCTGGAACGGCGAGGGGGGCATCCCGGCTCACGGGATGCCCCCCTTCGCGATCTCCGGGAAGGCCGCGGGGCGGCCCTCCCGGATGCCTCAGACCGGTTCGTTCGTGGCCGCCGACAGAAGCTCGATCTCGAACACGAGGACGGACTGGGGCGGGATCTGCCCCTGCCCGGTGGCGCCGTAGGCCAGCTCCGACGGCACGAGGATCCGGCGGAGCTCACCCACCTTCATCCCACCGCCGCCGAGCATTCCGCTCTCGAAACCGGGAATCACCTCGCCGGTGCCGAGAGTGAAGTCGAGCGCCACGCTCTCGTCGTCGAACGTGGTCTGGAGGAGCGTGCCGTCGGGCAGCCACAGCGCGTAATCCACCACGACCTCGCCCGAGGCGACGGGCACTTCGTCGACGGGGCCCTCCTCGAGGATCTCGTAGTAGACCCCGTCCGGCAGCCGGGTCATCTGGTCCAGGTCGATGCCCAGGCTGGGTGCATACTCCACGTCCTCCGGGAAGGCCGGAGCCAGCGGGTCGTCGTTGCAGGCCGCCAGGGCCAGGGGGAGGACGAATGCAGCCAGGGCGAAGCGTCGCGCAGCGGTACCGTCTGGGGACATCGATTCAGTCTCGGTAGGGGTGTACCTGGCCGGGTGCCTCCCGGCCGGGCTTTCGTTTGTACGCCCGGCTTCTCTGCGGGTTTCCCGTCAGCGGACGTCGGTGAGTTGGACCTCGAACACCAGGGTGGCGTCGGGAGGGACGTTGGCGCTGCCCCGGGACCCGTAGGCGAGCCCCGGACGCACGACCAGCTTGCGGCGACCGCCGACCCTCATGCCCTGGATCCCTTCGTTCCAGCCCCGGATGACCTCGCTGCCCCCCAGGCGCACCGTGAAGGGATCGCCCCCGACGCTGGTGTCCACGAGGGTCCCGTCCGCCAGCCAGGTGGCGTAGTGGATGGTGACCAGCGAGGTCCGCTGGGCCGTGGGGCCCACGCCTTCGGCCAGATCCTGCAGGTAGAGGCCGCTCGGGGTCCGCTCCATGGCGGCCAGATCGATGCCCAGCTCCGGGTCGAAGGCGACGGTGGCGGGGTCCCCCGCCCCGCCCTCGTAGGCGGTGGGCGCACAGGCCCAGACGCCCAGGGCGACGATGGCGGCGAGCCAGGTCCGGGCCAACCAGGGCCCAGTGAGCCGGGAGCGGGTGGGCCGGGACCGCCCGAGCCGGGGCCGATGGCGCCGGGGGCTGGACCTTTGCCGCGTCATCGCCCCCCCTCCCCCCGCCCGTCCGCTTCGAAGACGACCCGCCCACCGGCGATGGTCATCACGACCTCCACGTCCTTGAGGGTACCGGGCGGCACCTCGAAGGGGTCGCGGTCGAGGACGGCCAGATCGGCCCAGAGCCCCGGGGCGATCCGTCCCTTCACGTCTTCCTGGCCCGCCACCCGGGCGTTGTTCACCGTGTAGGCCCGCATCGCCGTCTCGAGGTCGATGCGCTCCTCGGGAAACCAGCCCCCCTCGGGGGTCCCGTCCAGCGTCTGGCGGGTGACGGCGGCGTACATGCCCTGGAGGGGATTCACGGTGTACCACGCTGCATTGGTCCCGGGCCAGTCGCTCCCGAAGGAGAGGAGGACACCGGCCTCGTGCAGTGTGCCGAAGGCGTAGGCCCACCGGGCCCGCTCCCCGATCCGCTCCTCCATCCACCGCATGTCGTCGATGGTGTGGTAGGGCTGCATCTCCGCCACGATGCCGAGCTCGGCCTGCCGGCGGGCGGTCTCGGGGCCACGGATGACCTGGTTGTGGATGATCGCGAAGCGGCGATCGTCCCGCTCGGGGTTCTCGGCCATGACCCGGGCCATGAGGGTGACGATGGAGTCGATGGCCTCGTCGCCGATGGCGTGGACCCGGGGATTGAAGCCGGCGGAGTCGGCCCCGAAGAGGAGCCGCTCCATGTTGCCCGCCGGGGCCATCCCGGAGCCCCGCTCCGTGACGTAGCCGGTGTTCGAGCCGTCCCGCCAGCGGCCCCGGACCCCGGTCGTGACGTAGGGCTCGTAGAAGCGGGCCTGGGAGTTCCCCATGATCCCGTCCACGAAGCCCTTCAGCCCCTGGTAGCGGATCCAGTCGTCCCCGAACCCGTCCGTGATCCCCGCGTCCCGCATTTCGTCCCAGGTGTCCAGCACCATCCGCATGTCCACCCGGGCCGTGAGCTGGCCCGCCTCCCGGAGCCGGTGGTAGACCTCCACCTGCTCCGGCGGCGTGATGTCGAAGAAGCTGGTGACGCCGTAGCGGGCCAGGTCCGCGAGGGCGGCCCGGGCCTCGGCCAATCGCTGGTCCATGGACTTGTCCGGGACCGCGGCCCGGACGCGGGCGGCGGCCTCGGCGGTGAGACGGCCGGTCGCCACGCCCTCCTCGCACTCCACCCCGGGCCAGGAGCAATCGGCCCCGGCGGCGTCCAATGCCGCCCCGTTGGCCAGATGCTGGGACCGGTCCCAGTTCCACAGGAGGGCCGGGGTGTCGGGCGTGACGGGGTCCAGCACCGAGCGGTCCGGCCGGAAGGTGCCCGATGCGGCCCCTCCCTCCCCCTCTCCCGCGGAGCTCATCTCCCACTGCTCGTAGGCACCCCAGCTACCGCCGATCATCCAGGCTCCCGGCGGGAGGCGCCGGGCGGTGGCCTCCACCTCGGCGGCGAGGCCCGCCCCGTCGGACACCTCGAGGAGGTTGACGCCCAGCAGGAGTTCACCGGCCCGGTTGAAGTGGGTGTGGTTGTCGATGAAGCCGGGGGTGACCAGCCCTCCGTCCAGCTGCACCACCCGGGTCTCCGGCCCGGCCAGCGCGAGGATCTCGTCCCGGCCTCCCACGGCGGCGATCACGCCTTCCCGGACGGCGACGCCCTCGGCCCAGGGCCGGGCGTCGTCGCCGGTCCAGACCCGGGCGCCGGTGAGGACGAGGTCGGCGGCGGCGTCGCCGACCCGCGACGGCCCACCCACGAAGAGGAGGGCCGTGGCCCCCGCGGCCAGCCCGAGGGCCAGCAGGAAGAACCCGACCGCCTTCATCGGACGGCCCTCATCCCCCGCCCCTCGTCGCCACCGGGATCGGCGGCGCCTGGTCCGGCGGCAGGGGCGAGACGTAGGGCCTGCCTCCGGTGGCCTCCCGGTGCGCCTCCCGGGCCCGGGCGCGGAGCCCGTCGTCGAGGAGGAGCTCGGCGCCCATCAGGGCCAGGGCCCGGGCCGCCACCTGGGCTCCCTTCACGGCGCCCGTCGTCCCGTGGGAGGCGCTGGTCGCCCACGAGTGCCAGGGGATGTGCTCGGCGGCGGTGGTCACCGAGAACTCGACGGTCGGCGTGATGAAGCTCACGTCGGCCACGTCCGAGGATCCGCCGGTGGCGGCGGTGGGCCGGTCCGCCAACGCCTGGATGGTGTCGTTCAGCCCGGTCACCTCCACCCCTGCGAAGCGCTGCAGCTCCCGGGCGAAGCGCTGGTCCTCCTCGTCGAACGGCGGCGGACCCACCCGCTCCAGGTTCTCCTGCATGGCCTCCTGGAGCGGCCGGACCAGGGTGTACGTGTAGACGCCGGTGATGAGGTACGGCTCCATCTCCGTCCGGGTCATGGTGGCCGCGCCCTCGGCGATGTCCAGGATCCAGGCGTAGTTCTCTTCGACGGCGGCCCGGGTGGTGTCCCGGACGTAGTACCACACCCGGGCGTGCTCGGGGACCACGTTGGGGGCCTCGCCGGCGTCGGGGATCACGTAGTGGATCCGGGCACTGGGCCGGATGTGCTCCCGCATCATGTTCACGCCGTGGTTCATGAGCTCCACGGCGTCCAGGGCGCTGCGCCCGTTCCAGGGATCCGCGGCGCCGTGGGCGGCCTGCCCGCTGAACGTCACCTGGAAGTTGTTCAGCGACAGGGCCCGGTTGTTCTGCACCCGGGTCTCCTGACCCGGGTGCCAGACGATGGCCGCGTCCAGGTCGTCGAAGAGCCCCTCCCGGGCCATGTAGACCTTCCCGACCAGCGTCTCCTCGGCGGGGGTGCCGTACAGCCGGACGGTCCCGGGGGTCCCGTGCTCCTCCATCATCCGCTTGACGGCGATGGCGCCGGCCACCGAGGCGGCCCCGAAGAGGTTGTGGCCGCACCCGTGTCCGTGGACGTGACCGTCCTCCCGGGGGGTCCGGGCCGGCTCGGCGGCGT
This sequence comes from Longimicrobiales bacterium, assembly GCA_035464715.1. Taxonomy (GTDB): domain Bacteria; phylum Gemmatimonadota; class Gemmatimonadetes; order Longimicrobiales; family Gaopeijiaceae; genus Gaopeijia. The sequence continues at coordinate 24,310 of DATHRY010000341.1, forward strand.
TGCCGATGTTCGGGAGGGCGTCGTACTCGGCCAGGACGCCGAGGATGGGCGAGCCGGAGCCCCAGGACGCCACGAACGCGGTGGGCATGCCCGCCACGCCCCGCTCCACGGCGAACCCCTCGTCCTCCAGGATGCCGGCCAGATAGGTGGCCGAACGGGACTCCTCCAGGGCGATCTCGGCGTACTCCCAGAGCTCCATGGACATCCCCGACACGAGGTCCTCGAGGGCCATCGCATGATCGAGGGCGGACTGCTTGCCTGCCTCCACGGACTGCGCCGTCACCGGGACCGTGGCCACGAGTGCGGCGCAGATCGCCGCCGGAACGCTCCGAACGCGTGTCATCGCTCTCTCCCCTCCTGCTGTTCTGGGAACCGGGTGCGACGCGAGACTGCGCCGGCGGCGGACCCGAGGCAAGAGGAACCGGGGGGGTGGAGCCCGGCAGGGGCTCCCGCGAGCGGCCCAGGCCCGGCTGCCGCATGCCTCTCCGTTCGGACCGGAGCTACGGGCCTATTCGTCCCGTCGTTCGCCGGGTCGGTAGGACTCCTCCGCCACCGCCCGGACCTCCTCCAGCGTGAGAGGCACCGGCTTGTAGCCCCCGCGTCCGTAGAGCTCCGCCTGATCGTCGTAGTG
>DATHRY010000342.1:0-2575 GCA_035464715.1 Longimicrobiales bacterium
CCGCTGGCGCCCACCATGAAGTGGTGGTCCATGATGTTGCGGCCGAGGGCGCCGCTGGCGGCTCCCATCCCCTCGGGGAAGCGGGGACTCCGGCTCATCATCAGGATCTGCGTCGATCCGAAGGCCGATGCGCACAGGAAGACCATGCGGGAGCGGAACTCGAGGTCGTCCCCGGTCTCGGCGTCCAGCACCCGGACCCCCGTGGCCACGTCGCGCTGGGCGTCGTACATGACCTCCCGGACGATGCTGTGGGTCCGGATGGTGAGGCGACCCGTCTCGAGCGCGGCCGGGAGGGTCGAGCTGAGGCTGCAGAAGTAGGCCCCCACCGAGCAGCCCCGGGAGCACGGCCCGCAGTAGTGGCACGCCGAGCGCCCGTTGTGGGGCCGGGTCAGGACGGCGGTGCGACCGATCGTCATGCGGCGTTCGGGGAAGGCACTCTCGATGCCCGCCTTGACCATCTCCTCGGCCGCCGTGAAGGGCATGGGCGGCAGGAACCGGCCGTCGGGGAGCTGGGGCATGCCCTCGGCCTGGCCGCTGAGGCCGGCGAACCGCTCCACGTGGTCGTACCACGGAGCGAGGTCCGCGTATCGGATCGGCCAGTCCACGCCGACCCCCTCCCGCGCGTTCGCCTCGAAGTCCAGGTCGCTCAACCGATAGGACTGTCGGCCCCAGGTGATGGACCGGCCCCCGAGGTGGTAGCCGCGGATCCAGAGGAAGGGCTTGTCGTCGTCGTGGGTGTAGGGGTTCTCCCGGTCGTTCACGAAGAAGTGGCGGTTCGTCGCGTCCACCGGGCCCGCCCGGCTCTGGACGGGCTGGTCGCGCTCCAGCGTGGCCCGGTCCCAGGACTCCCGGGTCTCCCAGACGGGTCGGTGCTCGGTGACGTACCCCGCCCCGTGCTCCACCGGCCGGCCCCGCTCCAGCAGGAGCACGTCGAGGCCCTTCTCCGTGAGCTCCTTGGCCGCCCATCCTCCCGAGATCCCCGACCCCACCACGATGGCGTCGTACACCCGGGCCCGCCCCGCCGGCACCTCCTGCCGCGTCATGCCCATGCCCTCCCCACCTCGGTCAGGGGAAGGTCGCCCTCGAGGCGTCCCGGCATCGGGAGCCACTGGAGCTCCCGGGTGGCCCCGATCTCGGAGGTGTAGTACCCGACCAGCGTCCACTCCTTGAGGAGGGCGAACCAGGGGAGCGGGTCGATCCCCACGGCCCGGGCGGCGATCGCCGCCCGGTCCAGCTGCTGCAGCGTGGCGGTCTGGGTCTCGGCGTCGTCGTCGAGGAAGGACCGCTCCCCCGCCCCGCCCCCCAGGGCGTCCAGTCCCGCGAGGAAGCGATCCCGCTCCTCGGGCTCCGCCCAGCGGTCCAGCATGAGGTCGATGTAGGCGGGCACGCCCGCCTCCGCCGCACCGGGCGTGTCGGTGGGTGGAAGGATGCGGTCCACGGCGACCCCCAACAGCTCCACCTGGGACGGATCGAGGACCGCCGGCGTCCAGTCCGCTCCTGGGGGCGCCGCCTCGCAGCCGGCCAGGAAGGCGGTCACGGTGGAGGCGGACGCGGTGCCCCCGACCAGAAGGGCGATGCGACGGACGGCTTCTCTGCGCGTGATCTCCAACGGGGGCCCTCCCGAGCCGGGGTCGGGCGTCCGCCACGAGGGGGCGGACATCGTCGTCGGCACATTCCGGGAGCCGCGGCTCTCGCGCAAGCGGCGCCGGTGCCCGGACCTGGCTCGGAGCTTGCTTCGACGTGGGGAAGACCTAAGGGGGGAGAGCATGCAGAGAGAGTGGACGGATCCGAGAGACGGCCAGGCCTGGCTCGTCACCCTCAATCCCTTCGGCGCGCCGGGGGCACCGGCTCCGACGAACGGGACGTGGCGCGCGACGGCCGTCTTTCATCGGCCCGGGCGGCAGCCCTCGTGGACCGAGTACGTGGTGGGGACCCCGCTGAGGAATCTCGGGGATCAGGCGCTGATGGACCTCCTGGACGCGGCCGAGGACGCCATGTCCAGAACCAGGGTCGAGCGCCTTCGAGGAACGGACGGTCGAGCCCGACCTCTGCCCTCCCGTTAGGACGGGGCCGGATCGTTCGTCATCGGGGCATGCGAACGACCGGAATGGAAGGTCGCCGCTTGGCGTCGGTCGTGGCTGAATGATGCCGGGGGCGGGATTTGAACCCGCAAGGGCGTAACGCCCGGGGGATTTTAAGTCCCCTGTGTTTACCGGTTTCACCACCCCGGCCTGAGGTGATGCTCGAAGTCGGGGGGGATGGATCAGCAGAGGCGCCCCACGCGGGGGCCCGCTCCCCCTGCCTCTCAAAGATGCCGTGCTCCCCCCGTCGGTTCCAGCTTCCCGTGAGGACAGGGAAGCGGCATCGCCGGGGCCTGGACGGACCCCGGGCTCCCGACGCGGTGCCGAACCGGTTGCCGCGGGTCCGCTACCATCGCCCCGCGTCCCTGCCCCTCAAATGGTTCCTGGAGGCCCGGGAGATCATCGACGGGCTCCGTGCCGACGGGTTCCTCACGGACGCCCCCTTCGACGAGCCCATCGAGTTCACCTGGTTCGACTACTGACACTACTACGGG
>DATHRY010000343.1:0-25085 GCA_035464715.1 Longimicrobiales bacterium
GTGGAAGAGCCAGAAGTCCAGCGTCCACCCGAAGCCCAACAGCAGGAGGATCGGGGATCGGACCACGTCGAGGGAATCGAGGAAGGCGGCCAGGACGTCCTTCAGGAGCCGGCCCGCACCCTTCGGAAGGAACCGCCCCACCCAGTTCACCGCCGCGATGACCGGCCCTGGGGCGAACAGAAAGCCCATCAGGACGGCCAGGAGGATACCGATCAGCGACATCGCGCCACGGAGCACCCCGGCAAGGCCCGACCCGGGGGTCACCTCCGGGAAGCCGGGCGAGAACACGGCCGCCACCAGGAAGCCGCCCAGGACCAGCCCGTCCATCACCCGCTCCACCACCAAGGAGCCGAAAGCGGCGCTCACCGAGACCCGGGGCTCCAGGCGCCCCAGCGTGTAGGCCCGGGCGAACTCGCCGACCCGGGCCGGGATCAGGTTGGTGATGGCGAAGCCGATCACGACGGCCTTGAGCCGGTTCCCGAAGCCGGTGTTCGGGTCCACGGGATGCAGGAGGACCCGCCAGCGGGCCGCCCGGAAGAGATAGCCCGCGAGGATGACGAGGATCGAGGACGCCAGGAGGTAGGGGTTGGCCACCCGGACCTCCTGCCAGACCTGCACGAGGTCCACGCCCCGGAGGGTGAACCAGATGAGGAAGCCCGACAGGCCGAACCCGAGGAGCGCCTTCCAGTGGCGCTTCACGACCTCCGCGCCCGGCGCAGCAGCGTGGCCATGTCCCGGACCGCCGCCTCCATCCCCGTCAGGATGGCACGGGAGATCACCGAGTGCCCGATGTTCAGCTCCTCGATCTCCGGGATGGCCGCCACCGGGGTCACGTTCTCGTAGGTGAGCCCGTGCCCGGCGTGGACGTCCATCCCCAGCTCCCTTCCCCGGACGGCGGCCTCGCGGAGCCGCTTCAACTCCGTGTCCCGGCCGCCCGGCGTGGTGGCGTTCGCATATTCCCCCGTGTGGAGCTCGACCGCGTCGGCGCCCAGCTCCGCCGAAGCCCGGAGGGCGGCCTCGGTGGGATCGATGAAGAGGGAGGTCCGGATGCCGGCTCCCCGGAGCCGATCGATCACGGGACCGAGGCGTTCCGCGGTGCCCTGGGCCTCGAGCGCCAGCCCGCCCTCGGTGGTGACCTCCTCCCGGCGCTCCGGAACGAGGGTCGCCTGGTGGGGCGCCAGGCGCACCGCCAGGTCCACGATCTCGGGCACGGTGGCCAGCTCGAGATTCAGCGGGGTCCGGATCGTCGCCGCCAGCAGCTCCACGTCACGGTCCTGGATGTGCCGGCGATCCTCCCGCAGGTGCACCGTTATGCCATCGACGCCGGCGAGCTCCGCCAGGACGGCGGCCCGGACCGGGTCCGGCTCGTCGGTGCGGCGTGCCTGCCGCACGGTGGCCACGTGGTCGATGTTGACGAAGAACCTCACGACGCCCTCACCACCTCGGTGATCTCCACTCCCTCCCGGGCCCTGAGGCGCCCCAGGAGAGGCACGGGCACGCGTGCGACCAGCTCCATGGTACTGCCCTGGTGGTCCTGGCTCAGCACCTCCCCCTCGCGGTGCAGGGCGGCGATCACCTCGCCGTCCTTGGCCGGCACCCGGATCCGGACCTCGTGGAGGAGATCCCGGATGCGGGCGACCAGGGCCGCCCGCAACGTCCCGAGGGTGTCGGGCTGGTGTGCCGACACGAAGACCACGGGGTGATCCGCGAAGGCCTCCAGCCGCGACCGGAGCGCCGCCTCCTCGTCGTGGGTCAGCCGGTCGATCTTGTTGTAGACCAGAAGCTGGGGCCGGCCGTCCAGGTCGAGCTCCTCCAGGACCTCCCGGACCACCTGCTCGTGCTCCTCCCGGTCGGGGTGGGAGGCATCCACGACGTGGAGGAGGACGTCGGCCTCCCGGGCCTCTTCCAGCGTGGAACGGAACGAAGCCACCAGGTGGTGGGGGAGCTTGCGGATGAAGCCGACGGTGTCGGTGACCAGCGCCTCGAGCCCGTTGTCGAGCTCCACGGTGCGGGTGGTGGAGTCCAGGGTGGCGAAGAGCCGGTCCTCCACGAACACGTCCGCCCCGGAGAGGGCCTTGAGCAGCGAGGACTTCCCGGCGTTGGTGTAGCCCACCAGCGCGGCTCGGAAGGTTCCCTGCCGGGACTTCCGCTGCACCTCACGGGCGGCGGCCACGTCCCGGAGCTTGCGCTTCAGGTCCGCGATCCGGGTGCCGATGAGCCTGCGGTCCGTCTCCAGCTGGGTCTCGCCCGGCCCCCGAAGCCCGATCCCGCCTCGCGTGCGCGAAAGGTGCGACCACATGCGCTTCAGTCGGGGGAGCAGGTATTCGAGCTGGGCCAGCTCCACCTGCATGCGGGCCTCCCTGCTCCGGGCCCGGGTGGCGAAGATGTCCAGGATGAGCTCCGAGCGGTCCATGACCCGAACGCCGATGCGGCCCTCCAGGTTCTTGCCCTGGGCCGGCGACAGCTCCTCGTCGAAGATCACCAGGTCCGCCCCTGTCTCCCGGACCTCCTCGGCCAGCTCGTCCGCCTTGCCGTCCCCGATGTAGAAGCGGGGGTTCGGGGCGTCGACGCGCTGGCGCACGAAGCCTGCCACCTTGCCGCCGGCCGTGTCCGTGAGGCGGGCCAGCTCGAGAAGGTGCTCCTCGGCCAGACGAGGGGAGACGTCCCGGGTGGGCGCCCCCACAAGCACGGCCCGGTCGACGGGCCGGCGGTTGTCGATGAGCTGCGTCGGAATGGTTCGCCTCAGGGATCGAGGAGGCCCGTCCGGTCGAACGGGATGCGGAGGTCGCCCACGGGGGACCCCACGGTGAACGCTCCCTGGAAACGATAGCGCAGGGTGCCGTCCCGCAGAAGACTGGCGGCGGCGTCCCCGACCTCCCGGTAGGTGAAGGGGATCTCCACCGGCACCCGGACCGTCCCGTTCCGCGGAAGGGTCACCGCCTGCGCGGTCCGTCCACCCACCAGGGTGCGCCAGTCGTCGGACTCGGCGGGAGCGTCCGCGGGGAGGAAGAAGAGGGTGTACTCCACCGCCCGGGCGTCGAGGTCGAAGCCGTTCGGGTTGGTCACGTCCATCTCGACCCGTACGGTGGCCCCCTGGATGCCGATGCCGGCGAGCTCCACGGAGGCGAGGGCCACCTGGGGCTCCTTCACCAGCGAGGCACACGCCGTGAGGGCGAGGAGGAGAGGGGCGATCAGCACGGTGCGGACAGGTCGGGTCATGGAGTTGTCTACTCGTCGGGCTCGGGGGTGGGTTCCGACCCGGCAGGGCCGGAGGTGGAGGTCCCGGATGGATCGGGGGTTCGTTCCGCCCCGGCCCCGCGCATCCGCTCCCGGGCCTCCTCCCGTTTCCGGGCGAACCAGGCCATCCGCTCCGCCACGGTCTTCTCGAACCCGTACGGTCCCGGCTCGTCGAAGCGGACTCCCTCGAGGGCGTCAGGGAGGACGCGTTGGGGGGCCACGCCGTCGGGCCAGTCGGGGTCGTACCGGTAGCCTCCGCCGTACCCCAGGTCCTTCATCAGGTCGGTGGGCGCGTTGCGGATGGCCAGGGGCACCGGGGCCGACGGGGTCTCCCGGGCCGTCCGTGCGGCTTCCTTCCAGGCCGTGTAGACGCGGTTGGACTTGGGGGCCACGGCCAGGTACACGGTGGCCTGGGCCAGGGCCAGCTCCCCCTCGGGGGACCCCAGGAAGTGGTACGTGTCCCGGGCGGACACGGTCAGGGCCAGCGCCTGCGGGTCGGCGAGCCCGATGTCCTCGGTGGCCATGCGCACGAGCCGCCGGGCGATGTAGAGCGGGTCCTCGCCACCACTCAGCATCCGGGCCAGCCAGTAGAGCGCCCCGTCTGGATCGCTCCCCCGCACCGCCTTGTGGAGGGCCGAGATGAGGTTGTAGTGCTCCTCGCCCCCCTTGTCGTATATGGCGAAGCGATGCTGAACCGCCTCCTGGGCCGTGTCCCGGGAGATGCGACCACCCGGGCCCGCGAGCTGGGCCGCCCGCTCCAGGGCGCCCAGACCCCGGCGGGCGTCGCCGTCGGCCTGCTCGGCGATCCAGGCCAGGACGCCGTCCTCCACCGTCAGCTCCATGGGCCCGAGTCCCCGGTCCGCGCCCAGGGCGTCCTCGAGGATCCGCTCGACGGTCTCGGGCGAGAGGGCCTCCAGGACCAGCACCGGCGCCCGGGACAGGAGGGGCCGCACCACCTCGAAGGAGGGATTCTCCGTGGTGGCTCCGATGAGGGTCACGGTCCCCGCCTCCACGTGGGGCAGGAAGGCGTCCTGCTGGCCCTTGTGGAACCGGTGGATCTCGTCGCAGAACAGGATGGTGCGACGGCCCGTGGCCTCGAGACGGCGGCCCGCCTCCTCCATGACGGCCCGCACCCGGGCGATGCCGTCGGACACGGCGCTCACGGGCACGAAGCGGGTGCCGGTGGCCCGGGCGATGAGCCGGGCGAGGGTGGTCTTCCCGCTCCCCGGCGGACCCCACAGGATGACGCTGGAGGGATCGCCGCGGTCGAGCATGGCCCGGAGCGCCCGTCCCTCTCCCAGCAGATGGTCCTGGCCCAGGAACTCGTCCAGGGTGCGGGGGCGCATCCGGGCGGCCAGGGGCGCCCCCGGACCCGGGTCGTCCTGCGTCGCGGCGTCGGCGTCCTCGTCCGGCCCGGGTCCCGCCTCGCCGAACAGGTCCAGGTCAGCCATCACCGCGCTCCCCCGCCAGCTCCATCGCCCACGCCCGGAGCCGATCGGACTCGTTGGCGGAGGGGTCCGAGAGCACCCGGTCCAGCAGGGCCTCCAGGATCTCCCCGAAGTGGGGACCGGGCTTCAGGCCCAGGCCGATCAGGTCCCGGCCGGAGATCGCCAGATCGCCCACCGTCAGGGGCGGGGCGGCCGCCAGCTCCTCCCGGAGCCCGCAGGCGGCCCGGACGACCTCCGCCGGGTCGCCGGCGACCCGGGCGCGGGCGCCGGCCCAGCGCACCAGCGGACGGACCCGCTCGCGCCCCACCCGGGCCAGCCACCGCCGGCGGACCTCCGGGTCGGCCTCCGGGGCGGGAAGCTCCGGGCCCGCGCCCACCCAGCCGGAGACGTCGGCGACGTGGGCGTTGGAATGGCGCAGCCGGGTCAGGAACGCCGCGCTCCGGATCATGGCCCGGAGCCGGATCGCGGAGGGCGCGGGCCCGGCGTCGGATGGCAGGGGCGGATCGTCCTCCCGGATCGGCGGCTCGCCCACCTCGCCCAGGAGGGCGGCCAGACGCAGGGCGCCCCGGTGGCGGGGGAGGGCGTCCACCACCGCCAGGGTCCCGGTCCAGGCCCGCCCAGGCCCCTCTGCGGCCACGGCCGCCACCTCCGGGGCCACGGCGGCCAGGGCACCGGAGCGTCGGTAGAGCTCCAGGGCGCGGGAGGGGGTGGGGTCGCCCTCCAGGACCTTCCACAGTTCCTCCCGGATCCGCTCCGGGGACAACACGTGGAGGTGGGCGGTGGCTTCGGTCAGGGCGTCCCAGGTCGCCGGAGCGATCTCCAGGCGGAACCGGGCGGCGAACCGCAGCGCCCTCAGCACCCGCAGGTAGTCCTCGGCGAAGCGCTCCCGGGGCGCGCCCACGGTCCGGAGGATCCCCCGGGCCAGGTCCCCGGCCCCGTCGTGGGGGTCGAAGAGTTCCCCGCGCAGCGGGTGCCAGGCCACGGCATTGATGGTGAAGTCCCGGCGGTGCAGGTCCTCGGCCAGCGTCTCGGCGAAGGCGACCACGGCGTGCCGCCCGAAGGTCTCCACGTCCTTCCGGAAGGTCGTCACCTCGTAGAGGGTCCCGTCCCGGGCCAGGACGCCCACGGTGCCGTGTTCGATGCCCACCGGGACGGTGCGGCGGAAGACGCGCCGGACCTCTTCCGGCGGGGCCCGTGTGGCCAGGTCCCAGTCGTCGGAGGGACGGCCGATCAGGGCGTCCCGGACGGCACCCCCGACGGTCCACGTCTCGAACCCCGCCTCCTCGAGTGTGCGCACGATCCAACGAACGGCCTTGGGGACCGGGATGGAGGGGGTCGACGAGGCCACCGGGCTCACCCCACCAGGACAGCCCCGCCGTTCACGTTCAGGATCTCCCCCGTGATGTGGCGGGCCAGGGTGCTGCACAGGAAGACGATGGGACCGGCGACGTCGTCGGCCGCGGCGACCCGGCCCAGGGGGATGCCCGCCTCGATCCGGGCGCGTTCGCCCCCGTCGAAGGCCGACGCGGCCATCTCGGTGTCGATCCAGCCGGGGGCGACGCAGTTCACCGTCACGTCCCGGGGGGCCAGCTCGCCCGAGAAGCCCTTCACCAGTGAGATCATGGCCCCCTTGGTCGCGGCGTAATCCCCGTGGAAGGCCTCCCCGCGCTGGCCGGCGGTAGAGCCCACGAGGACGATCCGCCCGTGCTCCCGGATGCGGCGGGCGGCCGCCCGGCACACGTAGAAGACGCTGTCCAGGTTCACCTCCCGGGTCCGTCGCCACTGGGCGTCGGTCATGTCGGCGATGGCCACGGGGTCCGGGGGCCAGATCCCGTGGTTGACCACCACGAGGTCCACGCCGCCCAGGTCCGCCTCGAAGGCCTCGAAGAGGGCCTCGACCTCGTCCGGATCGGCAAGATCTCCGGCCCGGGCCCAGCCCCGACGGCCCCGTGCGCGGATCTCGTCCACCACCGCCTCGGCCTCGTCGTGCCTGGAGCGGTAGGCGATCCCCACGTCGGCCCCCGCACGGGCGAGGAGCAGGGCCGTCGCCCGTCCCACGCCCCGGGACCCGCCGGTGACCAGAGCCGACCTGCCGGACAGGTCCAGGAGTGCTTCGGACGTCATGCGGGCATCCATTTCCCCCCCAGGTGCTCGAGGTGCAGGCGCTCGGAGGCGAGGATCTCCTCCAGGATGGCCCGGGTCTCCGGGTCCAGGGACGTCTCGGCGAGGAAGGACTCGTAGAAGGCGATCTCCCGGGACTCGGCCTGCCGGGCCTCGGCCTCCCAATCCTCGAGCCGGAGGTCGTCCACGAGGCCGCCCTCCAGCGGCTCCGGTGTCCCTCCCAGCTCCAGGAGCCGTGCCGTGAGCCGGGACAGGTGGTGCTGCTCGTCGGCGTGGAGCCCGTTCAACCGCTCCGACGCCTGGGGCTGGCCCGCATCCTCGGCCGCCGCCGCGAGGGAGCGGTAGATCCGGGTGCGGGTCTTCTCCAGTCGCCTCGCCTCGGCCAGCCTCGTCACCAGGCGCTCCACGTCTCGCTCCACTCGTTCAGCTCCGACCACCGAGGATGTTTCCGAGGCGTCCCAGGAGGCTCTTCTTGAGGGCGAAGCCCGGCACCTCCAGGGGCGCCTCCCCGTCCATGAGGCGGCCGGGGTTCACGTCCGTGAGGCGGGCGAAGCTCTCCTCCGCGTCCGCCTCCCGGAAGAACTCCCGGACGGCCTCCACCTCCAGCCCGTGTCCGGGGCGTGGATGATGATCGGTGGACAGGACGTCCACCACCCCCGCCTGGAGCAGGCGCAGCGCCCGGCTCCTGGCCTCGGTGCCGTACCGGCCCACCACCGATCCGTGGTTCACCTGCAGGAGGGCGCCGGCCTGGCGCCATTGCAGGGGCCGCCGCAGCTCCGCGTCCATCCCGTGATACCGCTCCGGATGCGCCACCACGGGGGTCCAGCCCGCCTCGCGGATCCGTGTGAGGACCGCCGCCGTTCCCGGGAGGATCCGCATGCGGGGCCACTCCACCAGGACGTAGGGCGTACCGGCCAGCCGGACCCTCGGGTCCGAGAAATCGGGGTCCGGCACGTCCAGGAGGATCTCGAACCCCCGCTCCAGCCGGAGCGTCGAGTGCCGGGTGCGAACGGCCTCCCGCAGCCGTTCGAACGACCGCTCCACCTCGTCGATGCGCTGGGCGCAGGCGTCCTCGTCCTGGAGCAGGGAGGCCCGGAAGTGGGGGGTGGTGACCACCCGCCCGATCCCAACGGCGACCATTGCGTCCACGGCCTCCAGGGCCTCGTCCAGCGTGCGGGCGCCGTCGTCGACACCCGGGACCAGGTGGCTGTGCAGGTCGCCCAGGGTCCCGACGGGCTCGGTCATCCGGCCAGGGAGCGGACGAGGTCCTCGAGGCGGGCCTCCCCGTCCGGGAGATCCACCGCCGCCTCGCTGGCCCACGTCACCAGGGCGTCGGCCACGAGGAGGTCGAAGGCGCCGTCCCGAGGTCGGTCCACGGAGGAGAGGGCCCGGTGCAGGGCCGCCGCCCCCTCGGCCTGGAGGTCATCGTACCCCTCGGGCGCCGACGAAAGGGCCTCCGCCACCCAGCTCCGGAAGCCGTCCGGCACCGGGGGGCGTCGCCCGTCCAGCCAGTCGTCCAGCGTCACGAGGCGCCTGCCCTGGCCACGTCCCGCACCACCTCCACCACGCCTTCCAGCGCCTCGATGGACCGCTCCCCGTCGGGGATGCCCGCCTGGGCCATGTGGGGTCTCCCGCCGCCCCGGCCCCCGACCCGTTCGGCCACGGCCCGGACGACCGCGTCGGCCCGGATCCCCCGACCGATGACGTCGTCGCTCACGAAGCTGAACAGCGTCGTCTTGCCCTCGGGGAAGTGGGCCGCCAACACCGCGACGCCTCCGTCGGCCTCCAGGAACGCATCGCCCCAGGCCCGTGCGTCGTCGGCGTCTCGGGCATGGAGGCGCACGGCCTTCACCGGGATGGACACGCCGTCCGCGACCTCCACGGTCTCGTCCGCTACCACGTCCTCCCCCGCCCCGCCCGACGCCCGCAGCTCCTGGATGAGCCCTTCGAGCTGGGCCTTCTCCTCGAGCAGCTGTTCGGCCCGGCGAGTCAGGTGGTCCGGACGGGTGCGCAGGACCCGGGCGGCCTCGTCGAGCCGGCTCTGGACCTCGGCCATGTGACGGAAGGCGCCAGGCCCCGTGAGGGCCTCGATCCGGCGCACGCCCGCCGCGACCCCGCTCTCGCCGACGATGCGGAAGAGGCCGATCTCGCCGGTGTGCCCGACGTGGGTGCCTCCGCACAGCTCCATGCTCACACCCGGCACTTCCACCACCCGCACCCGGTCGCCGTACTTCTCGCCGAAGAGGGCCATGGCGCCCGCCTCCACCGCGGCCGCGTGATCCATCTCCCGGGTCACCACCGGCATGTCCCGCCAGACGCCCTGGTTGACGTCGTCCTCGATCCGGGCCCGCTCCTCGTCGGTGAGGGGCGCGTCGTGGGCGAAATCGAAGCGCAGACGGTCCGGGGCCACCAGGGAGCCCCGCTGGACCACGTGGGTCCCGAGGCGGTCCCGGAGGGCCGCGTGCAGAAGGTGGGTCGCGGTGTGGTTCCGGGCCGTGTCGTGACGCTCCCGGTCCAGGACCCGGGCCTGCACCACCAGGCCGTCCCACGCCTCGGGAAGCGTCCCCTCCACCGGCCCGGACACGGCGGTGCGACCCTCGACCCTCCGGACGTCCTCCACCGTCAGCCGCCAGCCCTCGCCGGAGACCTCACCCGCGTCGGAGACCTGACCACCGCTCTCCAGGTAGAAGGGGTTCCGCGCCAGGATCAGGTGCAGGACGTCCCCGTCCCGCCGCACCGCCAGGACGGGCGTGTCGGAGCCGGTGGTCTCGTACCCCACGAACTCCTGCTCGCCGTCGGAGACCACCGTCCAGTCGGACAGGTCCTCCTCGCCCTCCACGGCGCTCCGGTTCGCGGCCCGATCCGCACGGCTCCGCTCCCGCTGGGCCTCCAACGCCGCCTGGAAGGCGGGCTCGTCCACGCCCCACCCCCGCTCCCGGGCCATGACCTGGGTCAGGTCCAGGGGGAAGCCGAAGGTGTCGTAGAGGCGGAAGGCCTCGTCGCCGGGGATGACGTGCTCCCCATCGGACGCGGTGTCGCCCGCCTGGGGCCCCACGATCTCCTCGAACCGCTCCAGCCCGCCCTCGATGGTGGCCAGGAAGCGCTCCTCCTCCCCCCGGGTGGTCCGGAGCACGTGCTCCCGGCGGGTCTCCAGCTCGGGGAAGACGTCGGACATGGTGTCGATGACCGACTCCACCACGGCCACGAGCGTCGGCTCCCGCCGGCCCAGGAGCCAGGCGTGCCGTACCGCCCGTCGCAGAATCCGGCGGAGCACGTAGCCCCGCCCGTCGTTCGACGGGAAGACCCCGTCGGCCAGGAGGAAGGCCACGGCCCGGGCGTGATCCGCCAGCACCCGGTAGCTCAGGCCCTCGGGTCCGTCGGGGTCGTAGGGACGCCCCACCACCTCGGCAGCCCGCTCCAGGAGCGGGAGGAAGAGGTCGGTGTGGAAGTTCGAGTCCACGCCCTGCAGGACCGCCGCGATGCGCTCCAGTCCCGCCCCGGTGTCGATGGAGGGGGCCGGCAGGGGGTGGTCCACCCCGTCCGCGTCCCGATCGAACTGCATGAAGACCAGGTTCCACAGTTCCAGGAACCGCCCCTCCTCCCCCAGCCGCTCGAAGGTCTCGGCGTCGAGGGTGCCGCCCCGCTCCTCCGCGGGCCGCATGTCGTAGTGGAGTTCGGAGCACGGGCCGCAGGGGCCGGTGTCGGCCATCTGCCAGAAGTTGTCCTTGTCGCCGAGGCGGAAGATCCGGTCCCTGGACACCCCGACCTCGGTGGCCCACAGCTCCGCCGCCTCGTCGTCGGTGTGGTGGACCGTGACGTACAGCCGTTCCGGATCCAGGCCCAGGCGATCCACCAGGAACTCCCAGGCGTAGGCCACCGCCTCCTTCTTGAAGTAGTCGCCGAAGGAGAAGTTGCCGAGCATCTCGAAGAAGGTGTGGTGCCGAGCCGTCTGGCCCACCTCCTCGAGGTCGTTGTGCTTGCCCCCGGCCCGAACGCACTTCTGCGAGGTCACCGCCCGGTCGTACGGCACCTCCTCCAGCCCCAGGAAGACCCGCTTGAACTGGACCATCCCCGCGTTGGTGAAGAGCAGGGTCGGGTCGTCCGCGGGCACCAGGGAGGAACTGGGGCGCACCTCGTGCCCCTTCTCCCGGAAATATTCCAGGAAACGCGTGCGAATCTCGGCAGCCTTCATGATCTCGACGCCGTCTCGTTCGACGAAAAGGAAAGGGCCCCGGGCGCGATGCTCCCGGGACCCCTCCATCATAACGGCACCGGGCGAAGGCCCGGAACCCCGTCAATCCTCGGAATCGCTCCCCTCGTCGGCCCCGTCGTCGTCGTCGGAGGCGGCCGCCCCGAGCCCCAGCGCGGCCCGGACCCGGACGTCCACCTCCTCGGCCACGTCGGGATTCTCGGCAAGGAAGGTCTTGGCGTTCTCCTTGCCCTGCCCCAGGCGCATGTCCCCGTAGGAGTACCACGCCCCGGACTTCTCGATCACGTCCATCTCCGAGCCGAGATCGATGAGCAGCGCCAGGTGGCTGACCCCCTCGTTGTAGAGGATGTCGAACTCCGCCTGCCGGAAGGGCGGCGCCACCTTGTTCTTCACGACCTTGACCCGGGTCCGGTTCCCGATGACGTCCTGCCCGTCCTTGATCGCACCGATCCGGCGGATGTCCATGCGGAGCGACGCGTAGAACTTGAGCGCCCGTCCGCCGGAGGTGGTCTCCGGGGAGCCGAACATGACGCCGACCTTCTCCCGGATCTGGTTCGTGAAGATCACCGACGTCCGGGACCGGTTCACCGCCCCGGTGAGCTTCCGCAGCGCCTGGCTCATGAGCCGGGCCTGGAGCCCCACGTGGGAGTCGCCCATCTCGCCCTCGATCTCCGCCCGGGGCACCAGGGCCGCGACGGAGTCGATCACCACGACGTCGATGGCGTTCGACCGGATGAGGACCTCGGCGATCTCCAGCGCCTGCTCCCCCGTGTCCGGCTGGGACACCAGGAGGTCGTCCACGTCCACCCCGAGCTTCCGGGCGTAGGCCACGTCCAGGGCGTGCTCGGCGTCGATGAAGGCGGCGATCCCCCCGGCCCGCTGGGCATTGGCGATCACCTGGAGACAGATCGTCGTCTTCCCGGACGACTCGGGGCCGTAGATCTCGCTGATCCGCCCCCGCGGGACCCCGCCGATCCCGATGGCGGCGTCCAGGTTCACGGCCCCGGTGGAGATCGCCGCGACCTCGACCTGGTTCTCGGCCCCCATCCGCATGATCGCGCCCTTTCCGTAGGATCGCTCGATCTGGGTGAGGGCGTTGGAGAGGTCCTTCTTCTTCTTCTCGGCGATGTCGGCAGTGGCCATGTAGGTCTCCGTGGAGGAACGGCCCCCGGCCGTGGTCGGCGGGGGCGTCGTCGGATCCGGATGCAATTCTATCGTACCCGAACAAAACGCGAAAGGGCGCCGCGTCGCGTCGGCTCGGACACTCATTCTAGAAGCTCCCGACGGGCGGTGAAATGCTCGGTCCGGACGACGCCCCCCGGGCCCGGCGGATACCGCAGCCTTCCAGCCAGGTTGCACGACGCGGGATTCCTGAGACATTCTGCCTGAATGAGCCAGAACATCGACAAACCGCGCGGTCGTCTCCGCTTCCTGGACCTGGAGTTCCGCCCCTCGCCCGACGGCCGGGGAACGGTGGCCGTCCGCATGGAATGGCGGGGGACCACCCTCACCGGCGAAGCCTCGGGCATCGCGACGCGGGAGGGGGACCTGCGCATGGGCGCCCGGGCCTCGCTGGCCACCGTGAAGGCCATGGCGGGCGACGCCGTGGACGCCGAGCTGGTGGGCGTGAAGGCCGTACGCGCCTTCGACGCCTGGGTGGTGATCGCTTCGATCCGGGCCAAGGCCCAGGGCCGGGACTACCGTCTCCTGGGCGCCAAGGCCGTGGACGACCAGGGCGACCTCACCCGGGGCGCCGCGATCGCGGTCCTCGACGCCCTGAACCGGGTCCTCGAGAAGGTGGTCAACTGAGGAGCTACCGGACCCGGTAGGTCCTCCAGCGCCCCGGCGCCACCGGTAGGAGCACCACGGACCCGCCCCCCTCCCGGGGGCGGTACAGCGGCACCTCGCCCCACCGTCCCGCGGGCTCCAGTGCCGCGCAGAGCGGGTTCACCTCCTCGCCGTCCCATTCGTGCGTCCGGCCGTCCAGCTCGAGCCGCGCCGGCGCCGAGGCCCCGGCGTACCGCGGATCCCCCGTCGCCCGTGCGTCCCGGGCCCCCACCCGGAGCCAGAGGTCCTGCCCCGTCGCCAGGCAGAGCCGCACCGCCCGCCCCGCCGCGTCCTCCGCCGCCACCCCCTCCCCCGGGCCCGCCGTGTCCACCGGCACCCGGATCCGCACCGTGTCGGGCGGCGGGGCCGGAAGGCGGATCGTGTCACCGACCTCAGGACGTCGGACCCGGGGGCGACACGCGCGCCCGAGCAGTGGACACGCCTCCAGCGACAGCGACACCCCCCACTTCCGGCTCCGGTACTCGCTCACCGCCTCCCGGTGGTTCAGTCCCAGGGCGTGGACCCCCAGCCGGGCCCCGCGCCAGTTCAGCTCCAGCCCGGCATTGACGTCGAACCCGTTGTGCTCGGCCTCGAGCCCCATCGTGACCTCGTCGCCCAGCACGAAGCCCCAGGAGCCCGCCACCAGCCACCCGTCGGTGACGCCCCCGGCGTACCAGCCGAGGTCCTCCCCCTCCCGGAAGATCCCCCCGCCCCACCCCGCCGTCAGCGTCAGGTCGTTCGGGGGCAGCCACGCCGCCTGCGGGCCCGGGACCGCCCACGTGGCCACCACCCAGGGCGAGAAACGGGTCCGCACCTCGGTGCCGTCGGTGTACTCCCGCCGCAGCCGGGAATCCGGGAAGCCCAGGCGTCCGGGAGCCCCCTCCACGCCGTCCTCGAAGTCCGGGGTGGTGAGGACCCGGGCCCCCACAGCCACCCCCAGGCCGCCGGGCTCGGGCCGGACCAGGAGGACCCGGCCGTGGAACCCCCACAGGTCGCCCCCCTCCTCGTCGGAGCGGATGGACTGGAGGCTGGCCCCGAGCTCCAGGCGGTCGAACAGCCCCAGGCCCACGGTCATGTCGCCGTGGAAGTCGTTCCGGGGCTCTCCCGTACCCATGACGGTCCCGTCGTCCCCGACCAGGGGCGGCTCCGACACCCGGGTCCAGAACCCCGAGAAGGTCGCCCGGACGCCGGCCCCGGGGAGGGCCGTCGCCGACGGGACGTCCAGGTAGCCGGAGCCCCACCGCAGTGTCGGGGAGGCGGGGAGTTGAGCCGCGGCGGGCCCCGCCTGGACCGCCGCGACGGTCGCCAGGGCGGCGAGGACCCCGAGTCTGGCGACCCGGATCCCCGCCGGTCCGATGCGGATCAGGGTCCGCTCCACCCTGCGAGGGTCCGGACCACGTGCTCCGTCTGCTCGTCGTCCACGTCCAGGTGGGTGACCCCCCGGATCCGTCCAGGGCCGAAGGGGAGCATGTGGATGCCCGCCGCGGACAGGTGCGCCAGCAGAGCGGCGCAGGCGTCCTCGTCGGGCCCGTCGATCATGACGATGTTGGTGGGGGGACGGGCCGCGGCGAACCCCGGTAGGGCATCGGCCGCCTCGGCGATCCTCCGGGCCCGCCGGTGGTCGTCCACCAACCGGTCCCGGTGGTGCTCCAGAGCGTGGAGACCCGCGGCGGCGATCACCCCGGACTGCCGCATGGCCCCGCCCAGGCGCCGGCGGATCCGCCAGGCCTCCTCCATCACGTCCGCGGGACCGGCGAGCATGGACCCCACCGGGGCGCCGAGCCCCTTCGACAGGCAGGTCATGACCGTGTCCACGCTCCGGGTGAAGTCGATGAGGGGGCGGCCCGTCTCGGCGGCGGCATGCCACAGGCGGGCCCCGTCCATGTGGACCGGGAGGTTTCGGGCCCGGGCGGTCTCGCCCAGAGCGTCCAGGGCCTCCGGCGCCACCACCGTTCCACCGGTGGCGAGGTGGGTGTTCTCCACGCACACCAGGGCGGTCCGGGGGGCGTACCGGGTGGGGGGCCGTGCGCCCCGGGCCAGGTGATCCGGCGTCAGGACGCCGTCGTCGGTGGGGACGGGATGGAGCTGGATGCCGGACAGGGCCGCCGCGGCCCCCTCCTCGTAGTGGAAGACGTGGGCGCCGGCCTCCACCACCGCCTCCCCGCCCCAGCGTCCCAGCGTGGCCAGGGCCGTCTGGTTGGCCTGGGTGCCGGAGGGGAAGAAGAGGGCGGCCTCCTTGCCCAGGAGCTCCGCGACCCGCTCCTCGAGCCGCCGGGTGGTGGGGTCGCCGTCCAGGACGTCGTCCCCGACCTCCGCCTCCGCCATGGCCGCCCGCATGGCCCGGGTGGGCCGGGTGACGGTGTCGGAGCGGAGGTCGACCTGGACCGGCATGATCGGGTCAGTCGCCCGACGACCGGAGGCGATCCTCCACGCGGCGCAGCCGCCGGGCGATGGAGATCACCCACCCCAGGATGAGGAGGACGACCACGGCGTAGGCCAGGAACACGTGCCAGTAGGCCCGTCCCAGCCCCTGCTCCCGGAGGACCTCCGCCTGAGCCATCAGGGGAGGCGAGGACAGGGCCAGAAGCAGGAGTCCCAGGAGACCCGTCGCGAGGCGGCGCATCAGGCGGCCTCCCGGAGTGCGAGGTCGTGCTCGGCGCGCTGGAGTCCGTATCGAAGCATGAGGAGACCCGCGAAGAGGACGGTGAAGGCGACCAGCCCCGTCAGGAACGTGGTCAGCATGTCGGGATCCAGGGTGGGCCCTTCGGCTTTCAGGACCACCGGCTGGGGGTGAAGGGAGCGGAACCACAGGACCGAGACGTGGATCAGGGGGATGTCCAGCGCCCCCACGATCCCCACCACGGCCGCGAAGCGCTTCCCCTTCTCGGGGTTCTCCGTGGCGGAGCGCACCATGAAGTAGCCCAGATAGATGAACCACAGCAGAAGCGTGAGGGTCAGCCGGGGTTCCCAGGTCCAGTAGGTGCCCCAGGCGATCTTGCCCCAGAGGGGTCCGCTCAGGAGCACGGCCGTGGTGAACACTATCCCCCCCTCCGCCGCCGAGACCGCCACCATGTCCGCCCGCTCGTCGCCGAGCCACAGGTAGACGACGCTGGCGAAGGCCACGATCCCGAAGGCCAGGAAGGCCACCCAGGCCGCCGGAACGTGGATGTAGAAGATCCGCTGGACCACCCCCTGGGTGATCTCGGTGGGCACCCAGAAGAAGACCTGCCAGAGCAGGATCATGAGCAGGGCCACGCCGATCACCGTCAGGCCGGGACCCGTCCAGCCCATTCGTTTGTGCATCAGTCCTCCACCACGTATCGGAACAGACCCGCCCCGGCCACCACGGCCACGAGGGCGAACGCAGCCAGCATGCGCAGCTGGCCTCCCACCTCGGCCACCGGGCGGCCCTGGAGGAGCCGGCCCGTCGCCGAGGTCCCGAAGACTACCATGGGCACGAGAAGTGGGAAAACGAGAATCGGCAGAAGGGTCTCCCCGAGGGTCGTTCCCGAGGACACGGCCCCGAAGAGCGTGGCCAGGGCCACGAAGCCCAGGGCACCCAGGGTGAGGATCGCAATCAGCGTCAGCGGATGATCCCCGTAGTCCAGCTGGAAGAAGAGCCCGAAGACCCCGAGCACCAGGCCCACGACCACGAGCACCAGGATGAAGTTACTGGTCACTTTGGCCAGGTAGAGGGTGTCCCGGGGGATCGGGCTCAGGAGCACCCCCTGGAAGGCCGCGTCCTGCGCCTCGAGCTCGAACGTCCGGCCCACGCCCATGACGCCGGCGAAGATCAACGTCATCCAGATGAGCCCTGCCGCCACGTCCTGGGGATCGACCAGCGTCTGGTCGAGGGCGTAGTTGAAGAGAACCGCCACCAGCACGGCGAACCCGCCCATGGTGGCCAGCCGCTGCCTGGACCGGAGCTCCAGGAGCAGGTCCTTGCGGACCACCGCCCCCCACTGCCGGAGGAGGGTCATTCGCCCGCCTCCACGATCTCCCGGTAGAGGGTGGGGAGGTCGCCCCCCCGGACCTCGGCCGCGAGCCCCCGGTAGCGGAGCCGCCCCCGGACCTGGATGGCCACGTCGTCCGCCAGGTCCAGGCCCTCGGACAGGTTGTGGGTCACCATGACCACGGTCCGGTTTCCGTCCCGGAGCCGCTCCAGCACCCCCCGCAGCACCGCCGACGCGTGGGCGTCGAGGCCCGTGAACGGCTCGTCCAGGAGGACCACGTCGGGGTCGTGCAGGAGGGTCCGGGCCAAGGCGAGGCGCTGGCGCATCCCCCGGGAGTAGCCCCGGACGGGATCGTCGGCCCGGGCGGCGAGATCCACGGCCCGGAGCCCCTCGTCCACCTTCTCCGCCAGGCCGTCCAGGGTGTACAGGTCCCCGAAGAAGCGGAGGTTCTCCCGGGCGGTGAGGTGCCCGTAGAGGAAGGTCTGGTGCGAGAGGACCCCGACCCGGCGCTGCCAGCCGGGCTCCCGGGTCCGGAGCGGCTCGCCGTCGAGCAGCAGCCGGCCGCTGGTCGGTCGCAGGCCACCGGACAGGAGCCTGAGGAGGGTGCTCTTGCCCGCGCCGTTGGGGCCGAAGAGAGAGAGGAACCGGCCGGGCTCCAGCTGGAACGAGACCCCGTCCACCGCCCGCTGGACGCCGAACGTGCGGACCAGCTCCACGGCTTCCAGTCGGGGGCCGTGGGGGAGCGGGGACGCCGACGCACTCCCGGGAGCGGCGCCGGTTCCCACCCCGGGCGCCGGTGCGGTCACACCGACCCCGCCGGTTCCTGCCGTTCACCCATGGCGGAGCCGCAGCTACCGCAGAAGCGGCTCCCCCGGGGATTCCACTGCCCGCAATCGCCGCACACCAGGCCCGCCCGGAGCCCCTGCCGCACGGCGGCGATCTCGGCTTCGAGGGACTCCTGGGCCCCCTCCTCCTCCAGCGCCTTCATCGCGGCCAGCGCCTCGGCAGACAGCTGGCGCTTCATGGTCCGGTAGTCGTCCTGGTCCAGCTTGCCGGTCTGGAAGTCGTACTCCACGTCCCGGAGGGCCAGGAGGGCGACGCGGCGAGCCGCCTCGGCCTCGGTGAGCTCGTCCTCCTCCCGGTGGAGCGAGGCCCTCGCCCCCTGGACGACGGGCTGGAGGACGAAGGCCACCACGACCCCCACCAGGATCAGGCCCCCCAGGATGAGGGTCATCTCAATCCCCTAGAGCGGGCGCGGCCTCGGGGGGCGCGGTGGTCCGTTCCCGGTCCCGGGCGGTCGCCGGGCTCCGCACCCGCTCGGCGCTGGGCCACAGCCCGATCAGGCTGCCGATGATCAGGACGAAGAGCCCCGCCCAGATCCCCCCGACCAGCGGCTTCACCAGGAAGGTGAAGGTCGCCGCCTGGGCGGCGGGATCGTTGTCCACCACCACCCCCTGCAGATCCACGTCCGCCAGGATCACGTACAGGTCCTCGGAAGCCCGCGAGTGGATCCCCACCTCGGTGGACTGCTGGCCCTCGGGGCGGATGTAGCCCCGCTTCTCGGTCCGGAGGGTGCCGATGGGCGAGCCGTTCCGCTCTACGCTCAGGAGGGCGATGGCCTGCCAGGCCAGGTTCTGGTCCGGATCCCGGACGTTGGTGGACATCCCCTCGTAGGTGAGGGTGTAGCGCGACCCCAGAGGGGACTCGACCACCGTGCTCTCCCCCGGTTCCATGGTCTGCTGGATCTCCACATACCAGGGCTCGGCGGCGAAGGCGGCGAAGATCAGGACGATGGCGACGTGGACGATGTAGCCGCCCCAGCGCCGGCGGTTCCGGGAGATGAGGTGGTAGAAGGCCGGCACGAAGCCCTCGCCCTCGATGCGGGCCCGGGCCTTGGTCCCCTTCCAGAACTCGGTGACGATGACCGTCATCACGAAGGCCGAGATGGCGAAGGTCGCCAGCGCCCAGCCCTGGCGGATCCCCAACGCCCACAGGACGACACCCGTCACCGAACCCACCACCACCGGCACCAGGAAGTTCTTGCGCAGGTTGCGGCGGGACGCCCGCCGCCACGCGATCACCGGCCCGATCCCCATGAGTGCCAGGAGCGCCAGCCCGATGGGGATGTTCACCCGGTTGAAGAAGGGCGGGCCCACCGTGATCTGCTCTCCGAAGAACCCTTCCGAGAGCAGGGGGAGGAGCGTGCCCCACATGACGGCGAAGGTCGCCGCCAGGAGCATCAGGTTGTTGAACAGGAAGGCCGCCTCCCGGGAGAGGAACGACTCGATCTGGGTCTCGCTCCGGAGCTGCGGCAGCCGGTACAGGATCAGGACCACCCCGCCCGCGATCAGCGACCCCATGAAGGTGAGGAAGATGAAGGCGATCGTCGTGTTCTCGGCGAACGTGTGGACCGACTCGATCAGCCCCGAGCGCGTGAGGAAGGTGGCGAAGATGGTCAGGACGAAGGTCAGGATGACCAACGACATGTTCCACACCTTCAGCATCCCCCGGTTCTCCTGGATCTGAATGCTGTGGAGGAAGGCCGTCGCCGTGAGCCAGGGGAGGAGGGACGCGTTCTCCACCGGGTCCCAGAACCAGTAGCCGCCCCACCCGAGCTCCTCGTAGGCCCAGCGCATCCCCAGCACGATCCCCACGGAGAGGAAGAACCAGGACAGCAGGATCCACTTTCGCGTCACCTGGATCCACCGGGAGTCCAGCCGGCCGCTCATCAGCGCCGCGATCGCGAAGGCGAAGGGGACGGTGAAGGCCGTGAACCCCAGGTAGAGGGTCGGCGGGTGGAAGGTCATCCAGTAGTTCTGGAGCTGGGGATTCAGCCCCGCCCCGTCCGCCGGCATGAAGCCCAGCTGCTCGAAGGGGTTCACCTCGGCGAAGAGGAGCACCACCACGAAGAAGAGCTGGAGCCCCATCAGGGTCCCGACGACGTAGGGCATGAACTCCCGGTTCTTCCGCTGGTTGGACCAGACGGCCAGCACCGAGAAGAAGCACATCAGGTACAGCCAGAAGAGGAGAGACCCCCTCTGACCCGCCCACAGTCCGGCGACCTTGTAGAAGAAATCGAGGTTCCGGCTCGAATAGTTGGCGACGTACCAGTACTGGAACTGGTCGTTGATGAAGTTGTACATCACGCCCGCGCACGCGAGCCCGATCAGGGCGAAGACGGCGTAGACGGTCCGTTCGGCCGAGAGGACCAGATCCCCGCGCTGCTGCCGCCCGCCGACGAAGCCCAGCACCATCCCCCAGGCCGCCAACGGAAGGGAGACCCAGAGGGCCAGCTCCCCCAGGACGCTCATCCGTTGGCCAGCTCCTCGGGGGAGGCCTCGTAGCGGCTACCGCACTTGGTGAGGACCGAGGTGGCCTCGAAGACCCCGTCGGGCCGGAACCGGCCTTCGATCACCGCGTCCACCACCATGCTCTCCGAGTCGGAGAAGGTGTCGGGCAGGACGTCGTCGTATTCCACCGTGAACACGACGTCGGGGTTGTCCAGGTCGTGGATGTCGAAGCGGTGCAGGAGCTGCCCGTCCACCTCGACGTGCGTGCCGGGCACGACCCGGCCGCTGACCTTCACCCCCACGTCCCGGAAGGTGGGATCCGCCGAGATCTTGGCTTCCAGCTCGGCCGGGGTCAGGTAGTACACCATCGTATCGGAGACCCCGGTCCAGATCAGGTAGGTGACCACCGCGGCCACCCCGACCAGACCTACCATGAAACGGCCGTTCCTGGCCATCTTCGTCGCCTCGTCCGGAAGGGTTGAGCAAACCTCGGAGCGGGAGCAGCGCGCGCCCCCGTCGTCCCGGGAAACATCCCGCATGGGAGTAGCCGACGCAACCCGAGAAGTTCCCGGCCGGAGGTAGGGAGTTTTCCCACCGGCCGGGGGTGCGATCGGGGAACCGGTGAGGTGGGGCGAAGGCGGCGTCGACTCGGGGGCGAGGGCGGGAGGATCCCCGGGCCCGGTCAACGAGACGGCCTATCCGCATCGGTCCCGGGGCTGCGACGGGGTCACGGAACTTCGAGCGGCGCGTAAGGCTTGGGGCGAGGTGGTCGGGGCCGTCGAGGGCCCCGGGGCATTCAATCCGAGGAGGACGAGGCATGATGCGACGCGTCTTTACAGCCGCAGCGCTGGCTCTGATGGTGGCGGCGCCGCTGTCGGCGCAGGACTGGCAAGTGAGGGTCGACCGGAGCACGAACGCCGCCGATCCGGACGACGTGCCGGAGGTGGAGGTGATGGAGATGGGCGGTGGCCTCCACGTGGTGACCGGGCCGGCGGCCGTGGTCTGGAGCCCGGACGATCGGGCCCAGGGCGAGTACGAGCTTTCGGGCACCTTCGTTCTGCAGAGCCCGAGTGATCACAACAACTACTACGGGTTGGTCTTCGGAGGCGGTGATCTCGCGTCGTCGTCGCAGAACTACCTGTACTTCCTGGTCTCGCAGAACGGGATGTTCCTGATCAAGCACCGGGCGAACGACGAGGCCGTCCACACCCTGGTGGAAGGCACCGAGCACGCGGCGATCAACCGTCCCGAGGGCGGGACGTCCTCCAACGACCTGAGCGTGCGCGTCGGGGAGAGCTCCATCGAGTTCCTGGTCAACGGAACGGTGGTGCACACCCTGCCGCGGGAGGGGATGGCGTCCCGGACCGACGGCATCTACGGCGTCCGGGTGAACCACCGGATCCCGGGCGTGATGGTGACCGGTCTCGAGGTGACGAGCGGGATGTAGGCAGGCTGGGAAGCGAACGCGGCGCGCCCGGGGGACCCACCCGGGCGCGCGCCCCCGTGTATGGGACCAGGGTCACCGTCGCCGGAGCCGGATCCAGTTGGCCGGCGGGGGCTCGTCGGCGGTGAGCGTGGCGACGTCCCCCGAGTGCTCCACGTCCCAGAAGCTGCTCTGGGTGTCGCCGATGGCCATCTCCAGCGTCGAACCGGTCTGATCCCAGGTCCCTGCGCCGGACACGGGCTCCACGGGCTCCCCGGGGAACTCGATGGTCCCGTCGAACGAGTGCGTGCCGTCGCTGCGGAAGGTCCACGTACCGGTGGTCAGCGCCTCCACCCCGTCGTCGCTGAAGCCGATCATGTCCCAGCTTCCCACGAGGGTGCGGGGATCGGGAGCCGCCGGATCGCTGCAGGCGGCGACGGCCAGCGCCACGAAGACGAGGGCCCCTGGAGGGCGACGGCGTTCAACCACCGGGCTTCTCGATCCGGTGCACGTGCACGTACTCGACCCCGAGGTCGTCCGTCCACTTCCCGACGACGAAGTCTTCGGTCACGTCGTGGACCTCCATCCCGCCCGGGACGGTCACCTCACCCAGGTACGCGCCCTCCGCGTCGAAGACCGTCCACTCCCGATCCATCCGGGCCTCGGAGAAGAAGGACCGGTAGTCCTGGACCCAGACGTTGCCCAGCGGGTCGGTCTCGATCTCGTAGTGCACGGGGAAGGAGTCGGGAAAGAGGACGTCCCGGGCCCGCTCCCGCCAGAACGGCTCGCCCTGCCGCGGGTTGAACTCGGCCATCTGCTTCGCGTAGTCCCTGCGGAACGTCTCCCGATCCGCTTCGGTGATCGGTCGCGCCGCCCGGTTGAGGCGGACGATCCGGATCAGGCGTCCGTCCCGGGCCACCTCCCGCAGCTCCATCCGGTCGCCCGGCCCGTACCACATCGTGGAGTCGGCGGCCGCCTCCTTGGCCCACGCGCCGTGCGCGTAGTCCCGATGGGGCTGGCCCGAGTAGCCGGTCTGGTCCTCGAAGTCGCCGAGGGAGACCGCCGGGGCGCCATCGAGAGGCACCCGGAGCATGGGCACGACGTTCCGCGTCACGCCCCCCGGGCCGGGCTGATAGGGATAGTGCCCCCGGAACAACAGGCTCCCGTCGCCGAACTGATCGACCGGCTCCGCGCCCTCCGCGCCCAGGAGACCCTCCGGCAGGTCGAGGTCGAACTGCCGCGCGAACTCCCCCTCCGGGTCGAAGACGGCCACCTCCCGGTACAGGTCGATCACGAGGATGGAGTCTCCCGGCATCGGATACGCCTGCCACGGAGCGGTGAACTCCCCCGGGCCCTCGCCCCGGCGGCCGAGGGTCTGGAGCAGACGGCCCTCCGGGTCGTACACCCGGACCTCCGCCGACCCACTGTTCGCCAGGAGGATCCTGCGGTCCGGCAGCACGTGGGAATCCGTGACCTGGAAGAGCAGCTGCTCCGGGTCTCCCTCGACCGAGCCGATCCGGAGCTCCGGCTCCTCGGACAGCGTCCAGGGCGACGTCCAGCGCGGCCGGGTGGCGTCGTTCTCCACGATGGTGATGCCGGCGCTGTCCCGGACGACGGGGCCGACGTCGGGGCCGGTATCGGCACAGCCCGTCACGGACCCGAGGAGGCCGAGAAGGACCCCTGCGACGAGCCGTCTCCCCCCTGCGTCCACCGCTCCTTTCGTCATGGATCGTCCTCCGTCATCCCCCATGTCCCCATCGCGACGGGCCCGGGAGCATCGCGTCCCGTCGGCGGGCCACTCGCCGCGCTCCACCTCTGCGCCTCAACCTCCGCACGCCCCCCACGAAGGGGCAAGTCAGGTAACGTCGAGGGGACCTGCCGCGCCCACTGCTCCTACGGGTGGGAACGGTCGTCAGCGGACCCCGTTCGTCTCCAGCTCGAGCAGCTCCATCTCGATGTACGCGTACGTCCCCTCGGGCGAGTGCCACAGCGCGCTCCCGCGGCTCATCAGGCGCAGGTCGCCGAAGCTCCGGTAGTGGGACACCGGCGTGGACCACCGCCACGACTCGAACGAGCGACCGTCGGAGGACGCCGCGAGCCGGTCGTCCGACACGAAGTCCACCAGCTCACCGGCCTCGTCGAACTCCAGCACCGCGCTGACCTCGTGCGGCCCGGACGAGTACCAGGCCCGGGCGGAGCGTGCGTCGATGGCCTCCCAGCGGAGCCGGGGGCGCGTGCCGGCGCGGCCCCCGGTTCCCTCCGCGGCGGTGGGCGCTGCGTCCGGCGAGGACCGGGCCAGGGCGGCCGGCGCCAGGAGCGCGAGGTCGTTCAGGAGCGTCACGGTCTCCGCCCGGGTCATCTCCGGCCCCCGGGCGTCGGCCACGGGGATCATCGACAGGAGGCGGACCCTCATGCTCGCCGCGCCATCCTGGAAGGCGTGGTAGACGTCCACCGGGAGGCCCGACTTCCGGGCGTCCATCAGGAAGAAGCGCGCCGGCTCGTCGACGACGTTGACCTGCTCCGCGGTGAACGGCATCCACGGCTCGTCGGGTCCCGCCCGGATGCGCCCCCGCCAGGTGGCCCGGATGTGATGGACCTGCGGACGCCCCACCGACCCGGTGAGCCGGATGTAGCGCCGCACCGGCTCGGGCAGGTGCGCGAGATCGGCCTCGGTGAGAAACGGCTGCGACGACGGGGCGTCGGCGAGTCGGCTCGAGATGGCGTGGCGGTATTCGGCAGCGAAGCTGAACGGCCCCCCGGACAGGAACCCGTACAGGACGAGCGCGAGCAGGATGACGTTCACGAGGGTGCCGAACTTCGCGTCGCCCCAGGACGAGAGGATGACGAACTGGGATAGGACCACGGCCGCCAGCCCCACGATCCACCAGGAGCGCACCGAGAGCGCGAAGAGAAGCGCGGTCGCCCCCATCGCGACGGCGGCGACGAGCCAGGCCACGCCCATCGCCCGGGAGACGGGCGCCGTGAGCTGCGGCAGCTCGACCAGGGCGAACGCCTTGGCCGGCCCCATCAGGTGCACGAGACCGTGCAGCACGATCAGAGTGACGACGCCCGCCTTGAAGAGCATCCGCGCCCCTTCGGTCGATGGTGGGACCTCCATCGAAGACTGGACCCGCGGACGGGGTCCCTCTGTCGGGGACTCGGCGACGTCGGGCGTCGGGCGTTGCCCGATCGCGTGGGTTGGCGATGGCCTGGGGCCGGCCGTGACGCGGACCCGGACCAGGCGTCAGGGCGCCCAGGAGGAGTCGGCGCCGGCGACCGCGGGTCCCCTCAGAGGACGTCCTGGCCCTCGACGCTCGAGATCAGGCTGGTGCCTCGGCCCCGGGCCACGCGGACGATCCAGTACGTCAGGAAGCCCGCCGGGCCGAACATCAGCGTCAGGAACAGGAGGATCGACTGCACGGGGACGGGCACGACGTCGTTCTGGAGGTTGTCGCGGAAGATGAACACGCCGACCAGATGATCGAAGGCCAGGAGATGGATCCAGGCGACGAGCGCGACGTCGGGGTCCGACAGGAGCCGGACGACCCCTTCGGCGCTTCCGAAGTCGGCCACGGC
>DATHRY010000344.1:0-15547 GCA_035464715.1 Longimicrobiales bacterium
GTTCCTCATGGCCCCCATCCACCACCACTTCGAGAAGCTCGGCTGGCCCGAGTCCAAGGTGGTGATCCGCTTCTGGATCCTGGGGATCCTCTGCGCCATGGTCGCCGTCTCGACCCTGAAGATCCGATGACGACCGTGGCGATTCTCGGAATCGGTGCCAGCGGAGCCGCCGCTGCCCGCCTCGCCCTCCATCATGGAGCGAACGTCTATGTCTCGGATCTCCGCACTGACGCCCCGACTGCAGCTCGTGCAGCCGAGCTCACAGCCCTGGGAGCCCACGTCGAGCTGGGCGCCCACGACGCTGCCCGGATCGCCGCGGCGGACACCGTCGTCGTCAGTCCCGGAATCCCCCCGGACGCTCCGGTGCTCCGGGACCTCCGCGCAGGGGGCGCCCACTGGATCTCCGAGCCCGAGTTCGCCGTTCGGTTCCTCGATGCTCCACTGATCGCCGTCACCGGCACGAACGGGAAGACGACGACCTGCGTCCTGGTGGACCACGTGCTCCGGAACGCCGGCGTGCGGGTGGGCCTGGGCGGCAACCTCGGAGGGGGACTGGCGCCGGCCGCCTCCGAGCTTCCGCTGACCGATCCGCCCCCCGAGTGGGTCGTGCTGGAGATGAGTTCCTTCCAACTGGCGGACATCGAACGCTTCAAGCCCGACATCGGCGTAGTGACGGGGCTCGCCCCGGATCACCTCGACCGCTACCCGGACGTGGCGGCGTACTACGCCGACAAGGCCCGGCTCTTCGAGAACGCCGACGAGGCGTCCCGCTGGGTGCTGGACGGGGAGAACCCCGAGGTCGATGCCCTGGCCGGAGAGGCGCCGGGGCGCCGGTATTACTTCGGTCTCGATCCCCGTGTGGGCGTGCATGCGTGCCTCGTGGCTGATATGCTGACCCTCCGTGTGGATGACGAGGAGCCGGTCCTGCCCCGCGGAGAGCTGCCCCTCCTGGGCCGCCACAATGTGGCGAACGCCCTGGCGGCGGCCTTGGTGTCCCGTCTGGTCGGGGTTCCGGTCCCCGAGATCGCCGCCGGTCTCCGGACCGCCCGCCCGCTTCCCCACCGCCTGGAGCCCGTCGCGGACCGCGACGGCATCCTCTGGGTGAACGACTCCAAGGCGACCAACGTCGCCGCCGCCGTCAGCGCCGTCCTGAGCCTGGACCGTCCCCTCATCCTCCTCCTCGGTGGGAAGGACAAGGGCGAGGCCCTGGGCCCACTGGTGGACGCCGCCCGGGACCGGGTCCGCATCGGGGTGTGCTTCGGTGCGGCCGGGCCCCGCTTCGCCCGGGCGCTGGTCGAGGGCGAGGTGCCCACCCGGTCCGCGGATGGTGGGCTGGACGCCGCGGTGGCGGCGGCCCGGGAGACCGCCCGGTCCGGCGACGTCATCCTCCTGGCTCCGGCCTGCTCGTCGTTCGACGAGTTCGAGAACTACGAGGCACGGGGTCGACGCTTCACCGCGCTGGCGCGAGGGGAGGCGGCCTGATGAGCGCCTTCGTCGACATGGCGCCGGTTCGCAGCCGCCTGCCCGACCCGGGACTGGGACGGGGATGGGAGACCACGGCCCTGATGGGGATCACCCTCCTCCTCCTGGCCTTCGGCCTGGTGACGCTCTACTCCGCCTCGGCCTTCCTGGCCCACCAGGAGGGGAGCCCGGACTACGTGTTCGCCGTGCGTCAGGCCCAGGGCGCGGCCGTGGGGCTGGTCGCCATGGTGGTCCTCGCCCGGCTGCCCTACCACGTCTGGCAGTGGGCGGCCTGGCCCCTGGTCTGGGTTTCCCTCGCGGCGCTACTCATGCTCGTCGTTCCGGGCCTCGACGGCCGCGCGGTCTCGGTGAACGGGGCACAGCGTTGGCTCGACGTCGGCATCCGGGTGCAGCCCAGCGAGTTCGCCAAGGTGGCCATCATCGTCTGGACGGCCATGATGGCGGTGCGCAAACAGGGCCAGTTCGGCCGGCTCAGCCGCGGGCTCCTCCCCTTCATGCTCGTCTGGGGCGCCCTCCTGATTCCCGTGGCCCTCCAGCCCGACCTCTCCACCGCCTTCCTCATGGGCGTCCTGGGGATGCTCACCGTGTTCGCCGCAGGAGCCCGGCTGGGCCATTTCGTCTTCCTGGGCTCCCTCCTGGCCCCGATCTTCTGGCTCCAGCTCCAGGTGGAATATCGCCGGCTCCGGATCATCGAATATCTCGCGCAGCTGGGAGACCCGCTGGCCGCGAGCTCGGCCGGGGCGGGGTACCAGGGCTATCAGGCCCTGGTGGCTCTGGGCTCGGGCGGATTCTATGGAACGGGCTTCGGCGAGGGCCGCCAGAAGTTCGGGTTCCTCCCGGAGCCCCACAACGATTTCATCTTCTCCATGATCGGCGAGGAGTGGGGCTTCATCGGCGTCTCCCTGCTGGTCGTGGGCTACCTCTTCCTGATCCTCGTCGGATACCGGGTGGCGCGCCGGGCCCCGGACCTCTTCGGCCAACTCCTGGCCCTGGGCTGCACCAACCTGGTGGCGCTGCAGGCCTTCCTCCACGTAGGCGTCGGGGTGGGCCTGCTGCCGACCACGGGGCTGGCCCTGCCCCTGGTCTCCTGGGGCCGCTCCAACCTCGTCGTGACCCTGGCGGTCATCGGCATCCTCATGTCCGTGGCCCGGGAGACGGACCTGGATTGGCGTCCCGGTGTCCGAAAGGCGGGCCGAGCCGCGGACCTGGCCCGCCTGGACCGCGCCCGGACGGGAGGGGGCCGTGCATGAGGACGGGAGCACCCTGGACCGGCGGACCCCGGTGGTCTTCAGCGGAGGTGGCACCGGTGGCCATCTCTACCCGGCTCTGGCTCTGGCCGACGCCCTCGGTGCGGTTCGACCGGATCTCCGGCCTGTCTTCCTGGGCGCCCGCCGAGGGGTGGAGGCCCGGGTGCTCCCGGAGCGGGGTGCGGAGCATCTCCTCGTCCCGATTCGCGGACTGGACCGGACCGGCGGCCTCCGGGGGAACCTCGGGGTCCCGTGGGCCGTCGCCTCATCCCTGGGACAGGTCGTGCGGTGGTTTCGTCGACTCCGGCCGGAGTTGGTCGTGGTGACGGGGGGGTACGCCGGAGCACCGGCGGGGCTGGTGGCCGCGGCCATGGGCGTTCCGCTGGCGCTGCAGGAGCAGAACGCGGTCCCCGGTCTGACGACCCGCATGCTGGCGGGGCGGGCCCGGCAGATCCACCTGGCCTATCCGGAGGCCCGGGAACGGCTGCCCGCCGCCGCCCGGGGCAACGTCCGCATCTCGGGCAACCCCGTGCGCCCCCCCACGGACCGGGACGCGGCGGCCGCCCGGGAGGACCTGGGCCTCGATGGGGCTCGTCCGACGGTTCTCGTCGTGGGTGGGAGCCAGGGCTCGCTGGCGCTGAACCGGAGGGTCATGGACCTCGTCGGGGCTGCCTCCGCCGACCCGGGCTACCAGATCCTCTGGTCCACCGGGCCCCGCCACCTCGAGGGCATCCTGGCCGCGCTGGAGGAGGCGGGCGCACCCGCGTGGGTCCACGCCACCGGGTACATCCACGACATGCCCTCGGCGCTGGCGGCGGCGGATCTGGCCGTGAGCCGAGCCGGGGCCATGGCCACCTCGGAGTTCCTGGCCTGGGGCCTTCCGTCCATCCTGGTCCCCCTGCCCACCGCGGCGGCGGACCACCAGACCCGGAACGCCCAGGCGCTCCAGGAGGCCGGCTGCGCGATCCACCTGCCCGAGTCCGACGTGGACGGGCCGCTCCTGGCCGACCGCATCGGGGAGCTGATGGCGGACACGGGGCGTCGGGCCGCGATGGCCCGGGCGGCGGCGGAGCGGGGGCGGCCGCATGCCGCTCGGGAGATCGCCGAGGCGCTGGCGGAGCTGCTTCCGCCCGTAGGAGGCCGGGGATGACCGACGCTCCCCGACTCCTGGAGCTCGAGGGCCCGGTCCACTTCGTCGGGATCGGCGGAGCGGGCATGTACGCCCTCGCGGAGCTGGCCGTCCGGCAGGGGCTGCGGGTCACCGGATGTGACGCGAAGGAGAGCGCGGCCACCCGTCGCCTCAAGGAGATGGGGGTGCCGGTCCAGACGGGTCACGATGCGGGCCACGTGACCGGAGCCGCCGCTGTGGTCACCACGGCCGCGGTCCCCGCCGACCACCCCGAGCTGCGGGCGGCTCGGACGGCCGGGATCCCGGTGTGGAAGCGGGCGCAGGCCCTGGGGCAGGTGGTCAACCGGGGGCGGGTGGTCGCGGTGGCCGGAACCCACGGCAAGACGAGCACCACGGCGCTGACCGTCCACGTGCTGGCCGAGGCGGGCCTCGACCCGACGGGGCTCGTGGGAGGCTCCGTCCCCGCCTGGGGAGGCAATCTCCGGGCCGGCGGCGACCTCTTCGTGGTGGAGGCCGACGAGTACGACCGTTCGTTCCACACACTGGAGCCCGACGTGGCGGTGGTCACCAACCTGGAGGCGGACCACCTGGACATCTACGGAGACTACGCCGGGGTCAGGGACGCCTTCCATCACTTCCTGGGCCTGCTCCGCCCCGGCGGCCGGGCCGTCCTCTGCGCCGACGACTCGGGCTCCGCGTCGCTCCTGGCCCGGGCGCCGGGGGCGGGGTACAGCTACGGCCTGTCCGCGGGCAGCCAGCTCCGGGCGGTGGAGCTCCAGCCCCGGGAGGGGGGCGTGGACTTCCGCATCCTGGAGGACGGCGTGGACCGGGGCGGGGCCCGGCTCCCGGTCCCTGGGGACCACAACCTGCGGAACGCCCTGGCCGCCGCCGCGGTGGCCCGCATCTTCGAGGCTTCCTGGGACGCCATCCGGGCGGGTTGGGAGAGCTTCACCGGCGTGGGTCGCCGGTTCCAGCGTCTCGGTGAGCACGGGGGCGTGGTGGTCCTGGACGACTACGCCCACCATCCCACCGAGATCGCAGCGACCCTCGGTGCCGTCCGGGAGACGTGGGCGGATCGCCGCGTGGTGGCCGTGTTCCAGCCTCATCTCTACAGCCGCACCCGGGACTTCGCGCTGGAGTTCGGCGAGGCCCTGGCCGCAGCCGACCAGGTCTGGGTCACGGACGTCTTCCCCGCCCGGGAGGATCCCATCCCGGGCGTGGACGGCGGCGTGGTCGCCCGGGCGGTGGCCCGACAGGGGACCGAGGTCCGGGAGCACCCTGCGCTGGAGGGCCTGGCCGAAGCGCTGACCTCGGAGCTGCGGCCCGGGGACCTGGTGGTGACCCTGGGGGCTGGATCCATCGAGAAGGTCGGCCCCGCTCTGGTGGCCCTGCTGGAGGCGCCGGCTCGTGTCTAGAATCCCCGTCCGCCTCGTCCTGGTCCTGGCGATCGTCGGCTTGGTGGTTGGCCTCGGACCCCGTGTGCCCGAAGCCCTCGCCCGGGTCGACACCTTCCGGGCCACCCGCCACGAGTTCGAGGGCCTGCGCTTTCTCACGGGGGAGGCGGTCCTGACGGCTGCCGGAATCGACCAGGAGGCGAACATCTGGGAGGATCCGGAACCCTGGGAGGAGCGGCTGGAGGAGCACCCGCTCATCCTCGACGCACACGTGGGTCGGCGGTTCCCCGGAACGCTGGTCATCTCGCTGACGGAGCGGACTCCGGTGGGGCTGGTGCCCACGCCGGCCCTTGAGCCGGTGGACAGGGAGGGCGCCTTCCTCCCGCTGGACCCGTCCCGCTTCCCGCTGGACTATCCGATCCTCCGGCCCCAGCCCGTCGCGGGAGAGGAGGAGGGCGAGGCCTCCGCCGTGCAACGCCGGGAGCTGGCCGCCGCGGCCGAGACCATGCGCCAGGAGAGCGACTTCTGGAGCCAGGTCTCCGAGATCAGGCCCGGTCCCCACGGCGGCTTCGAGGTGCGCTGGGGTCACCCGGAGGTGCTGTTCCGCCTGAAGAAGCCGGTGGAGCTGCGTCGCATCCGGCACGGAATGGCCGCTGTGGAGGACGCTCGGAGCCGCAGGGACGGCCGGCTTCCCCTCAAGGTGGACCTCCGCTTCGAGGACGTGGTGGTCCTGGGATGGGAGGTGGAGTCGTGAGCCGCTCGGGCCGGATGGGGACCACCTTCGTGGCGGGGCTGGACATCGGCACCACCCGGACCTGTGCCGTGATCGGCGAGCTGAGCGGTGACGGACCAAGGAACGGGGCCCTGAAGATCCTGGGTGTGGGCCAATCCCGGAGCGCCGGAATCCGCGGCGAGCGCATCACCAACCTCGAGGAGACGACCGACGTGATCCGGACGGCGGTCCAGGAGGCCGAGCTCATGGCCGGCGTCCAGGTGGACCGCCTCTACGCGGGCATCTCCGGAGAGCACGTCCGTTCCTGGAGCTCCATGGGGGTGGTGGCGGTCCAGGACGACGAGATCACGCCGGGGGACGTCGCCCGTGTGCACGAGGTGGCCCGGGCCGTGGCGCTGCCCCCGGACACGGAGATGCTCCACGCCATCCCGGTGGAGTACATCGTCGATCATCAGCGGGGCATCAAGGACCCGGTGGGGATGTCCGGGACCCGGCTCGAGACCGAGGTCTACCTGGTCACCTGCTCCGCCAGCGCCGCGGAGAACGTTCGCAAGGCGGTGACCCGGGCGGGCTACGGTGTCCAGGAGCTGGTCCTGGAGCCCCTGGCCACCTCCCGGGCCGTCCTCACCGAGGACGAGAAGGAGGTGGGAGCGGCCATGGTGGAGGTGGGGGGCAGCACCACCGACGTCGCCGTCTACTACGAGGGCCGGATCCGCCACGTGGCGATCCTCCCCATCGGTGGGACCACCGTGACCCAGGACCTGGTGAAGGGCCTGGCCATCCCCTTCCACGAGGCCCAGAAAGCGAAGGAGATGCACGGCGCCGCCTCTCCGCAGTTCGTCGACCCCCAGGACATGGTCGAGGTGGCCGGGACCGCACCGGGGCAGAAGCGGCCCGTCGCCCGGGAGCTCATCGCCCACATCGCCGAACAGCGACTGGACGAGCTCTTCCGGATGATCCAGGCGGAGCTCGACGAAACGGGATTGTCCGACAAGCTGGGGGCCGGAATCGTCCTCACCGGGGGCGCCGCGGCCCTCCCGGGGACGGTGGAACTGGCCCAGCAGGTCTTCGCAGCCCCTGTGCGCTTCGGGGTACCGGGCGAGGGACTGGGGGGGTTGGCCGACGCCGTGGGCCGTCCCCGCTTCTCCACCGGCGCCGGGCTGACCCTCTGGGGTGCCGACCGCTTCACCGAGACCGGGAAGGGCGGGTCGACCCTGGCCTCGGGCGTGCTGTCCCGGTTGTTGGCCTGGATCCGGGAGTTCTTCTGATGACCCGCTCCCCCTGGCTCCTGCCCTGGCGTGCACCGCCTCCGGGTCGCGACCCCCCCGGCGAGGGCCCCCGCGCCCCGCCCGGGCTCCGACCGCAGGACACGACTCGCGACACCCCCCGCACGAGGACAGAACCATGACGATGATCTTCGAGTTCGAAGAGGCCCCGGTACAGAACGCCCGGATGAAGGTGGTTGGCGTCGGCGGCGCCGGCGGCAACGCGGTGAACCGGATGGTGGACGAAGCGCTGGAGGGCGTGGAGTTCATCTCCATGAACACCGACGCCCAGGCGCTGAAGGGTGCCCGGGCCCAGGTCACGATGCAGATCGGCAAGAAGCTCACCCGGGGTCTCGGGGCCGGGGCGCGACCGGAGATCGGCCGGCAGGCGATCCACGAGAGCGAGGACGAGGTCCGCAAGGTCCTGGCCGGCGCCGACCTGGTCTTCGTCACCGCCGGGATGGGCGGGGGCACGGGCACGGGTGCCGCGCCCATCGTGGCGGACATCGCACGCGAGCAGGGGGCCCTGACCATCGGTGTGGTCACCCGGCCTTTCGCCTTCGAAGGGAAGAAGCGCGCCCGTCAGGCGGAGCAGGGCCTGGCGGAGCTGAAGCGGTCGGTGGACACCGTCATCGTGGTGCCGAACGACCGGCTCCTGTCCGTGGTGCCCAAGGGCACGACCTTCAAGGACGCCTTGAAGAAGGCCGACGAAGTGCTTCTGCACGCCACACAGGGCATCAGCGACCTCATCCGTGTGAGCGGCGAGGTGAACGTCGACTTCGCCGACGTCCGGACCATCATGTCGTCCCGGGGTCCCGCCCTCATGGGGTCGGGCTTCGGGGAGGGCGAGAACCGCGCCGAAGAGGCGGCTCAGGAGGCCATTTCGTCGCCCCTGCTCGACAACGTATCCATTCAGGGAGCCAAGGGCGTCCTGATCAACATCACCGGCGGAATGGATCTGGGCATTGACGAAGTGACCCAGATCTCGACTATCATTCAAGAAGCGGCGGGAGACGAAGCCGAGATCATCTTCGGGGCCGTGCACGACCCCGAGATGCAGAAGCAGGTGCGCGTGACGGTGATCGCGACCGGGTTCGACGCGGATGTCGAGCAGGGCGTGATCCGTCCCGAGTTCCGGCGGGCGCCGACTCCCCCGGCTCGTCAGCCCGAAGTCCGGGCACAGCCGCAAGTGCAGCGACAGGTGGCCATGGGGGGCGGAGGGCCCACCCCCATCGGGGGAGCACGGAGCGTACCGGGTACGTCCCCGATGCCCCGGACCCCCACCGCCGGTCCGCCGCCGCTGCCGATGACCAGCGCGGAGGAGGTGAGGGAGTTGGACATTCCCACGTTCATCCGCAGACGACACGACTGACGACGGTGGGGTGCGGGTGGGACGCGCCTCCCACCCGCACCGCGAGTGAAGAACGAGAAGATGACACGAGCCTCCGGACTCCTTCTGGCGGCGACGACCTTCGTCGCCCTGGCCTGTGGCGATCGCACCGTCGAGGTGGGAACGCTCGGGACCGTGTACGCCGAGCCTGCCGAGGAGCTGGAGGTCCGGGCCCTGGGGAATGGGGAGACCCTGGGCGAGGTCCTGGCCGAGAACCTGGACTTCGTCGACCAGCAGGCCCTGCTGATGGCGTTCAGGGAGCAGGCGAGTCCCCGCCGCATGCGCGTGGGCACCGAGGTGACGCTCCGCTACCTGTCCGAGGGTGAGCTCCGGGGGGTCGACGTGGCCCTGTCCCGGGACGAGACGGTCCGGCTGACCCGGAACGGCGGCACCTGGAGCTCCCGGCTCGTGGAGACCCCCGTGTACACCGACACGGTGATGGTCGCCGGCGACGTCGTGACCTCCCTCTGGGAATCCGTCATCAGCAACGATGCGCTGGAGAACCTCCACTACGAGGACCGGGTCGTCCTCGTGGACCAGCTCGATAGGGTCTTCCAGTGGCAGCTGGACTTCTCGCGCCAGGTGCAGCGCGGCGACTACTTCCGGGTGGTGTTCCAGCGCCAGGTCCGGCCCGACGGGTCGATGCGCCAGGGACGGATCATCGCCGCCGAGTTCGTGAACGTCGGCAAGCCCTTCCACGCCGTCTGGTTCGATCCGAACGAGGACGGGGAGGGCTCCTACTTCGACCTCGACGGACAGTCGGTGCGCCGGGCATTCCTCCTCAAGCCGCTGGAGTTCCGCCGCATCTCGTCGCGCTTCACCAACGGGCGCTTCCATCCGGTCCTGAAGCGTTGGCGGGCGCACCGTGGCGTCGACTACGCCGCGGACTCGGGCACGC
This sequence comes from Longimicrobiales bacterium, assembly GCA_035464715.1. Taxonomy (GTDB): domain Bacteria; phylum Gemmatimonadota; class Gemmatimonadetes; order Longimicrobiales; family Gaopeijiaceae; genus Gaopeijia. The sequence goes on from DATHRY010000344.1 coordinate 9,539, forward strand.
CCATCATGGCCACCTCGGACGGCGTGGTGATCCAGCGGGGCCCGAACGGAGGCCTGGGGAACGCCGTCGAGATCCGCCACCCCAACGGCTTCGTGACCCGCTACGGCCACATGAGCCGGTTCCGGTCCGGCGTCACCGTGGGGACCCGGGTGTCCCAGGGCGACGTGATCGGGTACGTGGGCATGACGGGACTCGCCACAGGCCCGCACCTGCACTACGAGATGCTCCGGAGCGGACGGCACGTGGATCCGCTGTCGGTGGACCTTCCGGCCGGTGATCCGGTGCCCACCGACGACATGGGTCGATGGACCCGGGAGCTGGCGCCCCGGCTGGCGCTCCTGGAGCAGCTGCCGCCTCCCGGGTTGGAACGCTTCGCCGAAGCGGACGCCCCCGAAACGGACGCCGCCCTGGAGGGGTCGGACGACCGTTAGGAGCGGGCCCTTGGCTTACGATTCGGGGCTTTCCCCCGGGCTCCGACGCGGGTCCGCAGCCCGCGCCACCGGCCTGTGAGCACGCGTCTCGGCGTCTGGATCCTCCTGTCCCTCCTGGGGTGGGCCTACGCCGTCTGGGTGTACCGTCGCCGGGAGCTGCTGGTGCGGTCCTGGCGCGCGCTGGCCCTCCTCCGGGGCGCCGTCCTGGCGATGGTCCTCCTCCTTCTCCTGGACCTGGAGCTTCCCGGCGCGGGGCGGACCCTGCCTTCGTGGACGCTGGTGGACGCCTCCCCCAGCATGCGGCTCGAGTCGGAAGGCCGCGCCGCCGCCGACTCGGTCCGGGCGCTGCTGGGGTCCGACCTGGACCGGATCCCCCTGATCACCTTCGGTGACCCGATCCGTGTCCTTCCCCAGGGACTGGCGGGAGATTCGCTTCCCGCCGCCTCCGATTCGCGCCTGGCGCCGGCGGTGGTGCGGGCCCTCGAGTCCGGGGCCTCGGGTCTCCGGATCCTCACCGACCTGCGGGTGGCCGATCCGGTGGACGTTGCAGCGGCCCTGCGGAGCGCTCCGGTCCCGGTCGAGGTGGTGGACGTGGGACGTCCGATGGTCAACGCGGGGGTGGCGGACCTCGAGCTCCCGGCCTCGGCTCCGCGGGACGAGCCCATCGATGGAGCCGTCACGCTCTTCGCCGAGACACCGGGGGAGGTGCGTCTGGTGCTGCGCCGTGCCTCGGAGGACGGTGCCATCCTCCTGGACACGACCGTGGTGGTGGAGAGGGACGGACGCAGCCGGATCCCGGTCCGCATCCCCGGCGGCCCCGTCGCCGGCCCCACCGCCGTGATCGCCTCGGTGTCCCGTGAGGGCGACGCGTACCCGTTGGACGACCGGCTGACCCGGATCGTCGAGGTGGATCCCGCGGAGGGCCGGCTGGTGCTGGTGTCCTGGGCCCCCGACTGGGAGCCCCGCTTCCTCCTGCCGGTCCTCGAGGAGGTCACGGGACTGCCGGTCCAGGGCTACCTCCGGGTGGGGGACGATCGGTTCCTCACCATGACGGGAGATCCCCGGACCGTCCCCCTGGGCGAGGTCGTGAACGCGGTGGACGACGCCCGGGTGGCGGTGATCCACGGCGTTGGCCCCGGCGCCCCGGCGGCTCTCGAGGCGGCGGTGGGCCGGGCACCGCGGCTGCTGCGCTTCACCGCCGCCGCATCGCCCCAGCCCGGGGAGTGGTACGTCGCCCCGGATCTACCCCCGTCACCGGTGGCCGGGGAGCTGGCCGGGGTGAGCCTCGCGGGCCTCCCGCCCCTCACCGGCCGGGTGGCCGTCACGCGTCCGGGAGGGGCCCCGGTCCTGGAGGTGCAGCGGGGCGGGAGCGGGGAGCCCGTTCCGGGCCTCACCCTGGACGGCTCCGGGGGGCGCCGCGTGGCTGCGGTCTGGGCTCGGGGGTTCTGGCAGTGGGGGTTCCGGCCGGGTCAGGCCCGGGACGCCTATCGGCGGTTGTGGTCTGGGGTGGCGGGCTGGCTCCTGGCGGGCGGCGATGGTCTCCGCGAGGTGGGGCTGTCCCCGGCCCGGACCGTGGTGGCGCCCGGTGCGTCCCTCGACTGGCGGGCGGGTCCAGCGGCGGGAGGACGGATCGCCCTGGGGCTGGCCCCCGACAGCCTCGGTGCCGCCGCCGCCGTTCCCGACACCCTGGCCGTGGACTCCCTCGGGCGGGTGGCCCACGCCGCGCCCGGCCGTCCGGGGCGCTACCGCTGGCAGGCCGAGGTCCTGGAGGGGCCCGGCGAGGGTCGGGTCCGTTCGGGCCTCCTGGTGGTGGAGGCGCCGGCGGGGGACCTCCAGCCGGCCCGGGCCGTATCCCTTCTGGACGCCACGGGCCGCCCGCCGGACGACGCCGGGACCGGGTCCGGGCGGCCCCTGCGGACCCATCCGCTGCCCTACGTCCTCCTCCTGCTCCTCCTCACCGCGGAGTGGATGGGCCGTCGGCGCAGCGGTCTCCGCTGACCAACCCACCCCTTCCGATCCGGTTCGGTCATGCCGCGTCTGTTCAAGAAGAAGCACGAAGCCAAGAAGTCCCTCTGGCGCAGGGCCGTCGAGCTCGCCCTCACCGACGTGCGGGTCATGGGGGGCAACATGGACGACGCCACCCTGGAGTCGCTGGAGGAGCGCCTGCTGGCCGCCGACTTCGGGGTGCCGGCCACCCTCCGCCTGGTGGACCACGTGGAGACGCTGGTCCGGCGAGGGAAGGTCCGGGAAGGGCCGGAGCTGGCTCGGGCGCTCCGGGACGAGCTCAAACGGATCCTGGGCGAGAGCCCGGACCGGGAGCTGCAGGCCGCGGACGCGCCCCCCACCGTCTACCTGATCGCCGGCGTGAACGGGGTCGGAAAGACCACCTCCGTGGCGAAGCTCGCCCACCTGCTCAAGGAGGAAGGTCAGTCGGTGATGGTGGCGGCGGCGGACACGTATCGGGCCGGAGCCGTGGAGCAGCTCGAGGTCTGGGCGGACCGCATCGGCGTCGACTTCATCCGGGGCCAGCAGCGAGGGGACCCCGCGGCCGTGGCCTTCGACGCGATCGACGCCGCGGTGGCCCGGAAGACCGACGTGGTCCTGGTGGACACCGCCGGCCGGCTGCACACCAACCGTGGTCTCATGGAGGAGCTCCAGAAGGTGGACCGGGTGGTGCGGCGGCGGTTGGAGGGGGCTCCCCACGAGTCCCTGCTGGTCCTGGACGCAACGGTGGGCCAGAATGCCGTGAACCAGACCCGCGCCTTCCGGGAGGCCATCGACATCACCGGGCTCGTCCTGACGAAGATGGACTCCACCGCCCGGGGTGGCATCGTCGTCGCCCTGCAGGAGGAGTTCGGCCTGCCGGTCAAGCTCGTCGGCACCGGCGAGGGCGTCGCCGACCTCCAGACCTTCGACGCCGAGGCCTTCCTGGAGGGCGTCTTCGAAACGGACTGACCCCGTGGATTTCTCCCTGCTGGACAAACCCATCCAGTTCCTGAAGGGAGTGGGCCCCCGGCGTTCCGACGCCCTGGCCCACATGGGGCTTCCCACGGCGCGGCACCTCCTCTACCACGTTCCCCGGCGCTACGACGACGCCTCCACGGTGCATCCCATCGGGGCGTTGGAGGTGGGGATGGACGCCACCGTGGTCGGCCGGATCCGACAGAAGGGGATCATACCGACCCGGGCCCGGCTCAAGATCTTCCAGGCCATCGTCGAGGACGACAGCGGCCGGATCACCGTGGCCTGGCCCGGCCAGCCCTGGCTGGACCGAAAGCTCCGGGAGGGGGACACGGTGCTGGTGACGGGGCCGGTCCGCTTCTTCCACGGGCCGCAGCTGCAGCCCCGGGAGTTCACGCTGATGGCCCGTTCCGGGGAGGACGGGGCCGAGGGCGAGGATGCCGGCGGGCGGAACGCGGGAGCGATCTTCGTCTCGTATCCCGCCAGCGAGGACGTTCCCCAGTGGCTCTTGCGACGGGTGGTGGAGCTCAACCTCGACGACCTTCTGGAGCTCGTCCGTCGCGAGGAGTACCTTCCGGACGAAGAGCGTCGACGCCTGGGACTCCCGGGGCTGGACGAGGCCCTGGACGCCATGCACCGGCCCGGCTCGTTGGCCGGCGCCGAGGCCGGTCGGAAGCGGCTGGCATTCGACGAGCTCTTCTTCCTGCAGCTCGTTCAGGCCCAGCTCCGCCACCGCCAGACCGAGGTCCTTCCCGGGATCACGCACACCCGGACCAACGCCCTCATCCGTCCGCTACACGAGGGGCTTCCCTTCGACCTCACCGGTGCCCAGGCCCGGGTGCTCCGGGAGATCGCCACCGACATGGTGGCCCCGAGGCGGATGAACCGGATGCTCCAGGGCGACGTGGGGTCCGGGAAGACGCTGGTGGCTCTGTTCGCAATGCTCCTGGCCGCCGAGGGAGGGTGGCAGTCGGTCCTGATGGCTCCGACGGAGATCCTGGCGGAGCAGCACGCCCGGAGGCTTCGGGCGCTCGTGGCTGGGCTGCCGGTGGAGGTGGCGCTCCTGACCGGTGGGTTGGGGGCCGCCCAGCGGCGCGACGCGCTCGCGGCGCTGGCCGACGGACGGGCGCTGCTGGCCGTGGGCACCCACGCGCTGATCCAGGAGGGCGTGGAGTTCTCCAAGCTGGGGTTGGTGGTGGTGGACGAGCAGCACCGCTTCGGGGTGCGGCAGCGCATGGCTCTGGCGGACCGGTCTCCCGTCCCGGACGTGCTCATCATGTCGGCGACCCCCATCCCCCGCTCCCTGGCCCTGACCCTGTACGGCGAGCTCGACCTGAGCGTCCTTGACGAGCTTCCGCCGGGGCGGACGCCGGTTCAGACCCTCCTGAAGGGCCCGGCGGCCCGGGACGAGATCCACGATTTCGTCGGCGCCCAGGTGGCCCGGGGGCGCCAGGCGTACGTGGTCTACCCCCTGGTGGAGACGTCCGAGAAGGTCGACCTGAGGGCCGCTACGGAGGAGTTCGAGCGGCTGGACACCGAGGTCTTTCCGGACCTGCGCGTCGGCCTGCTCCACGGGCAGATGCCGGGGGACGAGAAGGACCGGGTCATGCGGGCCTTCCTGGCCGGAGAGGTGCAGGTGCTGGTCGCCACCACCGTGGTGGAGGTCGGCATCGACGTGCCGAACGCTTCGGTGATGGTCATCGAGCACGCCGAGCGCTTCGGGCTCTCCCAGCTGCACCAGCTCCGTGGACGCGTCGGGAGGGGGGCCGCCGAGAGCTACTGCATCCTGGTGGCCGAAGCGGGCGAGGGGGCTGCAGAGCGGCTCAAGGTGTTCCGGGAGACCACGGACGGGTTCGCCATCGCCAAGGCGGATCTCCGGATCCGCGGGCAGGGCGACCTCTTCGGGGCGCAGCAGAGTGGGCACGACCCGCTCCTCAGGTTCGCCGACCTGACCCGGGACGAGGACCTCCTCCTCCAGGCCCAGGCGTTGGCCAGGCGGCTCGTGGGGCTGGACCCCGAGCTCCGGCGGCCGGAGCACGAGCTGGTGCGCGCCGTCCTGGAGGCCCGACACGCCGACCGGCTGGAGTACTACCGGACCGGCTGAGGGCGCGAGGGGGCCGGCGTGGTGTCCGGTCGATGCCTCCCCCGCCCGGATCAGGACCTCAACGCCGTCGCACCCCCGGAGATGTGGTATCGGGCGGGAGGGTGTCCCGGCGCAGGGTGTCCGCCCGGAGGCTGTCCGGGGCCAGGGTGTCCGGCCGAGCGGTGGTGTCCGGAGGAGTGGTGGTGTCCGGAGGAGCCGTGGTGTCCGGACGAGCGGTGGTGTCCGGCCGTGCGGTGGTGTCCGGAGGCAGGCTGTCGGCCCCCCGGCGTCCCCGGCCCAGGAGTCCCCGCAGGAAGTCGGTGGCCCGCTCCTCCAGCTGTTCCTGCTGCTCCCTGATCTCCTCCTCGATCCGGGCCTCCGCGGCCTGCTGGACCTCGTCCTGGACGGCGCTGACCGTCGCCGCGGGGTCCGCCTGCAGCACCGGGTCCGTCAAGGTACCGCCGACCCGGACCACGGCCGTCACCAACCGTGTCGCGTCCGAGACCCCGAGACGCTCCAGCGCGGACACGGCCA
>DATHRY010000345.1:0-13598 GCA_035464715.1 Longimicrobiales bacterium
AGCCATGCGCCCGCAGGCGAGCACGCGGACAGGTTTGCCGCAACCAGGCGGCGCTCTGGCACGCCGGGTGCGGCACCGACCCCGTTCCAGCGGGACGAGTACCGGCTGAGGGTCCTGTTCGCGTCCGTCCTCTTCCTGACGGGATTGGCCCAGACCGCGAAGAACCGGGGCCCGCGGGCGGCGCTGCTGAGCCTGTCGTTCCTGCTCTTCCTGGGGGGCGCGTACGGCCTCCTGGTCCTTCCCCGCCTCTGACGAGGGTCAGGAACCGGCCCGCACCACGAGGGCCGAGGCGCCGATGCACGCCGCCGAGGCGATCCCCACGGCCAGCAGCCCCCCGGGACCCGGGAGGCCCGCGACCAGGGCCACGGCCCCGAACACGCCCCCGGACAACAGGGCGGTGCGGCCGGCCCGGGCCACCCCTGCCGCTCCGCCGGGACCCACGGCCCGGGCAGAGCCCGCCAGCTCCGCCGTGGCCACGTGTCCCACGAGGAGTGGAAGGGCGGAAAGGACGCCCGGCCCCTGTGGGAGCGCCAGCAGCACGCCGACCAGCCCGGTGCCCACCACCATCTGGAGCCCGAGGAGACCGGCCCGGCGCAGCGCACCGAACACCAGCGCCAGGTAGGCCGCGGCCGGGAGGGCCCACCCGGGGCCCCCGACGACGGCGATGCCCAAGGCCGTGGCCGCTCCGGCGATCAACGCCGCGGGCTCTGCCCGGACCGGCGAGGATCCGGCATCCGGCGGCGGCTCGCCGGGCGTCGTGGAAGGCTCGCCGGGTACCCGCCGCGCCGGCCCGGTCGGAGAGAAGGCCGCGCTCATCCGCCAGCCACCCCGCCCGCCCGACTCCGGGCGAGCCTCCGTCCCAAGGCGGTGACCGCGGGACCGACGCCGCCTGCATCGGTCACCAGGACGGTGGGGATCCCGGCGTCCTCCAGGGCGCGTCGCTCGATCTCCCGCTCCACCAGCCAGACCCGGCGGGCCGCCTCCCGGACCGGGTCACCCTCCGACGCCCCCAGATCCCCGGTGTCGATGCCCAGGACCACCACCCGCCGCCCCGTCCGTCTGTAGTGGACGAGCTCCCGGGTGAACGCCGTCGATCGCAGGGGGGTGATCCCCACCACGAGGGCGTCGCTCGGGACCAGGACCCGGCCGGCCCTCCGTCGGCGTCCGTGGAAGTCCTCGGCCGCCGCCCCCACGTCCAGGAGCTCGTCGATGAGCAATGCACGGGCCCGCCGACCGCCCTGGGGGGGCACCCACGCCACGGCCCGTCCCGCCGCCAGGATGCCCACCCGGTCCTGCACCCTGAGATGGAGGGACGCCACCGCCCAGGCGGTCCGCGCGATCCGGGCCCGGGCCTCCTGGCCTCCTTCCCGGTCGGTGAAGAAGGTGTCCAGGAGCAGCAGGATGGTGCCGGTGCGCTCCGGGTGGTGCACCGTGACCCAGGGCGTGCCGAGCCGGGCCGAGGTGGCCCACGCCACGTTCCGGAGCCGATCCCCGGGCTGGTAGGGCCGGAGCTCGGCGAAGTCCGTCCCGCTCCCCCGGAGACGGGAGAGGTGTGCGCCCGCCACCGCCCGGGGCTCGGGGGGCCGCAGGAGCCTGTCGAGGCGCAGAGGATCCGGGAGGACACGGAGGGGGGGTGCCACCGCCAGCCGGTGCTCGTGCACCCGTAGCGAGCCGGGACGCTGCAGCCGGACCCACAGGCGGGCCGGTCGATGGGTGCCCCAGGCCTCGGCCCGCAGGCGGAAGGTCCGGATGACCGGGCCGGTGCCCCGGACCGCCCAGTGGAGTCGGTCGCCCTCCCCTGGGGCCACACCGCGGAGATCGGTCACGACGATGTCGACGTCGGCCTCCCCCTCCCACTCCACGGTCAGCTCCGCCTCCAGCGTCTCCCCTTCGATCACCCGGGGCGCGTCCAGCGTGAGGCGGCCCCGGGGTGCCGCCGGCGCCTGGGGAAGGAGGCCGCGGGCGGCCAGGGCCACGAAGGGAGCGCCCAGGGCCGCCAGGGCCGGGACGCCGGCCAGGACCGCCGCCACCAGGGCGCCGAAACCGGCCACCAGGTACCCACCCAGCCGAGGGTCGGCCCGGACCCGGGACCGATCGGGGCCGGAGAGGGGGCCGGTCGCGAGCTCCGGACCGCGCGTGGCGTCCGTCAGGTCCCGGTCCGCCACGGCGGGGCTCACGAGGTCCGGGGCACCGGCACCCGGTCCACCGCCTCCCGGACCACGTCCTCGGGGTCGGTGCGCCGGGCCCAGGCCTCGTCGGTGAGGACCACCCGGTGGGCCAGGGCCGGCAGGGCCATGCTCCTGAAGTCGTCAGGTCCGGCGAAGTCCCGGCCGTCGAGGAGGGCGGCCGCCCGGGCCAGCTTGACCAGGGCCAGCGTCCCCCGGGGGCTGGACCCCACCTCCAGCCGTGGATCGGCCCGGGTCGCACGGGCGAGCTCCACCGCATACACGAGGAGGCCGTCGTCGACGTACACGTCCTCCAGCGCCCGTTGGACCCCCACGAAGCGGGTGGCGTCGCAGACGGGCCGCAGAAGGACCTCGTCCCGTTTGCGCTCCACCCGGTCCTCCAGGAGACGCACCTCGTCCTCGGGCCCCGGATACCCCACCCGGGTCCGGAGGAGGAAGCGATCGAGCTGGGCTTCGGGGAGGGGGTACGTCCCCTCCGACTCCACCGGGTTCTGGGTGGCGATCACCAGGAAGGGCCTGGGGAGGGGATGGGCCACGCCGTCCGCCGTGACCTGCCGCTCCTGCATCGCCTCCAGAAGTGCCGCCTGGGTCTTGGCCGGCGCCCGGTTCACCTCGTCGGCCAGGAGGAGATCGGTGAAGACGGGACCGGGACGGAAGCCCGGCTTCCGGGTGGCCAGGTCCAGGACCAGGGAGCCTGTGATGTCCGCCGGGAGCAGGTCCGGCGTGAACTGCACCCGCTTGAAATCGAGCCCGGCCGCGGCGGCGATGGACCGGGCCGCCAGCGTCTTGGCCACCCCAGGAACGTCGTCGAGCAGTACGTGGCCGTCGGCGACGAGGCCCGACAGGATCAGTCTGAGGACGTCCCGCTTGCCCAGAACGGCGCGACACACCTCGTCCAGGATCGCGTTCGCCACCTCCGCGGCCTCGGCCAGACCGAGCGTCTCCACGTCCACCGTACGGGTCCCTTCGTTCATGCGGCTCCTCGGTCGTGTGTGCGGACGGTGCCCGTGGCCGGGCCCGTGAGGACCTCGATCTCGTCGAGCACCGCGTGGACGCCCCGGGCCACCGCCTCCGGGTCGGGGCGCAGGGTCCGGAACCGGCTGGTCCGACTCTCCACCGGGCAGACCAGGATCCCCCACGCCCGGGCGGAGAGGCGGGTCCGGGCCTCCAGGAGGCCCCCCTCCGTGTCGGGGTCGATACCGTCCCGGTCCAGGGCACGGCGGATCATGCCCCGGAGCTGCCGCACCACGTCCGGGGGCAGCGGCGGGCCGTGGAGGACGCGCTGGCGCCGCCCGGCGATGCGGGCCCGGATGGCCCCGACCTCGTCCGGGGCCGGGTCCCCATCGCCCGCATCCCGGTCGAAGGGGGACGACCACCAGATCACGGGGAGGCTCACCAGCGGGACCCGGAGCGCCGCCGCCGCGGCGATGGTCACCAGGACGATCTGGACCACGGTGGGGGTCCGGTCCGGGTTGAGCAGGACCAGGATGCCGCCCAGGGCGAGGGCGGCTGCCGCAACCTGGTGGGGTCGGAGGGCGTCGGGGCTCACGCCACGGGCTCCCGGGCCGGAGTCGATCGGAGGCTGGCGAGGCTCCGTTCCAGGGCGGCGGCCGAGTCGGCCCGCTCCTCCGGCTCCGGTGGCACCGGCCCGAAGAGCGTCCGGACGTAGAGCTCGGCGAGGCGATTCATCGGGGCCGTGTCCATGGGCACGGCCCGCTCCGCCCGGCGGAGGTGCTCGTAAGGGGCCTCGTGGGGCCGCCGCCCGAGGCCCAGGGCCCCGAGGGCGTCGAGGAGACGTTGGTAGGCGCGCACCACCTCGTCCTCGACACCTTCCCGGGCCGGTGTCCGGCCCTTTCCCCCCGCCGGTGGCCCCGACCACGCCGGGGGAGCCGTGGGAGGGACGAGCTCGGGCAGCTCGATCTCTTCGGTCTCGCCCCCTCCGCGCCGGGACCGCAGGGCCATCCACACCGCCACGGCGATCAGGAGCCCCAGCAGGATCGGGGACCCCCGCCGGACCGGTCCGCTCCCCGTCGGAAGCGAGAGGCCCCCGCCGCGTCCCCCGACGCCCCAGGACGGCTCGGGGGTATTCACCCCCAGGCCCCGCCCCTCCGTCAGGGGCGCGGTGGACGACGGCGGCGGGGGTGGGCCACCGGCGTCGGGGGAGATGTTGGCCTCCTCCGGGGGCGCCGCCGGGGTGGGCGCCGGGGTCGGCGCCCGGCTCGGCACCACCGGGGGCATCAGCAAAGACACGGTGGCCAGCGCCGCCATCAATCCGGCGGTCGCCAGGATGGAGGGGAGGGTCGGGTCGTTCCGGGGACTGTTCCGATGGTGTCGGAGTAAGAGGAGGGCGCCGCCCCCGATCACGGCGGCGGCCAGTCCGGCCAGCCGGAGGAGCCGGGTGGCCTCTTCTCCCGTCCCGAGCGGCGGGGGTCTCGAGCCGCCGCCCCCCGCGGCCAGCGCCACCAGGGCCGCGGCCGAAACCGCGAGGGCAACCGTTCCCCGAGGGCCGGGGACCCACCGGCTCACCACCTGGACGACTCCGGAGGGGGGCTAGCGGGCATCCTTGCTCACGGTGCGGGACAGGCGAAGGGCGCGGGGCCGTGTCGGACCCGTCGAAGATACGCCGTGCCCCGCACGGGGTTTCGAGACCGCGCGGGATCCGACCATCCACGGCGTGAGCCCCGGCCGCCCCGATTCGTGCGGCGGGTCGCCCGGAGCGCTTCTCCCCCGGAGGCCTTCACCCTTCCGGGGTCGGCACCACCAGATAGACGGGCCCGGAGGACAGGTAGGTCAGGTCCGCCTCCTGGATGCCGTTGAACTCGATCATGGACCGGATCTCGTCCACGTACGCCTGTCCCCGTTCCGAGTACCGCTCGAGGCCCGCCGCCAGGTCGAGGCCGCGGGGTACGTCTCCCGCCGCCCGGGCCCGGGCCCGGATCTCCCGCAGGGATGCATAGGACGCATGGGTGTTGAGGTTGCGCATGTAGGCGACGACCGAGAGGAGGGGACTTTCGAACGCCGCGACCCGGTAGTCCCCCAGGGATTCCCGCTGCGCCTCGGGAAGCATCCCGGATCCCCCGAAGCTCCACTGGCCGAAGAGGGCGTTCCCCTCTGCGGCGAAGCGGGACGTCCCCCAGCCGCTCTCGTTGGCCGCCTGGGCCAGAACCAGGGACACGGGGACCTCGTCGACCCGCATCCGGAGCGCCTCCCGCACCGCCTCCCACTCCGCAGCGTCCCCGGCCCCGCCGCCGGGCGATTCCACGCCGTAGTCGGCCGCCAGGTCGGCGAGCCAACGGCGGTGGTCCTCGGTGAGGGCGGCGCCGGCCGGCAGCGACTCCAGACGTTCCCGCTCCGCCCTGATGAACTCGTTGGATCGCAGAGCGAGCGGAGCCATGGCCCGGAAGAAGATCCGCTTCTTGGCGTCCACGAGGAGATCGGTGTTGGCCCGCCGCCGCCAACGCTCTCCAACGTCGGTCACGTACAGGCGAGGCACCTCGCGAACGCCGGCGGCCCAGTCGGCGGGACCATACCCGATCTCGTCGAAGAAGGCTTCGATGTCCGCTGCGGACTCGAAGGTCATCCTCACCGTGTCCGTCGGCGCCGAGGCCGCCGGCCCGGCCTCGTCGCCTGCGACCGCCCCGGGGGGATCGGAGGCGGCCTCCGCCCCGCAGGCCATCTGGAACGGAAGAATCAGCGCGAGGAGGCGGAGCGTTCGGAGGTGCATCATGACGGCGGTGGTCGGAAGTGGACACGGCCCGATCTCCGCCCGACGTCACCGGGGCGAGGACCGGACCGGACGACCGGGAGGACGGGACTGCGACTATACCGCGCCATGGGGCCCGGCGCACGGCGAGATCCTCGGAACCGGGGGTCGACAGCGCCCCGGCGGCCCTTCATCATGGGGAAACCGTCGACACGGGAAGCCATGGATTATTCGATCATCGTACCGGTCTTCAACGAGGAGCGGCACATCCGGGGCTGCCTGGAGGCACTCCTGGCCCTCGACTATCCGGAGGATCGGTACGAGGTGATCGTCGTGGACAACAACTCCACCGACCGGTCCGCGGAGATCGTGCGGGAGTATGCCCGGGCCCGCCTGGTGATGGCCGAGCAGCAGGGGGATTTCGCGGCCCGCAACAAGGGCATCGTGGAGTCCCGGGGGGAGATCCTCGCCTTCACGGACTCGGACACCGCCCCCGAACCCGACTGGCTCCGATCCATCGGCCGGGCCATGGAGGACCCGACCCTCGAGGTGATCGTGGGCTACCTCCGCCTGGGCGACGCCGGCCCCCTCTCCATGATGGAGCGGTACGAGGCGGCCCGCGGCGACTTCGTGTTCGGCAGCGACGACCCGTCGCTCTACTACGGATTCACCTGCAACCAGATCGTACGACGGTCGGTGTTCGACGAGCTGGGCCTCTTTCCCGAGGTGTTCCGCAACTCGGACACCGTCTTCGTCCGGCGGGTGGTGGATGCCCACGGATGCGACGCGGTGCGCTTCCGCAGGGACGTGAGGGTCCGGCGTCTCGAGGTGGCCACCTTCCCCGCCTTCCTCGCCAAGCAGCACATCTACGGTCGCGACTACCGGCGCTACGAGGCCGAAGCCGCCGTGCGCACGCTCACGATCGGGGAGCGCATCGGCCTGTTCCGCCGGGTGGCCCGGGACGAGGGGTACTCCCCCGTCCGCTCGGCCTGCTTCCTGGGCGCACTGGCCGCGGGCGCCGCAGCCTACGAGCTGGGACGGCTGCGAGGGGCCCCCGCGCCGTGACCGGGGGCCATGGCTTCGACCGGCGGGTGGCCGGCCCGGTCGCCCGGCCCCGGGGGGACGTCCCCGTCGGCATCGCAACGGCTCGGGAGGCCGGCCGGTTGGACGCCGGGACCGGCACTCCCTTATCGTGGCACCTGCCCTCCCGTGTCCCGGGAGGGTGCCGCCCTCCGCGCCATTCTCCCCGCCCCCACCCCACGTGCCGGTGAGTTCACCCGACCGATACAGCCAGGCGTCGCCCCGGCGCGTGCGTCGGCTCCAGGACGGCGACCACGTGGCCGTGGTTGGCGGGGGGCCCGCCGGGCTCACCGCCGCCTACCTGCTGGCCAAGGACGGCATCCGGGTGACGGTCCTCGAGGGGACGGACATGCTCGGGGGCATCTCCCAGACCGCCCAGTACCGGGGATATCGCTTCGACATCGGCGGGCACCGGTTCTTCACCAAGATCACCCCGGTACAGGAGCTGTGGGAGGAGATCCTGGGCGACGAGTTCATCTCGGTCCCGCGCCTCTCCCGAATCCACTACCAGGGACGCTTCTTCGACTACCCGCTGAAGCCGGGCAACGCCCTCATGGGCCTCGGCGTCGTGAACGCCGCCCGGATCATGATGAGCTACCTGTGGTGGCACTTCAGGCCGTACCCGGTGGAGGAGAACTTCGAGCAGTGGGTGACGAACCGGTTCGGCAAACGGCTCTATGAGATCTTCTTCAAGACGTACACGGAGAAGGTCTGGGGCATCCCCTGCACCGAGATCCGCGCCGAGTGGGCGGCCCAGCGGATCAAGGGCCTCTCTCTGGCCCGGGCCATCGTCTCCGCCGCCTCCATCACCCGTCGCTCGACGAAGATCAAGTCGCTCATCAACGAGTTCCGCTATCCCCGCCTGGGCCCGGGCCAGATGTGGGAGACGTGCGGCCGGCTGATCGAGGAGATGGGCGGAGAGGTGCGCATGGAGCACCACGTGGAGGCCATCGAGGTGGAGGACGGTGAGGCCACGGCGGTCCGGGCACGGGGCCCCGACGGGGTCGTCTCCATCGAAGCCGACCACGTCGTCTCCACCATGCCCCTCCGGGCGCTGGCCCGCTCCCTGCCGGAGCCGCGACCGGAGGCCCTCGAGGCCGCGGCGGCGGGTCTACGCTACCGGGACTTCATCGTCGTGGCGCTCATCCTGGATGGCGAGGATCTCTTCCCCGACAACTGGATCTACATCCACACGCCGGGCGTGAAGGTCGGCCGCATCCAGAACTTCAACAACTGGAGCAGGGCCATGGTCCCGGACGAGGGCCGGACGTGCCTGGGGATGGAGTACTTCTGCTTCGAGGGGGACGGACTGTGGACCGCCACCGAGGAGGAGCTGGTCGAGCTGGCCACCCGTGAGCTGAGCCGGATCGGCGTGGCCGGCGACGCCACTGTCGTGGACGGCACCGTGATCCGCATGCCCAAGGCGTATCCGATCTACGACGGGGAGTACGCCGATCACGTGGAGGCGATCCGGGCTCACATCGACCCCATCGCCAACCTCCACACCGTCGGCCGCAACGGCATGCACAAGTACAACAACGCCGACCACTCCATGCTGACGGCGATGATGGCCGTGTGGAACATGCGTGGCGGCGCCCACGACATCTGGGCCGTGAACACCGATTTCGAGTACCACGAGGAGCAGCGGCTGGAGGCCCCGAGACCCGAGGAACCGGCGGCGGACGAAGCCGGGCAGGCCGCGACGGACGAATCCGGGGAGCCGGCGACGGACGAATCCGGGGGGGCCGCGGCCGCCCGCCGCCGGGAGCGCGCGTGAGGCTCACCGTGATCGTACCGGTCTTCAACGGGCTGCGGGTCCTCCCCGGATGCATGGACGCCCTGTCCCGCTCGACGCTCGCAGAGGACCGATGGGACCTCCTGGTGGTGGACGACGCCAGCACCGACGGCACCGGCGCCTGGGCCGAGGCACGGGGCCTCCGGGTCCGCTACGTGTCCCCTGGACCCACCGGGCCCGCCGCCGCGCGAAACGCGGGAGCCGAGAGCGCCAGGGGCGACATCCTGGTCTTCGTGGATGCCGACGTGGAGGTGGCCCCGGACGCGCTGAGCCGGTTCGCCCGCCGCTTCGAGGAAGAACCTCGTCTGGGCGCAGTCTTCGGCGCGTACGACGACCGGCCGGGCCAGGAGGACTTCCTCTCCCAGTACCGGAACCTCTACCACCGGTGGGTGCACCTCCGGGGGGGCGGCCCGGCCGAGACCTTCTGGGCGGGGTGCGGCGCGGTGCGGCGGGAGGCCTTCGAGGCGTGCGGCGGGTTCGACGCGGAGCGCTACGCCCGGCCCCAGATCGAGGACATCGAGCTGGGGTATCGGCTCCGGGACGCGGGTTGGACGATCCTCCTGGACCCGGAGATCGAATGCCGGCACATGAAGCGCTGGACCCTGCCGGGCATCGTGCGCACCGATCTGTTCGACCGGGGCGTGCCGTGGATGCGCCTCCTCCTGGAGCGCCCCCGGTCCACCAGTCTGAACGTCGGACGGTCCGAGCAACTCCGGACGGCGGTCGTCGGGATGGCCCTGGCTACGATGATCGCCGCGGCCCTTCTCCGGTCCTCCCTTCTTCTCACCCTGGCCCTGGCGGCGTTGTCGGCCGTGGTGGTGTCCAACGCACCGCTCTACCGCTGGTTCGCGCGGCGGCGGGGATGGGCCTTCGCCGTCGGGGTCGTGGGCATGAACCTCCTCTTCTACGCGGTCTCCGGCGTGGCCGCCTTGCTGGGCATCGGCGGCCACCTCGTGGGACGACGCGGGGGAAGCACGCGATGAATCGGGACACGCGGCATGAGCAGGACAGCCTGGAGGGCGACCTCGCGCTGGCCTTCGCCCCCCTGCACAAGCGGGCCTTCGGGCTGGCCACGGGGCTTACCTTCGGCGCCGCCCTCTTCGTGGTGACCGCGCTGGCGGTGCTCCGGGGGGAAGCGCCCCCCATCCTCCGTTCGGTCCACTACCTGATCCCGCTGCACGACGTGTCCTGGACGGGCGCCGTCCTCGGGGCGATCTCCGGTGGAGTCGCCTCCTTCGTCGCGGGCTGGTTCCTCGCATTCGTGCGGAACACCGCCCTTGCGACCAGCATCTGGATCGTCCGTACCCGGGCCGAGCTCGAGCAGACCCGGGACTTCCTCGACCACATCTGACCCCCGGCATGATGGAACCCGACGCCCCGCAGCTACGACCCGCCCTCGCCCGACTCAACGCCCGGGCCTGGGGTATCGCCGGTGGCCTGACCCTCGCCGTCGGGCTGCTCGCGGCCACGTGGATCCTCCTGATCATCGGCCCTGCGCCGGGGTCCCAGGTCGGCGGCACGCTGGGACAGCTCCGCTACTTCTTCCCGGGCTACTCGGTCTCCTGGCCGGGCGGCCTGGTGGGTGCCGTGTACGGGTTCGTCGTCGGGTACGCGCTGGGGCGGACCATCGGATCGGTCTACAACCGCCTCGTCGGGCCCTGACCCCGGCGCTCCGACGACTCCTCCGCCAGGCGATGCCTCGCCGTCCGGGGACCCGGCGATGCGCTCGTACATCCGGAGTCCGGCCGGTTCCGCCGCCCCTCCCTCGTATCGAGGCAGCGCCACCTCGTACGTGACCCGGTAGCCCTCGATCTCCTCTTCCTCGGGCGGGCGGCCCCACCCACCGCCCACCATGGCCACCAGGACCCGGTGGCGCGGGGCCGAGCCGCGCGGAACGTCACGGTACCGGAGGGGCGAGCCCAGCATGACGGTCGCCGCGTTCTCGACGCCGATCTCCGTCTCCCCGGCGTACCGCCGGTTCAGCTGCTCCGCCACCGACGCCAGGGCGCTCGTGGGCTCCGGCCGACCGATGAAGTGGAACGCGAGCCACAGGCCGGACAGACCGAGAGCGTACGCCGAGCCCACCCGGGCGAGGTGGGCGTGCCACGGCACGCCGGCGCCCCCGCGTCGGCCCATGGCCAGCCCGGCTGGAACCACCATCAGGAGGATCAGCGTCCAGCGCAGCAGGCTCCCGGCGTCCCCGGTCCAGAAGGTCCCGTAAGGCAGCGGTCCGGCGCTGATCCGCCAGGCGAGCAGCGCCAGAAGGGCGGCCGCCGGCACGGCGCCGGCCCACCGACCGCCCGCCCGCGGAACCAGAATCGCCAGCCCCAGGGTGACGGCGCCCATGATCGGCATGTGCCAGCGGACCCGGTCCAGGTTCAGGCCCAGGGTGCCCGACAGAGCCACCATCCAGGCCGACAGGATCACGGCCCACGGAAGGACCAGGGCCGCCCGGCGCCACGGCCCCCACTCCGCGGGCTCCACCTCCTCCTCGGCGCTCCCCGGTGAGGCCAGGGCCGTGATCCCCGCGCCCAGGGCCACGATCAGGGGAAGATGGACGTGCATCACCCATCGGTCGGGGAAGTACGCCAGCAGCGCCCAGGCGCCGAACGTGCCCGCGCCCCAGGCCAGGGCGCCGCGGAAGACGCGCTCGGCCCCGGCCGCGGAACGGCGCAGCCGGCCGGGGAAGAGAAAGACGCCGCAGGTCCACACACCGGCCAGGAGGAGGTTGACCGCCGAGGGATTCCCGCGGGACACGCCCCGGCCGCTGAAGTACGGCGTGCCGAGGACATCGAGAGGGGCGTTCAGCTCCACGAAGCCCAGGATCGGACTCAGGATCCGCCCCGGATCCATGGCGTCGGGAGAGCCCTTCGCCCACACGAGTGTGATCGCCCCCAGTGCCACGGGCGCGGCGGCGGCGGCCACGAAGGTCACCGCGCGGGCGACGCGCCCCGGCCCCTGGCCCCCGTGGGTGATCAGAAGAGTCGCGAAGAGTCCGACCGCCGCCGGCGCCGTGGTGGCCTTCGTCCCCAGGGCCAGCAGGACGAGGACGCCGGCCACGGCGGTCCACCGGAGCGAATCCGGCCGTCGGATCAGGACGACGAAGGCCAGGAGCTGCCACAGGGCCGAGAGCATCTCCGGCACCGCCACGCGGCTGGAATACAGGAGAGCCGGATCGAAGGCCGCCAGCAGCACGACCGCCGCCAGGGGCCACGGCGCCAACCGGCCCCGGAGGCCCAGGGCCAGCGCCACGAGAACGGCCGAGCCGGCCAGGGCGCTGGGGAGACGGGCCTGCACGAACCCCACACCGAATACCTCGAACACCCCTCCGGTCACGAGCTGGAAGAAGGGTGCGAGCGCGAGATGGATCACGGAGGCCTCACCGGTCGGGACCGACCCGAAGAGGGCCCACTCCCGTGCCGCCTCCACCCAGCGGCCCTCGTCGAGCTGCCACCCGATCCAGCTCGGATGCACCGGATCGAACGCCAGCCCGGAGAAGCGGAGCGCCACCCCGGCGAGGACGGCACCGAGGAGCACCAGGTGCGGCGCCGTGCCTGCACCGCCAACCCACGGTTCCCCTCGCCTGGTCATGCGGATGCGGATCCCCTCCGGAGGTCGGATCGTGGCCGTAGTGGCGGCCGGCCGCACGATACGGGCGGGGCCAGGGCGCGACCAGTCCGTGAGACCCTGCCAGGCGGGGAGGACGTACCGCGAACGGGAGGTCCGTCTCCCCGTGGAGAACGCGTCAGCCGGCTTCCTTCAGGGCGTAGCAGCAGGAAGCGTCCCCCGAGGGGATGTAGCTGACCCGTACGAGACGCTTTCCGAGCAGCTCACGAACGAACCTCAGCTCGGACCGGCAGGGCGCCTTGGTGACGTCCACCAGGCTGCGCACCGGGCAGTGGCACAGGCGAAGGCGCTTCTCGCCTCCCTCGTGTGTGGTCACTTCGGCCATGAAGCCCTCGTCGGTGAGCATCCGGGCCACCTCCTGCATTCGGGCATCGTCGCCCAGGCTGTCGAGCCGCTCCTCCATCGTCGCCCGGCGCCGCTCCACCTGTGCGTCGAAGAACCCCCTGACCAGATCCTCCCGCCCGGCCTCCAGGAGGTAGGCCGCCAGGTCCTGGAGGAGTGTCCCCTCCTGGTTCGGGAAGAGGACCTCGGACCCGGCGGTCAATCGGTAGATGATCTCGGGGCGACCGGGACCGTTACGACGTCTCCCCGACCGCTCCACGAACCCGTCGCTGCCCAGGGACTTCAGGTGGGTCCGGACCGTCTCCACGCTGAGATCAAGTTCCCTGGCCATCTCGGGAATCGTTCCGGACCCTCGACGCTTCAGGTGCTCGAGGATCCGGCCCTGGCTCTCTCCGATCCTTGTCGGAATCATGCGTGGACGCTCCTGGCGATTCCCGTCGACCGGGCTCGTTGGCGGCTCGATCGCCTGCCGACGACCCGAACGTCGAACCTACCCTCGCCTCATTGCTCCGGTTTCGTCTCCCCGTTGGGCGAACGTCGTCCGGACCCGGGGGAACAGCACGTTGTTCTCGAGATGGACGTGCCGGTGGAGGTCGTCCTCGAACTCGCTCAGCAGATGGTAGGTCGCCCGATAGGTAGCACAGGCGCCACGTGGCGGCGTGAACCCGTCGGTGATCTCCCGGATGCGACGGACGATCGCGCCGGCGTGCTCATGGTCGTCTTCCAGGGACTCGAGGACCGCATCCGGGACGGTGCCGGCCATGGTGTCGTTCCCCTCCAACGCGACCAGACGCGGGAACAGCACCGACTCCTCGTCGTCGAGGTGGCGGGACATCTCCTCGGCGAGCTCCCGGAAGAGGCTCCG
>DATHRY010000346.1:0-10925 GCA_035464715.1 Longimicrobiales bacterium
AGCCTGCCCGTTCCCTTGCGGCGGGAGGAGACGAGAGGGAGAGGCGCTCGCCAGCCCGTGCAGCGACCGGATGCACGTCGGCCCCCGCCCGGCCAACTCGCCGGAGGGGGCCGCCCAGTCCCCGACGAGCCGAAGTGGTCCTCCGGCTCGACGGCGTCCAAGGTGCTACGCGTCGGGTGTCAGCCGATCAGCGTGGTAATGCTGGAGGCCACGAGTTCCCGTCCTTCGAGGAAGTCGTAGTCCATCTCACCGGTCACCGTGACCCGGTCGCCCACCTCGATGGTCTGGTACCCTTCGTCATCGAGGGGATCGTATCCCAGCTCGTCCAGTTCGACGGTGATCTGCCGGGCACCGGTATCGAGCATGAATTCATCGTCCGAGACCGCGGTCACCGTTCCCTGCAGCACGAAGCGGGAATCGGAGACGGGCATCGCCAAGGTCACGAAGCTGTCCTCTTCGTCGGCGGAGCTGGCGTAGAAGTACGTGCCGAGCTCCTCGACGTAGACGCTTCCGGCCTCGATGGTCGTCGTTTGGAAGAAGTCGTCGTCCACCAGCCCCGTCACGGTGACCTTGTCGCCGCGCATGAGCTGGTAGGCATCGGCGTCCCGGTCCCCGTCGTCCATCTCGACGGTGATGATGCCTTCGCCGTAGTTCAGGGTGAAGGCGTCGGCCATGACCTCCTCCACGCTGCCGTCGATGCTGATCCAGCTCTCGTCCGGCTGGTCGTAGGGGTCCTGCGCGAGGGCCGGGGATGCCGCGAGGACACCTGCGGCGAACAGCCCCAGGAATCCGTGTTTCGTCGTGAACCGCATGTTGGTTTCTGCCTCCAGTGTATGGGTGTGGAGTCTTCAGATCGAGGGCCGGAATGGCGATGACGACGTCATTCCGACACCCATGCTTGTGTGATGCAAGTCACGTGCCACCAACGATTTACGAGATTTGGCAGAATGCTGCCGGTCTTGCGATGCGGGACCCCGCCCCGGATGGTGCTCCCCCATGGCCGCCTTCGCCCTCCGCCGGATGCTGCAGATGATCCCCCTCGTCCTGGGGATCACCGTGGTGCTGTTCGGGGTGATCCAGGCGGCCCCGGGAGGGCCGGAGGGTGCGCTCCTCGAGTCGGGGCGGTTCATCGATCCCGAGGTCATCGAGGCCTACCGGGAGCGGCTGGGTGTGGACCAGCCCGTGCCCGTCCAGTACGTGCGCTGGCTCGGGGCGGCGGTCCAGGGAGACCTGGGGGTGAGCTTCTCCACGACCCGGCCCGTGTCCGAGATGATCCTGGAGCGCCTTCCCGCGACGCTGGAGCTCATGGGTGCGGCCTTCGTCCTGGCGGCGCTCCTCGCCTTCGCCCTCGGGACGTTCAGCGCGGTACGCCCCTACTCGCTGTTCGACAACGTGGGCACCGGCATCTCCTTCCTCGGCATCGCCATGCCGGTGTTCTGGTTCGCCCTGATCCTCCAGCTGATCTTCGGGGTCTGGCTCGGCTGGCTGCCCCTGTCCGGGACCCGGACAGTCGGAGCGTCGTCCCTGGGGGACCACCTCCTCCACCTGATCCTCCCGACCGTGGTCCTCTCGTTCCGCTACGTCGCCGGGTGGTCCCGGTACCTGCGCTCGTCCCTCATGGAGGTCCTGCGGGAGGACTACATCCGCACCGCCCGGGCCAAGGGCCTCCCGGAGTGGCGGGTGGTGGGCGTCCACGGCCTGCGCAACGCGCTCATCCCGGTGGTCTCGATCATGGCCCTCAACCTGGCCACGCTCTTCAGCGGGGCGGTCATCACCGAGACCGTCTTCGCCTGGCCCGGGATCGGCCGGATGTTCGTCACCGCGATGATGGCCCGGGACTACCCCCTCCTGATGGGGATCCTCCTCCTGGGGTCGGTGATGGTCGTGGTGTTCAACCTGGTGGCGGACCTGGTCTACGGGTGGCTCGATCCCAGGATCCGCTATGAGTAGCCGGGGCGAGGGAAGGGCCGGAGCCCCTCCCGGCGGGTCGGGGGGCGTTGGAATGGGTGGACCGCCGGACGGGGACCCCGTGGGCGTTGGAACGGCCGGAGCGGCGGACGGGGACCCCGTGGGCGTTGGAACGGCCGGACCGGCCCCCGGCTTCTGGCCCCGGCTCCGACGGCACCCCATGGCCGTCGCGTCGGTGGCGGTCCTGGGCGCGATCACCGTCCTGTGCGTCGTCGGCCCGTGGTTCGTGCCCTGGGAAGTGGACGCGGTACAGCTGGACGCCATCCGACAGGCCCCGTCCCTGACCCACCCTCTGGGCACCGACGACCTGGGCCGGGATCTCCTCATCCGTCTGCTCCACGGCGGCCGGTTCTCCATCCTGATCGGTGTCCTGGCGGCGGTGCTGGGGACGGGCCTGGGCACCCTGGTCGGAGCAGTGGCGGGCTACGCCGGAGGATGGGTCGACAACGGGCTGATGCGGGTCACCGACGTGGCGTACGCCATTCCCACCCTCCCCCTCCTCATCGTGCTGGCGTCGTACACCGGCGCGGACCCGGTCTCCATGGCCCTGATCATCGGGTTCCTGAGCTGGATGGCCACGGCCCGGGTCGTCCGGGGCGAGGTGCTGCGCCTGCGGGAGATGGCCTTCGTGGAGTCCGCCCGGAGCGTGGGCGCCGGCCCCGGGCGCATCCTCTGGCGCCACATCCTCCCCAACGCCCTGGGCCCGGTGGTGGTGGGGGCCACGCTGGCCGTGGGCAACGCCATCGTCGTCGAGTCTTCCATGTCGTTCCTGGGTCTCGGGGTCCAGCCGCCGACCCCCACCTGGGGCAACATGCTCATGGACGCCCAGGCCTCGATGTCCACCACGCCCTGGCTGACGATCTTCCCGGGGATGGCCATCCTGCTGGTGGTCCTGGCGGTGAACTTCCTGGGCGACGGCCTCCAGGACGCGCTGGACCCGCGGGGCCGCCAGGGATGACCGACGCGCCCCTCCTCGAGGTCCGGGACCTCCGCGTCCGCTTCCACACGCACCGGGCCACCGTCCACGCCGTGAACGGGATCTCCTGGTCGCTCGGCGCCGGGGAGTCCCTTGCCCTGGTGGGGGAGAGCGGGTCCGGAAAGAGCGTCGGGGCGCTGGCGCTGCTGGGGCTCGTCCCGCCCCCGGGGCGGATCACCTCCGGATCGATCCGGCTGCGGGGGACGGAGCTCCTGGACCTCGATCCGGCGGGATGGCGACGGGTGCGGGGACGAGAGATCGCCATGGTCTTCCAGGACCCCATGACCTCGCTGAATCCGGTGCTCCCGGTGGGACGGCAGATCACCGAGGTGCTCCGTCGGCACACGGACATGGACCGGGCGGCGGCGGAGGCGGAGGCCGGCCGTCTCCTGGACCGGGTCGGCATCCCCGATGCGACGGGGCGGCTTCGGGATCACCCCCACCAGTTCTCCGGCGGGCAGCGTCAGCGGATCATGATCGCCATGGCCCTGGCCTGCCGGCCGGCGGTGCTCGTCGCCGACGAGCCCACCACGGCCCTGGACGTGACCGTCCAGGCGCAGATCGTGCGGCTGGTGGCGGAGCTCCGGCGAGAGATGGGGATGGCCGTTCTCTGGATCACCCACGACCTGGCGCTGGCCGCCGAGGTCGTGGACCGGGTGGCCGTCATGTACGGCGGTGCCATCGTCGAGGACGCGCCGGTCCGGGAGCTCTTCCGCAACCCTCGGCACCCCTACACGCGGGGGCTGCTGGCGGCGCTCCCCCGACTGGACGACGGAGAGGCGGAAGGCGCGTCCCGCCTGGCCAGCATCGAGGGTCGGCCCCCCGTCCTGGTCCGGGAGCCCGCCGCCTGCGCCTTCGCCCCCCGATGCCCGTGGGCCACGGACCTTTGCCGCACGGAGGTCCCGCCCCTCGTGCCGGTCCAGGCGTCCCCGGACGTCCTCCACCGGGCGGCCTGCTGGCACCAGGAGGAGCTCCCGTGAGCGACGGTTCCCACGCTCCGGGACCCGGGGCGCACGACGGCGCACACGCGAGGGACCCCTCCACCGGCGGGGCCCCCTCGACCGGCGCGGAGCCTCTGCTGGAGGTACGGGACCTGGTGAAGTCCTTCCCGGTGCGGGCGGGCTTCCTCCGGCGGCGGGTCGGCGAGATCCAGGCGGTGGCCGGGGTCTCCTTCGACGTCTTCCCGGGCGAGACGCTGGGTCTGGTCGGGGAGAGCGGCTCCGGGAAGTCCACCACGGGCCGGTCCCTTCTCCTCCTCGAGCGACCCACGGCGGGCCGGGTCCGCTTCCGGGGGCGGGAGCTGGACGACCTGGAGGGACGGGAGCTGCGCGGGGTGCGGGCGGAGATGCAGATGATCTTCCAGGATCCCTACGCGTCCCTGAACCCCCGGCACACCGTGGGGCGGATCGTCCGGGAGCCACTGGACGTCCACGCCATCGGCACGGCCCCCGAGCGGAAGACCCGGGTCCTCGAGCTCCTGGAGCGCGTCGGCCTCGAGCCGGACCACGCCCGCCGCTTCCCCCACGAATTCTCCGGTGGCCAACGGCAGCGGATCGGGATCGCCCGCGCCCTGGCGACGGCCCCTCGGCTCATCGTCGCCGACGAGCCCATCTCGGCCCTCGACGTCTCGATCCAGGCCCAGATCGTCAACCTCCTCCGGGACCTCCAGGAGGAGCTGGGGATCGCCTACCTCTTCATCGCCCACGATCTGGCCATGGTCCGGCACATCAGCCACCGGGTCGCCGTCATGGCCCTGGGCCGCATCGTTGAGATTGGACCCCGGGACGCGGTCTTCCGGCGGCCGCTGCATCCCTACACCCGGACCCTCCTCGCCGCCGTTCCCCGCCTGTCCGCCGGCGCGGGAGCGCCCGACGGCGCCGACGCGCCCCGGGGAGAGCTGCCGGATCCGGCCCACCCGCCCCCCGGCTGTCGCTACCACACCCGGTGCCCGTTCGCCACGGAGCGGTGCCGCGTCGAGGTCCCGGAGCTCCGCCCGCTGGGGGCGGGCCACCGGGTCGCCTGTCACCACGCGGAGGACCTCGAGGCCGGGGCCGGCTGAGCGGGCCGGGCGCCCGAGGCTCCGCCGACCGGCCTCGGGGCCGGGGATGTGCGTGACCGTGTCGGTCCGCCGGGCGGAGGCCGACGGTGGACCCGTCTTCGGGGGCTGCGAAACCCTCGAGGTCCCCCATCCCGACAGGCACCCCACGGCCCCCGGTTTCGCGGGCCCGGCCGCCCGCCCACAATGTCCCGGTTCCCCTCACCCACGTCCTCCCTGCCACCCCCGTCCATGCCCGAGCCCCTCCGCGTCGCCGTCATCGGCGCCGGCCGCTGGTCCCGCTCCGCCCACCTGCCCGGCTTCACCCGTTCGCCCCTCTGCGAGGTGGTGGCCGTGTGCGACCTTCACCGGGACCTCGCCGAAGAGGCCGCCGCCCTGTTCGACGTTCCGGACGTGTACACCGCGGCGGAGGACGTCCTGTCCAGGAACGACGTGGACGTGGTGGACGTGGTCACACGCGGTGACCACCAGGACCTGGTCTTCGCCACGTTGGAGGCCGGGAAGCACTGCCTCGTGGAGAAGCCGGTCTGCCACGACTACCGGGACGTCTGGCGGGCCCACGAGCTCGCCCGCTCCAAGGGACTCAAGACCAAGGTCGGCCTCACCTTCCGGTACGCGCCGGCCGTCATGTACATGTTCGATCTCATCCGGGACGGCTTCATCGGCGAGCCCTACGTCTTCAACGGATACGAGCAGAACTCCCAGTGGCTCGATCCGGACAACCCCATGGACAAGCGCATCCACCGCGTGCCGCCGGAGGGAGAGCCGGAGTGGGGGACCGACCCGAGCCCCGAAGGCATCGTGGTCTCGTCCCTGGAGGGGTACGGCGCACCCACGATCGACATCGGGCTCGAGTGCGTGGGGAGCGAGCTCACCTCCGTGGTGGGACTGCTGGCCAACATGGTCCCCTACCGCCGGCGGACGAACCTCGACACCGACCGGGAGCGCATCAACATCGACGACGCGGACATGTTCATGGCCCGGGCCGGGAACGGCGCCCTGTTCAGCCTCCAGTCGTCGTACGTGACCGTGGGCAACTATCCCGGTATCGAGGCCCGGATCTTCGGCTCCAAGGGGGCGATCCAGGTCCGGCTCGTGGAGGAGTTCGGGGTCATCCAGACCATCAAGACGGCCACCCCGGACGCCGTGGAGTTCGTGGAGCGGGAGATCCCGCCGGAGTACTTCCCGCCGGGTGCCCGTCCCGACGACCACTGGAGCACCGCCTTCTACGGCAACCTGGTCCACAACTTCTGCCAGGAGATCCTCGGGGACCGCACCGAGGACCAGGGCGACTTCGCCCAGAGCGCCCGGGTCCAGGAGATCATCAACGCCGCCACCCTCTCCCACCGGCAGCGCCGCTGGGTGGACCTGCCGCTCCCAGGGGACCTGGAGATGCCCGGGGCCCAGACCATGCCCTGGTGAGCCGATCCCATGCCCGCGCCCCTTCCCTCGGAGGCCCACCGGGCCGAAGTACCGGGACCCGGGCGTTCGGTCGACGTGGCCCGGCCGGTCCACCACGTCCACCGATCCGCTCCTCGGCGTGCCGGTCCGGTGGCGCTCCTGCTGCTCCTGCTCGCGGCTCCCGCCGGCGCCCAGGTGTGCGGCGAGCTCGACCCGGGCGACCACGTCCGCCTCGGGCTCAGAGCCCGACCTCCCGCCGCGGACGAGGCGTTCTCGCTTCCTCCCGGGAACGTCATCGAGGGCATCCTGGTCCGCATCGACCTCGAGGCGGTCGTGGTGGACGTCGAGGGCCGGCCGATCGAGATCCCCCGATGGTACGTGGAGAGCGTCGAGGAGCGCTGCAGGCCGGACGGGGGTCTGGGGCCCGGGTCTTCGGCGCTGGTGGGCGGGCTGATCGGAGGCGTGCTGGCGGGGGCGATCGCGGCCTGCTTCGCCGAGAACGAAGGGGACGAGGACGCCGAAACGTGTCATCCGGACCGCAACGCGGACGCCGTCGGGAAGTCCGCGGTGATCGGGCTGGTCGTGGGCGGGCTCGTGGGCCTGATGGCGGGGTCGATCCGCACCTCCCCCTCCTGGACGTCGGTCCCCCTGGAGTTCCAGGTCGCCCCCGGCGCCGGGGGGCGGTGGGAGATCGGGCTGCGGCTGCCCCTGGGCGGTGGATGACGCAGCGGACCCGCCTCACGGACGCGCATCCGGCGGCCGTCGGGCAAACGATCTCTCCCCTCCCTCGCGGGTAGGCCACCCGGCGATCCGTCTCCAACCCCCACATCCATGACCGACTCCCTCCGCTGGGGCATCCTCTCCACCGCGAACATCGGCCGGAAGGCCGTGATCCCGGCCCTCCAGGCCGCCCGGGACTCCGAGGTCCGGGCCGTGGCCTCCCGGGACGTCGGGCGGGCCCGGGCCTTCGCCGACGAGGCGGGCATCCCCGGGGCCTACGGGAGCTACCACGCCCTGCTGGAGGACCCGGAGGTGGACGCGGTCTACATCCCCCTGCCCAACAGCGGTCATGCCGAGTGGACGGTGCGGGCGGCCGAGGCGGGCAAGCACGTCCTCTGCGAGAAGCCTCTCGCCCTGAGCGCCCGGGAGTGCCGGGAGATGGCCGCAGCGGCGAAGGCCGCGGGCGTGCTCCTCATGGAGGCCTTCATGTATCGCTTCCACCCCCGCACCGACCGCGTCCTCGAGCTCCTGGCCGAGGAGGCCGTGGGGGAGGTCCGGACG
This sequence comes from Longimicrobiales bacterium, assembly GCA_035464715.1. Lineage (GTDB taxonomy): Bacteria > Gemmatimonadota > Gemmatimonadetes > Longimicrobiales > Gaopeijiaceae > Gaopeijia. Next base: position 7,683 of record DATHRY010000346.1, read on the forward strand.
ATCCGGAGCGCCTTCACCTTCCGCCTCCGCAATCGGGACAACATCCGGCTCGACCCCGCGCTGGGGGGTGGAGCCCTCATGGACGTCGGGTGCTACTGCGTCAACGTGAGCCGCACGCTCCTCGGCGCGGAGCCCTTGGCGGCCCAGGCCACCGCCCGGTGGACCGGCGGGGAGCGGGGAGCCGGGGTCGACGACGAGCTCACGGGCGTGCTCCACTTTCCCGACGGCGTCACAGCCCACTTCGACTGTGCACTGACCCAACGGCGCCGGGAGTTCTACGAGGTGGCCGGGACCGACGGCATCCTCGGCGTGGACGAGGCCTTCCTCCCGGGCACGAAGGACGTCGAGGTGCTTGAGGACGGCGGCGACACCCGGACTCGGCATGCCGTGAAGGGCGACGACGAGTACCGGCTCATGGTGGAGCACTTCGCCCGGTGCGTCCGTGAAGGTCGGACACCCAAGTGGGGCGTTGCCGACGCGGAGGCGAACATGCGGGCCATCGAGGCCCTCTACCGGTCGGCCCGGGCGGGCGGCGCCCCGGTGGACGTGGAGCCGGGAGCGCTGGCGTGAGCCGGGCCCGGGTGCTCATCGTGAACCCCGCCGCCGGCGGCGCCCCCGAGGCCGACGAGGTTCTCGCGGCGATCCGCGGGAAGGGGGGCGACGTCGCTCTGCACGTCACGGCCGCGGCCGGGGACGCCAGGCGGTTCGCCCGGGACGCCGTGCGGGCGGGCGCCACAGAGCTCTGGGTGGCCGGGGGAGACGGTACGATCCACGAGGCCGTCCTCGGGCTGCGCGACGCCGGGGACCACCGCTCCACCGTGCTGCACCCCGTCCCGCTGGGGACCGGGAACGATCTCGCCCGCTCCCTCGACATCCCGCTGAACTGGGAGGAGGCGATCGAAGCGCTGAGCGGCCCCGCCCGGACCCTGGAGCTGGACGTCATGGAGGTGGAGGTGGACGGGGATGCCCTGGTGGCGGTGAACGCCGTGATCGCGGGGAACGGGGGCCGCATCGGGGAGGTGCTGGACGCGGAGGGCAAGGCGTGGTGGGGCCCGCTGTCCTACCTCCGGGGCGCCGTGGAGGTGGCCCTGGAGCTGGAGCCGGTCCCGGTGTCGATCCGCATCGACGACGGTCCGGCCCGCCACGAGCGGATCCTCAACGTGGTGGTGGCGAACGGACGCTACGCCGGCCACGGCGTGCCCATCGCGCCCGGAGCACGGCCCGACGACGGGCAGCTGGAACTGGTCACCATGAGGGAGGCCACGTTGCCCCAGGTCCTCGCCATGATGCCGGCCCTCCTCCGGGGGGAGGACCCGGAGCACGAGGCCTGCCGGCACGAGCGGGTCCGGGCCGTGACCATCGAGGCCGACGGCGAGGCACCGATCCCCGTGAGCGTGGACGGCGAGAACTCCGAGGCCCGACACCTCCGCGTGGCCCTCTCGGATGAGGGCCTCTCCGTCCGTGTGCCCCATACGGAGGAGGAGGATGCGTGAGCCCAGGAGCGGGGACCGGATCCTGATCGCGTCGTGGCTCGAGCCCGAGCTGGTGGCCCGGGTGCGGGAGGCGGCGCACCCGGTGCCGGTGGACTACGAGCCGGACCTGCTGCGACCCCCCCGCTATCCCGCCGACCATCTCGGAGCGGCCCGTGAGCGGACCCCGGATGAGGAGGCCCGGTGGCTGGGGCTCCTCGCCCGGGCCACCATCCTCTTCGATTTCGACGCCACCCATCGGGAGAACCTGCCCGAGAGGGCACCCGAGGTGCGGTGGGTCCAGGCCACCAGCGCGGGGATCGGGCAGTTCGTCCGCCGGCACCGGTACGCCGAACGCATGCCCGACACCGTCTTCACCACGGCCAGCGGCGTCCATGCCCGGCCCCTGGCCGAGTTCGCCCTGATGGCGATGCTGGCCGAGTGCCGCGGCCTGCGGCAGGTCCAGGAGGCACAGGCCCGCCGCCACTGGGAGCGCTACGCGGGGACGGACCTGGACGGCCGCACCGTGCTCGTGCTGGGGATCGGCGCCATCGGGGCCGAGGTGGGGCGCCTGGCCCAGGCCTTCGGGATGCGGGTGGTGGGGGTGAAGCGGGACCCTGGCGGGGCGGACCCCGCTTCGGTCCACGCGGACGAGCTCGGTGGGCTGGGCGACCTTCCGGCCCTCCTCCCCCGGGCCGGGTTCCTGGTCTTGGCGGCGCCCCACACCGACGAGACCGAGGGCATCATCGGCGCCGCGGAGCTCGAGGCCCTGCCCCGCGGTGCCGTCGTGATCAACATCGGCAGGGGGGCCCTGGTCGACGAGCCGGCGCTCGTACGCGCCCTGCAGCCCCCCCCGCAGGGCACCGGGCACCTGGGCGCCGCCTGGCTCGACGTCTTCGCCGAGGAGCCGCTCCCGGCGGAGAGTCCGCTCTGGACCCTGCCCAACGTGGTGGTGAGCCCGCACTCGGCCAGCACCAGCGACCGGGAGAACCGGCGCATCACCGATCTCTTCTGCGAGAACCTCCGGCGGGATCGTGCCGGAGAGCCTCTCCTCAACGTCCTGGACCCGGCCCGTCTCTATTGAGGAGGTTGCCCGACCGGGTGCGCTGCGCCACCCAGGGACGTTCGACCCGCTGCCCCGAGGGGAGGATCGCGGTCCAGGTCCCGTCCATCCGGTCCGCCCGGGCCTGGGCCTCGATCCGGACCTCGACCGAGGAGCTGCCTTCGGGCACCCGGAATTCCAGACGAACCCTCGAACCCTGCTGGTCGCCCCGGACGTCGAGGGCCTGCTGGCCGGGAAGGATGCGGCGGCCCGAGATCGAGCCCCCGTTCAGCTGGAGCACGAAGACGACCTCCGGCGAGCCCCGGTCTCCCTGGACCGACGCGAGCCAGTGCCCCGAAACCGAGTCCTGGCCCTCCAGCCCCCCGGGCCGGAGTGCCACCACGGCGGCCGTCAGGGCCGCGGCGAGCAGGGCCGGCCCGCCCGCACGTCGGCGAGAGGACGAGGTGGCGTGAGAACTGGAGGACATGTGGTGCTCCGGCGTCGAAGGAGGCGATCCGGGCCTCTGTTCCACGCTACCGGGCCGTCGAACGGAGGGTCAAGGATTCCGATCGGGCCCCTGCGGTCGCGTTGCCCCATCCCCTCGCCGACCCGAGATTCGGCGGGCCGTTTCCCCTCTGGAGCCCGGATGCGAGGCACGACCCCACGTCCCCACGGAGCCGCCGCCCCATGAGCGACGAGACGTCCCAGGACCGCCTCGAACGCTACCGGAGC
>DATHRY010000347.1:0-19103 GCA_035464715.1 Longimicrobiales bacterium
GCCCTGATCGGCGTCCAGGAAGGCCAGCCGGAACACGTACGGCCGTCCCTCGGTGGTGGCGGGGTTGGACGACATGGGGGAGATCATCGGGACCCCGGAGCGGTTGGCGATCGCCCCGACCGGGATGGCGTGCTGACTGAACTGCGGGCCCACGAGTACGTGGACCGAGTCGAGGTTGATCAGGCTCCGGGCCGCGGTGGTCACGCCCTCGATCCGCGCATCGTGCTCCCGGGCGACGAGCTCCACCCGCACCCGCTGGCCATCGACGAGGAGTCCGCCCTCCTCGTTGAGCTCGGCCACCGCCATCCGCGCGGCCTCCAGGGTGGGCGTGCCGGTGACGGGCGCCATCTCGGGCGTCATGTGGGCCAGGACGCCGATCCTGAAGGTGGGCACGTCGGACGGGTCCGGCGCGGACGAGCCGCAGCCCGACAGTACCAGGGCAGCGAGGACCCCAAGGGCCCGGCGGCCCCGGAGGACGGAATCCGGACGGCGGCCCGGCACGCCGCCGCGAGCGGCCATCACGACCGGAGGCGGAGTAGGGAAGGCATGGCCTCAACAAGCTATCCGGGCCCTGCCCTCCGCCGCAAAGCCGCAGGGAATCCGGATCTGCGGGCGCTCAGGCCCGGAGCGCCGCTTCCCTCCCCCGGACGCTCCGGGATCGCGCATCCGGGCCCTGCCCGCGAAGGCCGTCGGCCTGCGGGCGGATGTTGTACCGGTAGCCGGTCCAGATCAGGAGCAGCCCGATCAGCTCCATGACGTAGAGCACCTCGGTGTGCCCCATCCGGGTGGCCATCCCGCCGATCCCGGGAAGGAGGGCACCGACGGCGATGAACACGTTGCCCACGACCCGATGTCGTGCCGAGGCGTCCTTCCTGTAGCGCCAGGCCGAAAGCGCCGCGCCGCCCACCAGGAAGATGAAGGCGTAGGTGTTGATGAAGGGGCTGAAGAGACGGACGCCCTGCCACTCCATGACGGATCCGGTCAGCCGGTGGGACTCGACCAGGGACATGTCGATCGGCGTGAGGAAGACCCCGACGGACGCCACGGCGACCGTCGTGACCAGGAGCACCGCCAGTACGTTGGCGGTCCGACGCTGCAGGAGGAGGTAGGCCGTCCCCTGGGCGAGTGGCGCCCCGCCGAGCAGCGCCCCCGCCACGTACCAGCTGCGGAACACCCATTCATTCCAGCCGAAGAGGGTGGTCCACGACTCGGTGAAGGTCCCCACGCCGTAGAGGACGATGCCGAGTCCCCACCAGAACAGGTGGGGGGCCGGTCGCTTCGCCCGCCACCGCCGGAGAACCCGCGGGGCGAAGAGAAGGGCCACCAGCGTCGTGACGATCGGGATGAAGTGGACCAGGCTCCTCATCGGACCGGATCCAGGTGCGCGACGCGGGGGAGCGGGGTGCGACCGGGGAACGGACCCGAGACGGCGTGTCGGAGGGAGCGCATGGCACGATGCCCGTGGTGTGAGGCGGTGTGGAAGGCTTCGGATTCCGTCTCAACGCTAGGTTGGCACGGGCCCGCGGGGCAGTCGGGAGGATACCGAGCCGGCCCTGCGTAGAAATACCTAGTGCCCAGCCTCGCTCACCCCGGGGGCGGGTCCTCCTCCTCGAGCCCCATCTCCACCACGAAGCGGGTCAGGTCGGCGACGCTTCCCATGCGGAGCTTGGCCATGAGCCGCTCGCGATGGGTCTCGACGGTTCTGGGGCTGATGCCGAACTCCTCCCCGATCTCCCGGCTCGTCTTCCCGGTGGCCACCTCCAGCATGACCTCGCGCTCCCTGGGCGTGAGAGCATCGAGGCGTCCCCTGCGTTTCTCCCGCTCCAGCTCCTGTCGGAGGGCGACGGAGAGCTGGTGGGTCACCCGATCGCTCATGTACTCCCGGCCCTCCCAGACCGTCTGCACGGCGTCCCGAAGCTCCGCCGGCCCGGCGTCCTTGAGGACGTAGCCGTCGGCACCGAGCCGGAGGGCCTGGAGGACGTACTCCGGGTTGTCGTGCATCGACAGGATGAGGATCCGGCAGTCCCGGCCTTCCTCCCGGAGCGCCCGGGTGACCTCCAGCCCGTCCGCGCCCGGCATGTTCACGTCCAGTACGAGGACGTCCGGGTTCAACTCCTCCACGAGCGTCATGGCCTCGTCCCCGGTGGCCGCCTCCCCCACCACCTCCACGTCGTCGGCACTTTCGAGGACGGCCCGGATGCCCTGGCGCACCACGGCGTGGTCGTCGGCGATCAGAACTCTCATGGGTCGTCGGATGGGGAATCGGGGGAGAGGTGGACCCGGAGGGACGCGCCCCCCAGAGCCGAGGTGCCCAGTGCTACCGTACCGCCCACCGCCGCGATCCGCTCGCGCATGCCCGAGAGTCCCGACGAGCGTCGAGGCTCGCCCGAGAGGACGTCCGGCGGGTAGCCGCGGCCGTCGTCCTCGATGTGCAGGGTGGTCCGTCCGGCGTCGTCCGTGGCCACCGACAGCGCCACCCGGGAGGCGTCGGCGTGTCGGGCGGCGTTCGCCAGCCCTTCCTGCACCGCCCGGTAGAGGGCGAGCTCGGCGGCGGGGCTCAGGGAGGGAAGACGGTCGGGCAGACGGGCCTCGAGGTGGAGTCCCGCCCGGCCCGACAGATCCCGGACCAGGGCCCGCAGGGCACTCAGCAGGCCCAGGTCGTCCAGCGCCACCGGCCGGAGGTTCCGGGCCACCTGACGGATGCTGCGGATGCCGTCGCCGAGCATTCCACGGGCCTGCTCCAGGCCCTCGGCCTGCTCCGGCGCCACCCGCTCCTGCAGGAGCCCCAGGCGGAGGTTGACCGCGGCCAGGACCTGGGCCGTCTCGTCGTGGAGCTCCCGGGAGATCCGCTCCCGCTCCTCCTCGTGGCGTTGGACCACCCGCTCCTGCAGCCGCTCCAGCTCCCGGGTCCGCTCCGCCAGGTTCCGGTTCAGCTCGGCGTTCCGGAGCGCTGCGCCGATCTGGCGCCCCAGCGTCAGGAGGAACGAGTCGTCCAGGGCCGTGAAGGGGTCGCGTGCGTCGCCCACGACGACGAGGGCTCCCGCGACCTGCCGACGCTGGAGGATGGGCAGGGCCGCCACGTAGGCGTGGGGGAGGTCGGCCGTGGCGGCGTCACTCCCCATCTGCGGCTCGCCGGCCTCCGCGACCCGCTCCAGGAGCCGGCTCATCCCCGGGGCCGGACCGGTGGCGGCCCAGGTCTCGCAGGCTCCGGCCCTCGCCACGAACCGCCCCTGCGCGAGCCAGTCGTCGGGGCTGCGGGCTGCGGGCGACGGCGGGGGCGACCAGAACAGCGCACATCCCCGGACGGCCCGCAGGTCAAGGATCCGGCTCACGAGGGCGTCGGGAAGGTCCTCGCGCGTGCGGCCCGACTGGAGCTCCGCCGAGAGGGCGGACAGGGCCCGCAGACCTTCGTCGAGGTCCTCCTGGACCAGGAAGAGGATCCCCACCCCGACGGCCAGCTCGAAGAAGACGTCCAGGTAGTAGCCCCAGGGGTTCCAGATCCCCCGGGCACGGAGGAAGGGGTAGTCCAGGTGGTGGAGGGCCCACAGCACGAGGAAGATGGCCAGCACGCCGGCCGCCGCCGACGACGCCTCCCGGTGGTACCGGCGAAAGGCCCAGGCGGTGGCCAGGGTGGCCGCGCTCAGGAAGAGGACCGCCGGGCCCGCGGCAAGGAAGAAGTTGTCCATCTGATAGATGGCGACGAACGACCAGACCGGCGGGAACAGGACCAGCAGGAGGTAGGCGGGGCGCCAGGGCGTCTCCCGGGCGAAGGAGAGGGCCGCCCACAGAAGGGCCAGGGCCGTCCAGCCGGTGAGGACCTGATGCCAGTACAGCCACACCGCGATCCCGGTGTGGAGGAAGCTGATGATGGCCGCGAGCCGCACGGCGTAGATCCCCCACGCCACCGCCCAGTCCCGGAAATACGACTTCCGGTACCGGCGGTGGAGCCGGGCCGCGATGAGCGCCAGCCCGACCGTGATGATGAACTGGAAGTAGGCCGCGGCCAGCTCCGTGGCGGCCAGCTGCGGGACGGAGAGATCCATGGGCCGGAAGAGAACCCGGTGCCCGGGCGGCGGCAACGGCCGGCCGTTGCCCGGTCCTCGGCACCCGGCGATCCTCGGGGATGGCGATCGTGGACACGGCGGTCATCGGCGGCGGTCAGGCGGGACTCGCCGTAGGGTATTACCTGAGGCGGGCGGGGCTGGAGCACGTGGTCCTGGACGATCAGCCGGGGCCGGGTGGGGCGTGGCGGGCCGGCTGGGACTCGCTCCGTCTCTTCTCGCCGGCGCGGTACAGCTCGCTGCCCGGATGGCTCATGCCGCCGGCCCGGGACGGCGACTACCCGACCCGGGACGAGACCCTGGCCTACCTCACGGCCTACGAGGCCCGGTACGACATCCCGGTGCTGCGGCCGTGGCCGGTGTCGGCGGTGACGGTCTCGCCGGACCCGGAGTTCCTCGAGGTACGGGGAAGCGACGGAGCCACGGTCCTGGCCCGGACCGTGGTGAGCGCCACCGGGACGTGGCGCCGGCCATGGTGGCCGCGCCTGCCGGGCCTCGAGCGCTTCGGGGGCGCCGTGCTCCATTCGGCCGGGTATCGGTCGCCCGAGGCCCACGATCTGGTCGGCCGTCGGGTCCTGGTGGTGGGAGGCGGCAACTCGGGGGCGCAGATCCTCGCCGAGCTCTCCGGGGTGGCGGACGCGACCTGGGCCACCCGGGAACCGCCCGTCTTCCTCCCCGACGAGGTGGACGGCCGGGTCCTATTCCACGAGGCCACGGCACGGTACCGGGCCCGGGAAGCGGGCACGGAGCCTCCACCGCGCCGGAGCCTGGGGGACATCGTGGTGGTTCCCCCCGTGCGGGCGGCCCGGGATCGCGGCGTTCTGGTCCCGCGACCCATGCCGCTCACCTTCACCCCGGGGGGCGCCCGGTGGCCGGGTGGCCCGGAGGAACGGTTCGATGCCGTGGTTCTGGCGACGGGATTCCGGCCCGCCCTCGAGCACCTCGAAGCCCTGGGTGTGGTCGACGACAGGGGCCGGGTGGCGATGGAGGGCACCCGGTGCGCCGTCGAGCCCCGGCTCTGGCTGGTCGGCTACGGGGCCTGGACCGGATTCGCCTCGGCCACCCTCATCGGAGTGGGCCGGAGCGCTCGTGCGACCGTGGAGGAGATCCAGGCGACCCTGGCCGCGACGGGACGGGTGCCCTGAACGAACGAAGCCCCCGGGACTCGAGGTCCCGGGGGCCCGGCGATCGCCGCGGTGCGGCTCGCCTCAGTCCTGCTGCTGTTGCTGCTGCAGATCTGCGATCCGGCTCAGGAGCGCCATCCGCTCCTGCCGCTGGATGAGGGGCGAGCTGCTCAGCTTCTCCGCCCGGCGGGCGAGCGTGAGCGCCTGTGATCCCCGGTTCTCCTCGGCGGCCACCCAGGCCGCGTCGAGGAAGCTCTGGGCCGCGGTCACCACGTCGCCCCACGCGAGCGCCTGCTCACCTGCGGCCTCGAAGTCGTCGATGGCCTGTCCTTCCCGGCCCGTGTAGTAGGAGAGCCGGCCCGCCTGCACCAGGTGGTGCGGTGCGTCGGGGTGGTCCCCGAGGGTCTCGGCCGCCTGCCGGTACAGGAAGGCAGCCTCCCGGAACGAACCGATTTCCTTGGAGGCTTCCTGGGCTTTGACCACCATCTCCTGGGCCTTGGCCACGCGCTCGGCCTCGTCGGAGATCGTGGTGCTGGATTGAGCCTGCGCCGCCGAAGGTGCTCCGAGGAGCAGGGCGGCCAATGCCGCGAGAGCCCATCTCGTCCGCGTCGTCATCATCATCCTCCCATCTGGGTTCCCAGTCCGACGGCCCCCTGGCCGCCGGGCGCCGGGAGGAGCGGCCGCTCCGTCGCCCCGGCACACCCGTTAGAACGTATGTTTCTGCAAATGGTTTCCATCGCCCCCTGCGGGCGGTCGCGATATTTCCACAACAATCGATGCAACGTGTTGCGGGGTAGGGACTTGCGGAAATCGCAACGTTCGGCTCACGAGGGGCGGGGTAGCGCCGGAGGGCGGCGGAGGGGCCGGGCGGGGGAGCGGCCCAGGGGCGAGGGGCCTCGGGCGTGGATGTGCGGCGGGCCCGTCGGCTCCGAGGAGGGGAATCCGCGGCCTGTCCGGGCAGCCCGGCCTACCGGACCGGGACGGGGTCGCCCAGCACGATCTCCTCCAGGCCGACCCGGCAGCGACGTCCCAGCACCCGCACCCCCGCCTCCCGGGCCCGTGCCAGGGCGTCCGCGAAATCGGGGTCGATGCTGCGGGCCGCCTCGATGGCCCCTGCGTCGTGCCGTTGAAGCACGAAGAGGATGGCCGCATCCATCTCTCCGCTCTCCGCCAGCTCGGCCAGCTCGAGGACGTGTCGAGCGCCGCGGGCGGTCACGGCATCCGGGAAGCGGGCGACGCCGTCCTCCACCAGGGTGACGCTCTTCACTTCCAGCGCCATCCGCCGTCCGCCGGGGCGGCACAACAGGAAGTCGATGCGGGAGCGACCGAGGGTCCATTCCGCTCGCTCCAGCGCCCACCCCTGGAGCTCCTCGAGGGCACCGGCCTCGAGGGCCCGCCGGATCAGGGCGTTCGGCAGCGTCGTCCGGAGGCTGACGACCCCGTCGCCGTCGGGAGACTCCACCAGGGCTGCCGTCCAGCGGGTGCGCCGTCCGGGGGCCGTGGCAGGGAGGATCCAGATCCGGGCGTCGGGGAGCAGCAGCTCCCGGAGGCGGCCGGGATCGGGCAGGTGGACCTCCTTCACCTCGGCCTCTCCCGGCACGGCGCACCGGAGGAGGAACCGGTTCGGCCGCTCCACGAAGCGGCTCTCCACCAGAGGGCCGTCGAGGCGGATCGAGACGTCAGGCATCGTCGCCTGCCTGGACCCGTCGGTAGAGGTCGCCGGCCCGGGCCCGGATCGCCCTCAGCACCTCCGGGTCCTTCCGGTCGAGGTTGGCCAGCTGGAAGCTCATCCGGCGGTTGTCCCCGAGACGCTCCCGGTGCCGGGCGAGGAAGTCCCAGTACAGGGTCGTGAAGGGACAGGCTCGATCGCCGAGGGACTCCCCGGGATCGTAGGGGCACCCGCCGCAGTGGTTGCTCATCCGGTCGATGTAGCGCCCCGAAGCGCAGTACGGCTTGGTGCCCACCAGCCCACCGTCCCCGTACTGGCTCATGCCCAGGGTGTTCGGAAGGGAGACCCAGTCCACGGCGTCCAGATAGAGGGCCATGTGCCACTGATGGAAGCGGTAGGGGTGGACACCCAGGAGCTGGGCGAAGAGGCCCAGGACCATGAGCCGCTGGATGTGATGCGCGTAGCCATGGTCCAGCACGTTCCGGAGGGCGTCCGCGACGCAGGCCATGCGGGTCTCGCCGGACCAGTAGAAGGCCGGGACGTCCAGGTCGTCGCAGGCCAGCGCGTTCCGGGAGGCGTACCCGGGCATGAAGAGCCAGTAGATCCCCCGGACGTACTCCCGCCATCCCAGGATCTGGCGGATGAACCCCTCCACCGCGGCCAGGGGGGCCTCGCCTGCGCGCCAGGCGTCCTCGGCGGCCTCGATGCAGTCCCGGGGGTCCAGGAGCTTGAGGTTCAGGACTGCGGAGAGGCGCGAATGGTAGAGGAAGGGCTCTCCCTCCCACATTGCGTCCTGGTGGCGTCCGAACCGCGGAAGACGGTCCCGGACGAAGGCCGCAAGGGCCTCCCTGGCCTGTTCCGGCGTCACCGCCTCGGCGAAGCCCTCCAGGGTGCCGGGGTGGTCCCCGTACCGCGCCTCCACCAGCTCGAGCACCCCCCGGGTGACCTCGTCGGGCGCGAACTCCGGGGGAGGCGGCACCGCTCCCGGGCCCCCGGCCCCGAAGCTCTCCCGGTTGTCCGCGTCGTAGTTCCATTCCCCCCCGGCCGGCTCGCCGGGCCCTTCCATGAGCACGCCGCTCTCCTTCCGCCTCCAGCGGTAGAAATCCTCCAGAAGGAAGCGCTTCCGCCCCTCGGCCCAGTCGCGGACCTCCTCCAGGCGCACGAGGAAGTGGGTGTCTTCGACCAGCTCCAGGGAGACGCCGGCGTCGTCCGCCGCGGACCGGAGGATCTCCAGCACCCGGTGATCGCCCGGGCGGACGACGACGAGCCGCTCCGGTGCGGAGGCGGCGAGGTCGTGCCGGAGGAGCGCCTCGAAGCCGGGACCCCGATCGGCGGCGGGATCGGGGGTGAGCGCGTGGTAGCGCACCGGGAAGCCCTCGGCCCGGCGGGCGTCCCGGTAGTGGCGCATGGCGGACAGGAAGAGCGCGATGCGCCGCTTGTGACTCGGGACGCGGGTGATCTCCTCGTCCACCTCCGCCATCCACAGGGCGTCCCGGGCGGGATCCAGCTCCAGCCGGGCCGGGACCGACGGATCGAGCTGATCACCGAAGACCACGAGGAGCTTCCGGGGTCCGTCCCCGGAGCCGTCCCTCCGACCCGTCATGTCGCGGCTCCGGGACGTGCGCGGGACGCGTCCCTCGAGTCGGGGGTCACCAGCCCATCGTCCCGGGACCCCCCTTGAAGGGCCCCTTGATCTCCGGCGTGATCCAGCCGCCGTAGAAGCCCCCGGGCTGGGGTTCGACCCGCACGCCGTCCACCGTGCACGCGTCCATCGGCCCGGCGTAGAAGGCGAGGTGGTCCCGGAGCGGTCGATAGGCTCCGGTGGGCTCCGGATAGCTCCAGGCGCCCCGCACCACCCGCCGCTCCCCCGCCTGGACGTCCCAGTAGCGGGCCCGTCCCTTCCATTCGCACAGCGACCCGCCCCCGGCGGCGACGACGGCGTCCGGCTCCACGTCGTCGGGCGGGAGGTAGTAGACGGGCGGATGGCTCGTCTCGAGGACACGCCACGCCCGGGTCGTATCGGCGATCACCCGGCCGTCGAGCACGACCCGGATCCGGGCCTCGACGGGCTCCAGCGCCGGTGGGCGGGGGTAGCTCCACACCGACTCCTCGCCGGGGCCGGTGGGTTCGGGGCGGACGGGCGGGGGGCGCATGCGGCTGCGGGTAGGAGACGGGGGGGCACGGCGACTCCGGGCCCGGGTCGGTGGAGACCCCCTGAGCCCACGCGCGTGTTCCGAACGGCAGGGCCGACTGTCCCGTGGCGGACGGTCCCCGCCAGGGACCTTCCGCCGATGGACACGTCCGGGCCCGGCCCGCTCGATCACACCTCCCAGGTGACCCAGTCCTCGTCCGTCACCCGGTCCAGGGTCCGGTAGAGAGCGCCCCGGGACACGGACCGATCGGCGGTGGCCTCGAGCTCGTCGAGGATCTCCAGGACGACGACTCGAGTACCGGTCGATCGCGCTCCCCTTGCATTCCTATGGAGGACGGCGCGATACTCCCCTTGCAGTTCTAGGGGACCTGTTGCGGAGCCAGCTCATGACCGAGACGAATCTCACTCTGCTCAAGGGGACGGTGGACATCCTGATCCTCGCCTCCCTCGGGGCGGGCGCCGAGCGGCACGGCTACGGCATCGCCGAGTGGATCGAGGAGACCACCGGTGGGACGCTCCTCCTGGAGGAGGGGACGCTTTATCCGGCCCTCCATCGATTGCAGCGGAAGGGGCTCCTGGCGTCGAGCTGGGGGACGAGCGAGAACAACCGCCGGGCCCGGTACTACCGGCTGACGGCGAAGGGGGAGAGTGAGCGGGCCGAAGCGGTGGAGGAGTGGGACCGCTATTCCCGGGCCGTCGCCTCCGCACTGGCCACGGGGAGGGCGGGATGACGGGACGGGGCCTGAAGGGGACGGACGACGGCACGGACGGGATCGACGATGAGCTGCGGCACCACCTGGAGTCCCGGGCGGCCAAGCTGATCGAGGAGGGGTGGGACCCGGAGGAGGCGCGGGCCGAAGCCCGGCGGCGCTTCGGGGACCCCCGGGCCGTGGAGGCCGCGGTGCGACGCGAGGACCGGATCGGGAGGTGGACGATGGGGTGGAGGCAGTGGTTCCAGGGCGTGGGCGCGGATGCACGGGTGGGGGCGAGGCAATGGCTGCGGACGCCGGGGGTGGCCCTCCTGGCGTTGATGACACTCGCCCTGGGAATCGGGGCCACCACCGCCATCTTCTCCCTGGTGGACGGCATCCTCTTCCGGCCCCTTCCGTTCCCCGAGTCGGACCGTCTGGTGGCAGTGTGGAGCGACTGGAGCGAGCGCGGCGGCCCGGAGCGGGAGTGGTTCGGGTACACCAACCTCCACGACATCCGCACCGAGACGGGCTCCCTGGAGGAGTTGGGCATCTACAGCGGGTGGCGCCCCACCCTCCTGGGCCGGGGTGACCCCACGCAGCTGGCCGGCGCCGCCGTGACCGCCGGGATGCTCGACGAGGTCCTGGGGATCGAGGCCGTTCACGGACGTCTCTTCCGGGACGACGAGGACGTGCCCGGAGGTCCGGCCCTGGCGGTGGTGTCCTACGGGTTCTGGAGCAACACACTGGGCGCGGACCCGGCCGCGGTGGGGACGGTCCTCGACATGAGCGGCGAGCCCTACGAGGTCGTCGGCGTCCTGCCCCCGGGCTTCCGCTCCCCGGTCCTGGGGGACATCGACGTCTGGCGTCTCCTGCAGCTGGACGCGGCTGCGCGGGCCGACATGCGGGGCAACGCCTCGTTCCGGGCGATCGCGCGCATGCGCCCGGGGGTGTCGCTGGAGTCCACCCAGGCGGAGCTGGACGCCCTGGCGACCCGGCTGGAGCAGGCCTACCCGGAGCACAACACGGACATGGGCTTCCTGGCCGTGGGCCTCCGGGACGACCTGGTGGACGCCGCCCGCAATCCCCTCACGCTGGTTCTGGCCGCCGTGGGGCTCGTCCTGCTCCTGGCCAGCGTCAACGTGGCCAACCTGCTGCTGGCCCGGAACTCCACCCGGGAGGCCGCCTTCGCCGTCCGTGCCGCCCTGGGATCCGGCCGCCCGCGGATGCTGCGGCAGCTCCTGGTCGAGACCGGGATCCTCGCGGCGGTCGGCGGGATGCTGGGGATCGGCATGGGTATCCTGGGCACCCGGGCGCTGGTGTCCCTGGCCCCCGCCGGAACGCCCCGGATCGAGTCAGTCGGCGTGGACCTCCGGGTCCTGGCCGTGGCCCTGGGGGTGACGGGGCTCGTCGCCCTGGCCACCGGCCTGCTGCCGGCGCTGCGGGTGGGTGCCGCCGACCTCCGGTCGTCCCTGGTGGGGGGAGGCCGCGGTTCGTCCGCGTCCGGAGGGAAGCTCCGCCTCCGCTCCGGGCTGGTGGTGGTCCAGGTGGGGCTGGCCGTGGCCCTCCTCGCCACCGCCGGGATCCTGGGACGCAGCTTCCAGCGGCTCCGGACCGTGGACCTGGGCTTCCAGCCCGAAGGCGTGGTCAGCTTCTTCGTCGGCCTGCCCGGCGTGGGATACGAGGACCGGGAGGACCGGGCCGCTCTCTTCGAGCGCCTCGAGGCCGACCTCAACGCCCTGCCCGGCGTGGCCGCGGCCGGCGGCGTCACCTCGCTGCCGCTCTCGGGCTTCGACGGGGACGTCACCATCACGCCCGAGGGCACGCCGCCGCCCCAGCCGGGCCAGCCCCAGGCCGGGTGGATCCGCCGGGTGACCTCCATGTACATGGAGACGCTCGGCCTCCGGGTCGTGGCCGGGCGCGGCATCGACGATCGCGACCGGGCGGGCACCCCGGCGGTGACCGTGATCAATCAGACCCTGGCGGACACCTACTTCCCCGACACCAACCCCATCGGCCGTCGTCTCGACCTCGGAGACCCCGCGGATCCGTTGCCCTTCGAGATCGTGGGGGTGGTCGCGGACGTGCGGAACTTCGGGGTGCGGGACGACTTCCGGAGCGCCTTCTACATCTCCAACGCCCAGTACCCCGGTCAGTCCATGTTCTTCGCCCTCCGGGCGGCGGACGGGGTGGATCCGACGTCCCTGATCCCGGCCCTCCGGTCGACGCTGGCGGCGTCGGACTCCCGGCTGGCCGCGGCCGAGGTGACGCCCATGTCGGAGGTGGTGGACCAGGCCCTTGGGCCCGACCGGTTCCTCGCCCTCCTGCTGGGAGGCTTCGCGGGCCTGGCCCTGATCCTCGCGGTGGTCGGGCTGTACGGGGTGGTGAGCTACGCGGTGGGCGCACGGCTCAGGGAGCTCGGCGTCCGCATCGCCCTGGGCGCCGACGGGCCCACCATCCGCCGACGGGTGCTCGTCCAGAGCATGGGGCCCGTGATCCTCGGCGTCGGTCTGGGGCTGGTGCTCGCCTGGGCCGGCAGCCGCTTCACGGAGTCGCTCCTGTACCGGGTGTCTCCCCTGGACCCCGTGAGCCTCGGTGGGACCATCGCCCTCCTGGTCGTCACCGCCGTGGCGGCCGCCGGGGTCCCCGCCATCCGGGCGTCGCGGGTGGATCCCATGACGGTCCTGCGGGAGGAGTGAGCGACGCGTTTCGGGACGGGACGCCGCCGGCGAGGTGCGACGAAACGGTACAGGCACCTGCTTCGTTCCGCTGCAGTGGACCCGGGGGGCCGGTACGGAGGCGAGCGACGGCAGGACGCGGTTGCCGGGCACGGAAATTGTACTTCTCTTTACATGCGCGCGACACCGCGTCGCGGGCTCCGAAACGACGCCAAACGCTTACGTCCCCCGAATGCCACTCGTCAGCGTCCTCGCCCCTATCTGGCCCCGGCCGCGGTCGGGCTATGAGGATGCGCCCGGAGTCCCTGCTCCGGACGCCGGTCCGCTCCCCCCCACCGTCCACTCCATCGCCGTCGGCTCCCCGAGTCCGGATGCCCGTCGGGCCCTGACCGGTGAGTCCAGCCTGCTGGTGGACGTCCTGGGCCGCGGTTTCCTCCCGGTCCGGACCCATCTGGGATGCCTGGTCGCCGAGGGGGACCCCGTGCTGCGGCCGGGCAGCGGGAGCTCCTGGCACCTGATCCGGGCGTTCCTGGACCTCGCCCGGGCCAGCGGTCGTTTCCCGGTGCTCCGGGAGGTGAGTCCCGAGATGGCGGACCAGTACCGCCGCATGGGGCTCCGGATCCGGCGGACGGGAATCAGATCTCGCGTGCCGCTGGACCACGTCGATCCCGGTTCGGACGTCCACTCTCCCGTCCTCCGGGCCGCCGCCGAGGCGGAGACTCGCGGGCTACGCGCCGAGATCCTGTCCGAGGGCCGGGCCCTCACCCAGCTGGCCGCCCTGGCCCGGGTGTCTCCCCGTCTCGATGCCGCATCGCTCCAGGGGGCGAGCGTCATTCTCATCCGGGACGGCCACCAGGTGGTGGCCTGGGCCCGGCTGTGGACCGGTGAGCAGGGGGGCGAGGTCCGGCTGGATCGGGTCCGGACGGGCGAGGCTCTCCGAGCCGGTCCCATCGACCTCCTCCTGGCGGAGGCTCTCCAGTGGAGTCGCGGCGTGGGGGCGATCTCCCTGGTGCTTCCCGACGCCGGTCCGGGTCAGCACGACGCCTGGCGACGACTGTCCGACAGCGTGCCCCTGGTCCACGAACCCCGGTACACGGCCTCGCCCCGGGGATTGCGCGGTCGCCTGGCCTCGATCCTCGTCCGTCTCCGGACCCCGGGACTCATCCTCCCGGTTTGATCCCTCGGGGGTTTGACCGCCGCCGTCGGGCCCGCCAATCTGACCCTCTCCAGGGTTTCTCTTCACGGAGTCAGGTTCAATGACGAAGCACGTTTCGGCCTTCGGTGGTCGGGCCGCCCGGGGCGGCCTCGCCCTCGGCGCCGCCCTCGCGCTGACCTTCGCCCCCGCCGCGGCCCAGGACGGTGGCGGCGAGGCTTCGCCCTCCGCCTCGGCGGCGGCTCCCGCGGCGATCTCCCTCGACCCACAGGCGCTCCACAGCCTCGACTACCGCCTCGTCGGGCCCACGCAGGGCGGACGGGTGACGGCGGTGGCCGGGCATCGGGCACACCCCGGCACCTTCTACATGGGCGCCACCGGCGGCGGCGTGTGGAAGACCGACGACTGGGGCGCCACCTGGCTGCCGATCTCCGACGGCTACTTCTCCACGGGCTCCATCGGCGCCGTTCGCGTGGCCCCGTCGAACCCGGACCGGGTCTACGTGGGGACGGGCTCCGACGGCATCCGCTCCAACGTCATCCTGGGCCGGGGCGTCTACCGTTCCGACGACGCCGGGGACACCTGGCAGTTCCTGGGGCTGGGCGAGTCGGGGCAGATCGGAGCGGTGGAGATCCATCCCGACGACCCGGACGTCGCCTTCGTGGCCGCCCTCGGCAACCCCTTCACCTCGAACGAGGAGCGGGGCCTCTTCCGCACCCGGGACGCGGGACGGAGCTGGGACAAGGTCCTCTTCACCTCGGATTCGGTGGGGGCCATCGACGTGGAGTTCCACCCCACCAACCCGAACGTGCTGTACGCCTCCATGTGGCGGGGGCTGCGGGAGCCCTGGACGATCATCTCGGGGATGGAGGAGTCTGCCCGGGAGGACGGGATCTGGCGGTCCGAGGACGGGGGGGACAGTTGGGAGTACGTGCCCCTGGGTCTCCCGTCGGGACTCATCGGCAAGATCGACTTCGCCGTGACCCCCGCGGACCCGGACCGGGTCTACGCCCTGGTGGAGACCGCAGAGCCCGACGAGGGGCTCTATCGCTCCGACGACGCCGGGCGGACCTGGCGCATGGTGAGCAACCACCGGCCCCTCATGGACCGGCCCTTCTACTACACCAACGTGGACGTGGACCCCACGGACCCTGATCGGGTGTGGGTCAGCGCCACCCAGTTCTGGTTCTCCGGGGACGGGGGCGAGACCTGGGAGCGGCGCAACACGCCCCACGGCGACAACCACGACCTGTGGATCAACCCGGACGATCCCCGGATCATGGTCCAGTCCAACGACGGGGGGGCCGTGGTGACGCGGGACGGCGGGGAGACCTGGTCCACCCGCTTCAACCAGGCCACCGCCGAGCTCTACTCCCTGGACCTGGACGACCGCTTCCCCCGGTGGATGTACTCGGGGCAGCAGGACAACGGCACGGCGATCATGGTGCCGTCGGACCGGCCCACCGAGGACTATCCCGGCTGGGAGGGATGGCTGGACGCGGCGGGGTGCGAGACCGGACCCGCGGTGCCCAAGCCCGGGGATCCCGACATCATCTACGCGAACTGCAAGGGACGCTTCGGCCGCTACAACCGGGCCACCGGGCAGGAGAAGCAGTACTACGTCGGGGCCTGGAACCTCTACGGGACGAACCCGGCGGAGCTCGAATACCGCTTCCAGCGGGTGGTTCCCATCGAGATCTCGCCCCGGGATCCGGGGATCGTCTACCACGGATCCCAGTACGTCCATCGCACCACGGACGAGGGGGTGACCTGGGAGCGGATCTCCCCCGATCTCACGGCCTTCCGCCCCGAGCGGCAGATGGTGTCCGGAGGCCCCATCACCCGGGACGCCACGGGCGAGGAGCACTACTCCACCCTCTACGTCATCGAGGCCTCGCCCCACGAGGACGGGGTGATCTGGGCCGGCGCGAACGACGGTCCGGTGCACGTGACCCGGGACGACGGGGCCACCTGGACCGACGTCACGCCCGACGGGCTCCCCCCCGAGGGCCGCGTGCAGAACATCGAGATCTCGCCCCACGATCCAGGGACGGTGTACATCGCGTACTACCGCTACCTGCTCGGTGATTTCGCCCCGTACATCTACCGCACCGAGGACTACGGGCAGAGCTGGACCCGCCTCACCGACGGCACCAACGGCATCCCCGGCGACCATCCCACCCGGGTGGTCCGGGAGGATCCGGACCGGGAGGGCCTCCTCTATGCCGGCACCGAGTTCGGCATGTTCTTGTCGATGGACGACGGGGCGACCTGGGAGTCCTTCCAGCAGAACCTGCCGGCCACGCCGATCACCGATCTGAAGCTGGCCGACGGCAACCTGTACGTCTCCACCATGGGCCGGTCCTTCTGGGTCATGGACGACGTCTCGCCCCTGCACGCCCTCATGGACGGACTGGACCAGAGCACGGTCCAGCTGTTGCAGCCCTCGGTGGCGGTCCGGACCCGGGGCGGCTTCCGCTTCGGCGGCGGCGCATCGGGTCCCCAGGTCACGCCCCAGTGGTCGTCCAACGGGGTGGTGATCGACTACTGGGTCCCGGAGGGGCTCACGGCGGACCTGGGTCTGACGATCCGGGACGCCCAGGGTGAGACCCTGCGCACCTACACGACCCGGGGTCCCGGCGTGCGCCGGGTCCAGGACCAGGGGATGCGGGCGCCGTTCACCCGCATGGAGGGCACCGCCAACCTGACCACGCGGGCGGGCATGAACCGCTTCGTGTGGGACTTCAGCAGCGCCGGCGAAGGTCGCCGGGGCTCCGGTCCCGTCGTGCCTCCGGGGACGTACGAGGTCGAGCTCTCGGTGGGGGACGACGTACTGGCCCGGACGGTGGAGGTGGTGATGGATCCCCGCGTCCGCGAGGACGGGGTGACCCAGGCCGACCTGGAGGAGCAGTACGCGCTGGCCCGGGCCATCCTCGTGACCATGGCCGAGGCCGAGGCGGTGGACGAGCGGGTGCAGGCCGGGATCGAGCGGGCCAGCGGAGATGCCCGTGAGGGTTTCGAGGCCCTCGACCGGCGGCTGAACACGCTCGAGGAGGAGAGCTACCAGACCCCGATGCTCCAGGACCAGCTCTCGTACCTGTACTCGATGCTCAACCGGGCCGACCAGAAGCCCGGAGCCGACGCCTACGTGCGGCACCAGCAGCTGCAGGTGGAGCTCGAGGAGATCCGCCGGGAGGTGGAGCGGCTCGAGCGGATGGTGGCCGAGGGGGTCTGAGGCCGGATCGTCTCCCGGACATCGAGAACGCCCCCGGCGGGTCCAGCCCGCCGGGGGCGTTCTGCGTGCTGCCTCGGTTCATCGTCTTCTTGAAGACCTTTCCGTGATCCGGGCAGCGTGCCTGACCTCCCACCCGCCGTCACCCCCGTTGCCCCGCGTCCGGTGAGGACCCGGGGGGTCCTCGATTCCACCCCCATTATGGGGCTGTCCACCCTGGGCCGATCTCCGGAGTCTTCCTGAGAATGCTCTCACTCCGTCAGGGAGATGGACGGATGGCTGACAACGGGGGTGCACGGCAGGATCCTACGGCGCGCGGAGAGTCCCAGTACCGGATCGTGGTCGTCGGGGCGCTGGACGCCGCCTGGTCGGAACGGCTGGGTGGACTTGCGCTGACCTGCCGTGTCGAGGCGTCGGGGCGGACGGTCACGGAACTGGTCGGCCGGCTCGACAGCGCAGCTCTCATGGGCGTGCTCCAGCGCCTGCACACGTACAGGGTCTCCCTGATCTCCTTGGAGACCCTGGCTGAGGGCTCCGTATGGGGAGGCTCCGACCCCACATGATGGCCCCGTCCC
This sequence comes from Longimicrobiales bacterium, assembly GCA_035464715.1. Taxonomy (GTDB): domain Bacteria; phylum Gemmatimonadota; class Gemmatimonadetes; order Longimicrobiales; family Gaopeijiaceae; genus Gaopeijia. The sequence continues at coordinate 17,334 of DATHRY010000347.1, forward strand.
GTTCGTCGCGGAGGTGCCCAGGCGACTTCGGGCCCCATGCCCCCCCATCGAGCCCTCACACCTCCCCTCGTCCCCCCCATTTCGGGGCTGTTTTCCGCCTGGGGACCCTGGCATCGTCAAGGCGCCCCGATCGAGGAAGAGTGCCGGTTCAGGTCTTCCAACGGCTCCCGACTCGATACGACCGGCACGCCGACGGCGCGATCGGTCAGGGAGGACAAGGGTCGTCGTCACCATCCACCGAGGAGGTTCCCGTGTCTCATCGATCCACCACAGCCTGGAGAAGCGCAAAGCGCCCCGCCGTGCGCCTTCGGACGCTGCTCGTTCTCGGCCTCCTGACGCTCCTGGTTCCCTCGGCCCCGACCGGCGCCCAGGAGACTCCCCAGCGTACCCTGTTCACCAACGTGAACGTGTTCGACGGCGTGAACGAAGCGCTCATCACGAACGCGAACGTCCTGGTCGAAGGGAACCTGATCCAGACGGTGTCGACGTCTCCCATCCAGGCGGCCGGCGCGACGGTCATCGACGGAGAGGGGCGTACGCTCATGCCGGGTCTGATCGATGCCCACTTCCACATCGCCTACTCGCAGCTCTCGGTTCCCGAGCTGTACGCGGGAGATATCGCGCACTACACGATCAAAGCCGTTCTGGGCGCCGAGAGGGCGCTCATGCGAGGATTCACGACGATCCGGGACATGGGCGGCGGGCCGTTCTCCGTGAAGAAAGCCATCGATGAAGGCCTGATTCCGGGCCCGCGTCTCTATCTCTCCGGGGCACCCATCAGTCAGACGTCGGGCCACTTCGATGCCCGCGACGTCAATGCCGTCCCGGCCAACTCCGGCGCCGAGCTGGATTATTGGAACCGCAACGCCGTGTTCCGCGTCGCCGACGGGCCTTCCGAAGTGCTCAGGGCGGTGCGTGAGAACCTTCGCATGGGCGCTGTCCAGCTCAAACTGGCCACCGGTGGTGGCGTATCGTCGTTCTACGATCCGCTCGACGTGACGGAGTACACGACGGAAGAGATCGAGGCGGCTGTTGCCGCTGCCTCCGACTTCAACACGTACGTCGCCGTGCACGTGATGACGGATTCGGCCACCCGGCGAAGCCTCGAAGCCGGGGTGATGTCCATCGAGCATGGCTTCCTGATGAGCGATGAAACGATGGCGCTGCTGAAGGAGAAGGGGGCCTGGCTCAGCATCCAGCCGTTGTTGAACGACGAGGACGCGTTCGATTTCCCCGACCCCGACAGGCACGCCAAGTGGATCGAAACCACGGACGGCACGGCGCATGCCTACGAGACGGCCAAGAGGCTGGGTGTGAACATCGCGTTCGGGACGGACATCGTCTGGTCGCCGGGACTGGACGTGAAGCAGGGCAAGTTCCTCACCAAGCTCGAGAACTGGTTCACGCCCTACGAGGCCCTGAAGATGGCCACCTACGACAACGCACAGCTGCTCCAGATGAGCGGGCCCAGGAATCCTTACACGGAAGGTGCGCTGGGTGTGGTGCAGGAGGGGGCCTACGCAGATCTCATCCTCGTGGACGGCAACCCCCTCGAGGACCTGGACCTCGTGGCCGACCCCGAGAACAACTTCGTCGTCATCATGAAGGACGGCGTCATCTACAAGGACGCGCGCTAGCGACGACCCATCGTCTTCCTCTTCACGGATGTGAGGTCCTGTCATGACCACGCTGCAAACCGGAATGCCCAAGCGAGGCGTGAGGTACACGGGCGGTCCAGGCTTGATCGCCCTCGCGCTGTTCGCCCTCCTC
>DATHRY010000348.1:0-6794 GCA_035464715.1 Longimicrobiales bacterium
GGGTTCACCACCACCACCCCCTGCTCGCAGTTCAGGAACCTGGACCGGGGGTCGAGGTTGTAGCTGCCGACGAACAGGCACTCGCCATCGACGGTCAACGCCTTGGTGTGCAGGCTGGCCCCCGAGGTCAGGAAGGCGTGCCCGGGGACACGGGGCGCGGCCAACGGCTTCAACTCCCAGATGTCCACACCCACCTCCAGCAGGGGCTTCCGGTAGCGCATGTACCCGCCGTGCACGGCGGCCACGTCGTTCGCCACCAGGGAGTTGGTCAGGACACGGACCCGTCTTCCGGCGTCCACGAGCCTCGAGAGGATCCGGGTGCCGATCCGACCCGGCACGAAGTAGGGGGAGATCACGGTGAGCGACTCGCGGGCCCCCTCGGCCGCCTCCACCAGCTCGGTGATCACGCGGGAGGCGTCGGGGTCGCGGGAGCCGCGCGTCACCTTCGCCGGATCGTCCGACACGAAGGTCCACGTGTCGGTCCACTCCATGGGCCAGTCGCCGGCGACGAGCTGTTTCACGGCATCGTCTCCACGGATCTCCGCGGCGTACGCGCTCGCCTCCTCCTCCGTCGCGGCCTCCGCCAGGATCGCACGCACCCCGGCCAGCGCCTCGTCGGAAACCGCGTCGGGATCGAGTTCCTCCATGGGCCGCACCATCGACGCGTTCCAGTACCGGTCGAAGGAGGCGGAGGCCTCCCGGACGACGGGGCCCACCATGGCGAAGTCGAGATCGAAGAAGTTCACCTCGTCGTCGGCGCCGAAGTACTCGTCACCGAGGTTCCGGCCACCCACGATGGCGAGGCGGTTGTCGGCGATCCACGTCTTGTTGTGCATGCGCCGATTGAGCCGGGGGAACCGCCCCGCGATCTCCAGCAGCCGGCTGAACGCCCCCGTGCGGGTCTCCAGGGGGTTGAACATGCGGACCTCGATGCGAGGATGCGCCGCCAGACCCGCGAACCCGGCGTTCTTGGCCCGGGCGTCCATGTCGTCCACCAGCAGCCGGACCCGCACGCCCCGGTCGGCCGCCTCGAGAAGCCGGTGGGCGAGGTACATCCCGGTGAGGTCGGCGTGCCAGATGTAGGTCTGCACGTCCAGGCTGCACCCGGCGAGCCGGGCGGAGTGTGCCCTGAGGGCGAACGCCTCCGGGCCCTCGGAGACCAGGCGGAATCCGGACTGCCCGGGGTGAGCCGCCTCCGGCGGGGCGATCCGCCGGTCCAGCTCCGTGCCCTCGCCCACCGGCAGGGCACGATCGCCAGGGTCCGGGGGGGAGTCCTCGCCAGATGTGTTCGTCACGGCCACGGGAACCCGGGTCGACCGCCGTCGGGGAGGCCCGGATGTCCCGGGCCCATCCTCAGACCGGCCCTGGGCGCGGACGCCGACCGATGGTCCGGGCCCGGATGGGGGGCGGAACCGGGCCGATGGAGTAGATGGGTCACGGGATCTCCGGTTGGATGGCCCAGGCAGATTGGTCCGAGGAGGGCCCACGCGCCAGCCCTCCTGCGGCGGACCTCGGGCGCCGGCCCGCTTGACTCGCGGGAGGCTTCTGCGAATAGGTCGTTCGTCGACCGCGGTCGATGTGTGTGGAGACCACCGCTTCGCTGGTCACCACGCTCATCCCGGTGGGGCGGGCGGCCAGCGGGGCCACGGCGGCCTCTTTCGCCGACGACGCCACGGTGATCCTGGTTGGCACCAACTTCGATGTGGCCAAGGCCATCATCCAGGGGGACAGCTTCGATCAGGCCCTCGCCCGCGCCGGCACGAACGCTGCCGCCGGCGCCCTGTTCAGTAGGGTCGGCCAGAACCAGCGGTTCCAGAGCCTCGTGGAGCGTCTCCCCCTCCCCGCCACGGTGAGCATCTCGAGGAACAGGAGCGCCTCCGTGTCCGGATCCAGACTCGCGGGGGAGTACATGTCCAGCGCGGCAGGCGGCGCCATCTCCTCCCGAGCCTCCGACGCCGTGGCGAGCCAGTGGACCCACGAGCAGCGTAGACGACAGGTGCAGCGCTCGGCCCGAGGCGCCGTCTGCAGCGCCAGCGAGCAGGGGTGCGCTCAGCTCGAGGCTCTGGACCTCGGCGTCCGTCGCCTCGGCACGGCGCCCCCGTAACCCGCTCGTGGCGAGTCCACTTCGCGTCGGCACCCAGACGAAACGAACGGCTTCGCCTCTCGGTCCCCCGAATCCCCTTCGGCGAGCGCGACGAGCCCAGGGGATCCGAGATCTTGCCGGATTCGACATGTGATAATATTATCACATATGGATCCTTCCTCCCCTCCTTCTTCCGCAGCCCCTGACGACGCCCTCGACCCGGTCTGGCGTGCATTGGCGAATCCCGTCAGGCGCCAGATCCTGGACTTCCTGACGGCGGGCCCCCTCACCACGGGGGCCCTGGCGGAGTCCTTCCCGGACCTGAGCCGGTTCGCGGTCATGCAGCACCTCAAGGTGTTGGAGGAGGCGGACCTGGTCCTGCCCCGGCGAGAGGGCCGGGAGCGTCACAATCACCTCAATCCCGTGCCGATCCAGCGGATCTACGACCGCTGGGTGCACCGCTTCATGCAGCCCTGGACCGAGGCCCTGGTGGGCCTCAAGCGCGACCTGGAATCCCGCGACCACGGCGCCTGAGGGCGCCCGACCATCCCTCCACCGGCCATCGGCCACGTCTCATGAGCGCACCCGACATCGCCCCGCCCCGCGTCTGCTCCATCGTCATCGACGTCCCCGTCCAGGAGGTCTGGGACGAGATCACGAAGACAGGATCCGTGCAGCGCCCACTCTACAACACCGTCCTGTCGGTGGATCTGGAGGAGGGGGGCAGCCTCAGGTACGCCAGCCCCGACGGGTCCCGGGTCTTCGTGGCCGGGAAGGTGTTGGAGGTGGACCCGCCCCACCGTCTCCGGCACACCTACATCTTCACCATCAAGCCGGACGTGGAGACCGAGGTGACCTGGGATCTTCAGCCCGTGGACGGCGGGTGCCGGGTGACGATCACCCATGCCGGTTGGCCCACCGAGAAGGACGCGGCCAAGCACGCCGCCGGGTGGGACGAAATCCTGGCCCTGCTCAAGAGCGAGCTCGAGACGGGCGACATCCCCACGAAGACCAAGGTCATGTACCGGGTCCAGGGGTGGTTCATGTTCGCTCTCCCGGGGTCCACGAAGCGGGCGTACGCGGACGAGCGGGGCTGGTAGGGGGCCTCCGCGGAGGCGCCTCCACCCCCGGGGATCCGCACCGCACGTCGTCCGCGTCGGTGGTCGCGGGCCCGGGGACGTGGGTGATGATGCGTAGCCCTACGGATGTCCGAAGGGGTGGCCGGTCGATGAACGTCAGTCCCCGCTCCGCCGACCCCGACGCCATGCCACGTCCACGGCAACACGCTCCAGCCCAGACCACCGCACCCGGACCCTCGGGCCTACGTCCGCTGGTCCCCCCGATCTTCTGGGTCCTGCTCCTCACTCTCCACTCCCCCTGGACGGCCAGGGCTCAGGTCGCCCCCGCCTCGGGGACCCACGCCGCGCGTGGTGCGGCCTGGGGCGCCGTGGTAGGCGGGGTGCTCGGGGGCGCCGGGATCGGACTTCTCGCACGGGGCCTTTGTGACGCCGCGGACTGCGGCGGCTCGTTCGCGGAGGGATTCGTGGCGGGCGCCCTCGTGGGCGCGGCGTCCGGCATGGTGGTCGGGACGGTCGTGGGCTCGGCGCTGCCACGCGGCGGGCCGTCCCTCGGTGGCTGGAGCTGGACCGTTCGAGCGGGAGCGCGAGCCGCCCTCGCCCAGGATGTCGACGGCGTCGGGCCCGACGTCGGCTTCGAGGTCTCTCGCGGCGTGACGGACCGGGTCCGGGTCGGAGTGACCGCGGAATACCTGGGCCGGGCGGAGGAGAACTCGTCCTTCTCCGTCGTCGACCGGGACGGGAATGTCCTTCGACGCACCCAGAGGCGTACCTGGACCCTCATGAGCGTCCGCATGGAAGCGGAGCGCCTCGTCGCGCCCGGCGACCGCCATGCCGGGTGGGTGTCCGCGGGGTTCGGCATCTATCCCGCCCGGGAAAGGGACGAGACCTCCGGCACCGGAGAACTCCCGGCGTCCACCTTCACGAAGTGGGTCCCGGCTCCGGGGATCTCTGGAGGCCTGGGCCTCCGGCTCGGGCTGGCGGACCGGTGGAGCCTGGACCTCGGGGCCCACGGAGACCTCGTTGTGGGCATCGGCTCCGAGAGCGTGCTCCCGATCCTCCGTCTGGGGATCGGACTGCGGCGGGCCCCTCCGTGACGAGACGGACCTCCGACCCCGGAGGCTCGAAGGCCTGAGGTCCGGGAGGCGAATCGAGCCTTCCCGGCACGACGGAGCGAGCGTTCGCTCCCCCCGGGAGCCGGTGTCGGGAAGGTGTCCCGACGCAGTAGCTTCGTGGTGCCGTCTCCCCACCCTTCCCCGGAGGCCCCATGCGTCCCGTCGCCACCGCCCTGCTCCTGACCCTCGCCGTCACGGCGCCTGTCGCCGCCCAGTCCCCGCCCGACTTCCGGCAGGAGTTCCAGGGCCAGTTCGAGGCCTCGGCCCGCAAGCTCGTGGCCCTGGCGGAGGCCATGCCCGAGGAGGCCTGGGACTGGCGTCCCATGGAAGGCGTCGCGTCGGTCGGAGAGGTATACATGCACATCGCCCGCTACAACTACCTCTACCCGGACCAGAATCTGGGGATGGGGGCGCCGGTCGCGTACGCGGGGTTCGAGGAGGAGGTCACGGACCGGGACGAGGCGCTCGAGGTCCTGGCCACGTCCATGGATCACGTCCGAGGCGTGCTCGACTCCATGTCCGACGAGGACCTCGAATCCGTCACCCGCCTCTACGGACGGGACGTGGGCAAGTGGGCCGTCCTGCTCCAGCTCGTCACCCACATGAACGAGCACCTGGGCCAGTCCATCGCCTACGCCCGGATGAACGGGGTGGTGCCGCCCTGGTCGAACTGAGGGCGCAACCCCTTGTCGTGCCGAAGTGTCGGAGGTAGTGTAGGCTACCTTACACTTCTACTCACGCTGCGCTGATTGGCGCTCCGGGGGAGATCATGCCACGAGGTCCGGGCGTCACTTCGCTCCTGCTTCTGGCCGCGATTCGTGACGGCCGAGCATACGGACTCGACCTGGTGGCGGGGACGGGCCTGCCGTCGGGCACCGTCTACCCTACCCTGGGTCGGTTGCGGAAGCGGGGCCTGATCCGGGCTCATTGGGAGGACCAGCGCGTGGCGGATCGGGACGGCCGCCCCCGGCGCCGGTACTACGACCTCACCCCGGAGGGCCTCAGGGTCCTGGAGGAGGGGACGGAGCGCATGGCCCACCTCACCGCCGAGTTGCAGTCGCGCACGGCGACCGGCGAGGCCTGACGATGGGGCGGTGGGCCCGGTGGATCCTCCGCCTGGCCGCGTGGATGATCCCGGCGCGGGAGCGCGGGGAGTGGACGGAGGAGTGGCGGGCCGAGCTGGAGGCCCTGGACGAGCTGCGGCGGACGGTGCCCTTGCCGGAGGGCCTGCCGACACCCGTGGGGTTCGCGCTCGGGGCGATCCCGCACGCCGTGTGGACGAGAACCGAGGGGTGGAGCATGGGAAGCGTGTGGCAGGATGTGAAGTTCGGGGTCCGCGTCCTTCGCAGAAGCCCGGGGTTCACCGCAGTGGCGGCGCTCACGTTGGCGCTGGGGATCGGAGCCAATGCCTCCATGTTCAGCCTCATCAACGGGCTCCTCTTCCGTGCTCCGGATCAGATCGCCGCGCCGGATCGCCTGGTGCAGGTGGCCCGCTCCTACGACCAGGCCCCCCGCTGGGACAACTTCTCCCTGCCGGCCGTGAACCTCATCCGGGACGAGGCGCGGGTCTTCAGTGGCGTGGCCGCGTACTCTCCGGCGGCGTTCACCGTGGGCAGAGGAGCCGAGACCGAGCAGCTGCTGGGCGCCTACGTCACCGGGAGCTACTTCGAGGTGCTGGGGGTGCGGCCGGCCGTCGGTCGGCTGCTGCGGCCCGATGACGACGTGGTGCCCGGGGCCCACGCGGTCGTGGTCCTGAGCCACGAGCTGTGGACCCGCCGGTTCGGAGGGGACCCCGGCCGGATCGGCGGAACCGTCGCCATCGGCAGCGAGCCCTACCAGGTCGTGGGCGTGGCGCCACCGGGCTTCGTGGGCCCCGAGAGCCTGGGGGCGCCGCCGGAGCTCTGGGTGCCCGTCATGCAGCGGTCCCGCGGGGACGGCGCTCCCCCCGCCGAGGAGTGGGGCTACTCCTGGCTCAACACCGTGGCCCGCCTGAGCGAAGGCACCACCTTCGTGCAGGCCCGGTCCGCCATGGAGGTGGTCACCGACCGGCTCCGGGAGGCCAGCACGCAGAACGAAGACATCCGTGTGCTCCTCGCCTCCGGAGTCGGGCTCGACCCGCAGGATCGGGCGGAGGGCGAGCAGCTCTCCTTCGTGCTCCTCATCATCGTGGGCGTGGTCCTTCTCCTGACGTGCACGAACGTGGCCAACCTCTTCCTGGCCCGGGCGATGGGCCGGCGCACCGAAGTCGGGGTGCGCCTCGCCCTCGGGGCGGGAAGGCGGCGACTGGCCCGCCAGCTCCTGACCGAGAGCCTCCTCCTGGCCGGGCTGGCCACCCTGCTGGCCGCTCCGCTGGTGCTGCTGGCGGACCGGTTCGTGCCCCTGGTCTTCCCGTACCAGCTCTCGGTCTCCGTCGACGCCGACGGCCGGGTGTGGGCCTTCCTCGTCGGCGTGGGCCTCGTGGCCGGGCTCCTCTTCGGCGCCGCGCCGGCCTGGGGCGCCCTGCGCCGGGACATGGCCCGG
>DATHRY010000349.1:0-7839 GCA_035464715.1 Longimicrobiales bacterium
GACTTGCCTGCTGGTACCAAGGGTGGGAGATTGGAATACGTTCGACGTCAAGTCGGACCTCGGATTCTCCCCCCCGGAGGCCGATTCCGGACCCGGCATTCGCCGGATGTTCCCGAGACCGTCAGGCAGAAGTTGGTGCCCCAGGACGGGGCACGCCAGCCACCCGGGTGACCCCGAGTCCACAGCATGAGCACGACGACTCGGAGGGGCCGACGCCCCTTCGCACCCGTCGTATGCGATCCCCGAGATCATCAGGTACGCCGTGAGCAGCGACAGACCCAGAGACCGCAACCGCCGAGGCCGGAGACGGCGCCCCCGCCGCGACTCCGACAACCGTTCACAGAACGATCAGGATCAGGACGACGGCGCCGACGAGGCCGCGGATGTGGAGGTCGATGAGGCCACCCGGGAGGCCGATCTCCTCCTGGCGGACCAGCCCTCTTTGGGGATTCTCGAGGTCCTGGGCGGTGGCTCGGGCTTCATCCGGCGGAAGGAGTCCGGGTACGTCGCGGGCAAGGACGACATCTACGTCGGCGCCCGGGTCATCAACAAGTTCGGGCTCCGCACCGGGGACGAGCTCTGGGGCGACGTGGGCAACCGGCCCCGGAACGGGAAGAGCCCGCCGCTCACGCGGCTGCGTCTGGCGAACGGCCGCTTCCCCGAGGAGATGAAGAACCGGCCGGACTTCAACCGGCTCTCGGCCATGCACCCCGACGAGCAGCTCAAGCTGGAGTGCGGCCGGACCATCGGCGGACAGCCGGACTTCACGAACCGGGTCGTCGACCTCTTCTGCCCCTTCGGAAAGGGACAGCGTGCGATGATCGTGGCCCCGGCCAAGGCCGGGAAGACGACGGTCATGCAGGCCGTCGCCGAGGGGATCAGCACGAACAATCCCGAGTGCACCCTCTTCATCCTCCTGGTGGACGAGCGTCCCGAGGAGGTCACCGAGATGGAGACGGTCGGGTTCGGGGAGGTCATCGCGTCGACCTTCGACCGGACCGCCGAGCGCCACACCCAGGTGGCGGAGATCACCCTCGAGCGGGCGCGGCGCCGCGTGGAGATGGGCCAGGACGTGGTCATCATCCTGGACTCCATCACCCGCATGGCCCGGGCCTACAACACGGTGGAGGAGGGGAGCGGCCGCACCCTGTCCGGCGGCCTGGACGCCGGATCGCTGGAGAAGCCCAAGCGCTTCCTGGGGAGCGCCCGGAAGGCCGAGAACGGCGGGTCGCTGACCATCATCGCCACGGCGCTGGTGGACACGGGATCCCGCATGGACCAGGTCATCTTCGAGGAGTTCAAGGGCACGGGGAACAGCGAGCTGGTCCTCAGCCGGGAGCTGGCCGATCGGCGCATCTACCCGGCCATCGACCTGAACGCCTCGGCGACCCGGAAGGAGGAGCTCCTCCTGGACCCGGACACCCTGGACCTGTCCCGGGCGCTGCGTCGCCAGCTCGCGGGGATCGGGACGGCCGACGCCATGACCGAGCTCCTGGGGGCGATGAAGCGGATGCCCACGAACCAGGACCTCGTCGACTACTACAAGCAGAGGGCCTGACCCGGGACGCTTGACCCCACGACGCGGCGGGCGGATCGTCCGGGACACCTCGGGACCGCCGGAATGGCGGGACCCCATCCCGCCACCGGAATCCCGCCCATGCGCAAGCCGCGTCCGTTCGCCCACGTCCCGGGGCGACGCCACGTCCTCCTGACCGCCCTCCTGCTGACCCTTCCGGCGTCGGCGGAGGCCCAGCAGCTCTACGACTTCGGGAGCGCCTTCGGACGCGCCCTGGCCGTGTCCGGGTCGGACATCCTCGTAGGCGAGCCGCAGAACATCGTGCGGCCCGGGCGGGTGTACGTGCTCCGTACCGGCGGCAGCGGGGAGTGGGTGCGGCACCAGGTCCTCGAGGCCCCCGACGCCGTGAGGGCCGACGGGTTCGGCCGGGCCCTTGCCGCCGGCGCGGACCATCTCCTCGTCGGAGCGCCCCAGGCGACGGAGGGGGCCGGCTTCGTACAGACCTTCCGTCGGACGGAAGCCGGGTGGGAGCCCGGTATCCGGATCTCCGGTGGACCGGGGGTTGAGGCCGCCGGGTCGACGGTGGCCCTCTCCCCGGCGGGAGGCGCCGCTGTCTCCGGCGCCTGGGTCGAGCGCACCGGGGCGGGGGAGCGCATCCGGCTCCTCCAGTCGGACGGGAGCGGCTGGGCGGTCGCCGAATCGCCGCTGGAGGCGCCCGGGGACCGCACCCGCTTCGGGGCCGCGCTGGCCTTCCCGGCCCCGGACGCCCTGGTCGTGTGCGGCGCCGACGCGGGCGGGGCCGTCGTCCTGGATCTCTTCCGGCGGGGCGCCGGCGGCATGTGGAGCCCCGCCGGTGAGGTCCGGCCCGGAGCCCCCCTGTCGGCGAGCGGCGGGCTGCTGTCCACGGACGCCTACACCCAGTGCGGCCTGTCGGCCTCCGGCGACCGGGTGGCCGTCGGAACGCCCCTGGGTCGCGGCGGTCGGGGCGAGGTCGTGGTCTACCGCTTCCTGGCCGACGGCCTGGTGCGGGACACGGCCCTCGCACCGCCCCAGGGCGCGGTGGGCGGCTTCGGCACGTCGGTGGCCTTCTCGGAGGACGCCCTCTGGGTCGGCGCACCGATGGCGGGGGGGATGATCGGCGCCGCCGCCCGCTTCCCGGCCACGGCCGACGGCTGGGGACGCGGCGAGCTCCTCCAGGGACCCGGGACCGACTTCATGCCCGTCTTCGGGCTCGCGGTGGCCGCGGGACCGGAAGCGGCGGTGGTGGGGGCGCCGGGAGACGCCTACGGCGCCGGGTTGGCCGTGGCGTACCGCAACCTCGGGTCGGGCTGGAGCGACGGCGGCGTCCTGGAAGGCGAGGTGGAGGGCTACGAGCCCGTCACGGGGGAGCGGGTGGACTGCACCATGGGCGAGGCCGAGCTCTTCCCCTGCGGCCAGGTGGACATGGTGGCCCTCCTCCCGGTACAGCAGCTGGGCGGCTCCCGGGGCGCCATGGTGAACGACGTCTGGGGCTGGACCGACCCCGAGACCGGGCGCGAGTACGCCGTGGTGGGGCGCTCCGACGGGACCTCCTTCGTGGACGTGACCGAGCCGGCCAACCCGGTCTTCATGGGGCAGCTCCCCAAGACCGAGGGGAGCCGTGGGAACGCCTGGCGGGACGTGAAGGTGCTCCGCAACCACGCCCTCGTGGTGGCCGACAACGCCGGCGCCCACGGCATGCAGATCTTCGACATGACCCGGCTCCGGGACGTGGATCCGGCGGATCCGCCCACCTTCGAGGCCGACGCCCTCTACACCGAGATCGCCAGCGCCCACAACCTGGCGGTGAACGAGGAGACGGGCTTCGCCTACACGGTGGGGAACTCCGGCGGCGGACAGCCCTGCGGCTCGATCCACATGATCGACCTCCGGGACCCGCTGAACCCGACCTTCGCCGGCTGCTACACCGATCCGACGGTGGGCCTTTCGTCCACGGGCGGTACCCACGACGCCCAGTGCGTCCTCTACCGGGGGCCCGACGCCGAGCACGCCGGGCGGGAGATCTGCCTCGCGTTCAGCGAGACGGCGGTGTCCATCGGCGACGTCACCGACCGGGACGCCACCCGGGTCCTGGCCCAGGCCCAGATGCCGAACACGGCCTACATCCACCAGGGCTGGCTCACCGACGACCACCGGTACCTCTACGTCAACGACGAGCTCGACGAGATGAACGGGCTCACCGACGCCACCCGCACCATGATCTGGGATCTCTCCGACCTGGACGATCCCGTGCTCGCCGGGGTCTACCTGGCGGCCAACAACGCCACGGACCACAACCTCTACGTCCGGGGCAACCTCATGTACCAGTCGAACTACGCCGCCGGACTGCGGGTCATCGACATCACCGATCCGGTGAATCCCCGGGAGGTGGCGTACTTCGACACGGCGCCCTTCGCGCCCGAGGTGCCGGGGTTCTTCGACGGGAGCTGGAGCAACTACCCCTTCTTCGAGAGCGGCAACATCCTGGTGACCAGCCACAAGCAGGGGCTGTTCATCCTGCGGGCGCGGCCCCCCATCAGCTGAGTCTGCCGGGCGGGCGGCCGTCCGCGGGACCGGGCCCGCCGCCGGTCACCCGGAGGGGGGAATGCCCGCGCCCTCGACGCGATCGCCCTCCACCAGCCCCGCCAGGGCGTCGAGCCCCTTCTCGAGTTCGGCGCCCTGGACCCGCTCCATCCCCAGAGCGAACCAGGCCAGGAGAGGATTCCGGCCGAAGTCGCCTTCCTCGCGCCACACGATCCGGGTCCCGGTGCCCTCCGGCGTCAGGGTGAGTCGCCCCCGGGTCCGGAGCGACCCGTCCTCCACCCGGACCTCGTAGGCCACCTCCCGGGCGTCGGCGGTGGTGAGGGTGAACTCCCCCTGGCCCCACTGGGGATCGTCCCAGGACAGGGTGGCCCCGGGCCCCGACGAGGGATCCGACAGCTCCCCCTCCACCTGGCCCATGGACGACCACTCCGGCCACCGGGCCAGGTCCGTCAGATAGGGCGCCACCGCCTCCGGAGGCGCGGCGACCACACGCTCCCGCTCCGCCGACCAGGCCCCGCTCAGGATCAGGCCGATCACCAGGAACGCCACCAGGACCCCGGCCACGCCGGAGATGAACAGCTTCATCCACCTCATGCCGCCGCCTCCTGGCGCGCCCGGGCCGCCCGCAGAGCCTCCTCGACCACGGGCCAGGCCGTGGCGGCCATCCGGGCGTGGCCCTCCGCGGTCGGATGGATGCCGTCGGCCTGATTCAGGGACGGCTCCCCGGCCACGCCTTCCAGCAGGAACGGGATCCGCCCCAGGTCCTCCGCCTCGGCCAGTTCGATGAAGACGTTCCGGAAGTCCTCCACGTAGCCGGCCCCCAGGTTCGGGGGCGCCTCCATGCCCGCCAGGACGATCTCGGCACCGGGCCAGACGGCGCGGGTCCGCTCCACGATCTCCCGGAGATTGGCCGCCATCGCCTCCACCGAGAGGCCCCGGAGGCCGTCGTTGGCCCCGAGCTCCACCACCAGCACGTCCACGGGCTCCCGGAGGATCCAGTCCAGCCGCCGGAGCCCGCCGGCGCTGGTGTCCCCACTGACCCCGGCGTTCACCACGTCCACCGCCATCCCCGCATCCCGGGCCCGGGCCCCCAGGCGGGCGCCCCAGCTCTGGGTGGCCGGGTCCTCCAGGCCCAGGCCGGCGGTGAGGCTCGTCCCCAGGACGACGAGGCGAAGCGGGGCCTCGCCGGGGGTGTCTCGGGATCCCTCCCCGGCCACGGGGGGTTCAGACCGGGGCGCGGCGGCCTCGTCGGCGGCGCGGGACGTTCCCGGAACGTCCCCCCCGGTGCAGGCCGCGCAGGCCAGAACGATCAGGAGAGGAGCGGGCGGGTGTCGCATGTCATCGTGGCCGAGGGACTGGGAAAGACGTACCGGAGTGGCGGTCGGCCGCTTCCGGTTCTGGTCGACGTGGACCTCACCGTGGAGGCCCAGGAGATCGTGGCGATCCTGGGACCGTCCGGGAGCGGCAAGACCACTCTCCTGGGACTTCTGGCGGGGCTGGACACCCCCTCCCGGGGGCGGGTGATCCTCGACGGCCAGGACCTCTCGGCCCTTGGCGAGGACGACCGGGCCTCGTTCCGCGCCCGGAATGTGGGGTTTGTCTTCCAGTCGTTCCACCTCCTGCCCTCGCTGACCGCCCTGGAGAACGTCCTGGTCCCCCTGGAGCTCCTCGGCAAAGGAACGGCCCCGGAGCGGCGGGAGCGGGCCACCGGGCTCCTGGAGCGGGTGGGCCTCGGCGAGCGCATGGACCACTACCCGGTCCAGCTGTCCGGGGGGGAGCGCCAGCGGGTCGCGCTGGCCCGGGCCTTCTCCACCCGACCCCGGATCCTCTTCGCCGACGAGCCCACCGGGAACCTCGACCAGACCACCGGCGCCCGGATCATCACGCTCCTGGAGGAGCTCAACGCCGAGTCCCGCACCACCCTGGTCATGGTGACGCACGACCTGGAGCTGGCCGGGCGGGCGCCCCGGGTGATCCGCCTCGCCGGAGGTCGCCTGGTGGCCGACGAGATCGGGGCGCCCGCGTGACGCGCTTCCCCTTCCTCCTCGCCCGGTGGGAGAGCCGCCAGAGCCTCCGCCGGGTGGGGGTCTACATGCTCTCCATCGCCCTCGGGGTGGCCGCCCTGGTGGCGGTGCGGTCCTTCCGGGAGGACGTCGAGCGCTCCGTGCGGGCCGAAGCCCAGGTCCTGATGGGGGCCGATCTGCGCCTGTCCTCCCGGACACCGCTCGCCGATTCGGCGCAGCGGGTGGTGGACTCCCTCTCCGCAGCGGGACACCGGGTATCCCGGGTCACCACGGCCGGGAGCATGGTCCTGGCCCCCTCCAGCGGCCTGACCCGGCTCCTGCAGGTCCGGGCGGTGGAGGGCGGCTGGCCCTTCTACGGTGCGGCCGTCACCCGGCCCGACGGGCTCTGGCACGCGAACCGGGACGAGGGCTTCCTCGTGGACCCCGCCGTCCTGACCCAGCTGGACGTGGCGGTGGGCGACACCCTCCGCGTGGGGGGCGAGCCGGCCCAGATCCTGGGCACCGTGGAGGAGCTGCCCACCTCGCTGGGCTTCCAGACGGCGGTGGGGCCCCGGGTGTACGTGACCGAGGCGTTCCTGGACCGCACCGGGATCATCGGCTTCGGCAGCCTGGTCCGCTACGAGACCTTCGTGGAGCTTCCGGAGCCCGCCGACCGGGCCGGCGTCGAGACCCGCTACGAGGACCTCTTCCGGGACGCCCGCGTGGGGGTCGAGACCGCCGAGGAGCAGGCCCGGGACGTCACCGAGGCCGTGGGGTGGCTCGGGCGCTACCTGGGGCTCGTGGGGCTCGGGGCCCTCCTCCTGGGCGGGGTGGGGGTGGGGAGCGCCATCCACGTCTTCGTGAAGGAGCGCCTCACCGAGGTGGCGGTCCTCCGGTGCCTGGGCGCCCGGCAGGCCACGGTCTTCTCGGCCTACCTCCTTCAGGCGGCAGGGCTGGGGCTGGCCGGGGCGCTCCTGGGGGCCGCAGCCGGCGTGGCGATCCAGCAGGCCCTTCCGGGGGTGCTCTCCGCGATCCTCCCCGTGGAGGTGGAGACCCGGGTGGCCTGGGGCGTGGTAGGCTGGGGAGTCGGGACGGGGCTTTGGGTCTCCCTTGTCTTCGCCCTCCTGCCTCTCCTCACCATCCGGGACGCGTCGCCCCTCCGGGCCCTGCGCCAGGCCGCCGAGGTGGAGCGACGGCGGGTGGACCCGCTCCGGTGGGGGGCCATCGCCCTGGGCGCCGCTTCGGTGCTGGCCCTGAGCGTGGCCGAGGCGCCGTCATGGCAGGAGGGCCTCGGGTTCGCCGCCGGGCTGGCCGTCACCACCGGCGTCCTCTGGGCCGCCGGGTGGATGCTGGTCCGCATCGTCCGGGACCGGGTCCCGAGGCGGGGGCCCTATCCGCTGCGCCAGGGGCTCTCCAACCTCTTCCGGCCCCGGAACCAGACGGTGGCGGTGACGCTGGCCCTGGGCTTCGGGACCTTCGTCGTGGCCACGGTGCTCCAGGTCCGTTCCAACCTGGGCCGTGAGCTCGCCCTGGAGAGCGTAGAGGGGCAGCCGAACCTCCTCCTCTTCGACGTCCAGGAGGACCAGCGGGAGGGCATCGTGGAGCTGCTTCCCCCGGAGTCCCGGGGTAGGGCCGAGGTGACGCCCATCGTGCCGGCCCGGATCCGGGCCGTGAAGGGCGTTCCCCGTACGGCCATGGACACGCTCACCGGGGATGAGCGGCCGGCGGGCTGGGCGGTGCGCCGGGACTACCGGCACA
>DATHRY010000350.1:0-1904 GCA_035464715.1 Longimicrobiales bacterium
CGACAAGGTGCTCGCGTGGAACTTCGAGGTCGATCTCGAGCGGATCTTCCTCCTGGTCACCGGCGTCGATCCGGATACGCTCCATGGGCTGGGCGCGCTGTCCCACCGGCCCCGGCCCCTCACCTTCCCCCTGGTCCACGCCACGGACCCTGCCTACATCGACGGCCTCCTGGCCGGGGAGCCTCCCACGGTGCGGAGCGTCCTGCAGGCGATGCTGGGGCTGGCCCTCGACGCCGCCCGGCGCGACGTTGATGCCGCCGCGCCGCCCGACCGCTTCACGGGCATGCTCACGCACACGAGCAAGCTGGACGACACGCAGCGCTCTCGCCTCCGGGCACTGGCGGGCCAGGAGGACGTCTCCTCCGCCGCGCTCCACGAGGAGGCGGACCGGCTGGTCCAGGCGGTCGACATCGAGGAGCCGGGTCACCTGGCCCTCAAGGGGTACCAGCCCCTGGGCGCCGTCCGGACCTCCTTCGCCCATCTCGCCGAGCAGAGCACGATCCCGGAGGTGAAGGCCGAGGTGGCGCTCTGGGGGACCATGGCCTGGCTCCGGGCCCGGGCCCGCCTGTCCGAGGTGCGGGAGGGGATGGCGAAGCTCCGGGACACGGACCTGAGGCAGCGGGCGATCCTATTCGGCGAATCCCTCGACCTCTGCTCCCACCGCCTGGACGCCTGGATCACCGGCGTCGTCGACCGCCGCAGGGCCACCCTCAGGGCCGAGACCCCCGACGGGCTCACCGTCGGCGCCTTCGGCTGGGTGGAGGGGTTGGCCCCCGGGGTGGGCGCTCGGCCGGACGGGGGCTACATCCACGCCCCCAGCCTCGATCACGCGGCCACGGCCGGGATCCTCCGGAGCGCATACCTGACCCACAACGCCGACGCCGGCGGGGACGGAGCCTACGCCATCGACCTGTCCAGTGAGCGGGTCCGGACCGGCCTCCACCTGATCGACGGCGTGCGCCAGGGGCAGCCCCTCGGGGCCCTCCTGGGCTACCGCATCGAGCGGGCGCTCCACGAGGCCGGGCTCGACCGGCTCATCCTGGGTCTGAGGCGTGTGGCTCCCCTCCTGGTGGGACGCCTCACGGACCGGGACGAGGAGGTGGCGCCCGAAGCGGTGGAGGCCATCGCCGCCAACAACGTGGTGGACGGCCTCGCGCTGATCGAGCGGTTCAAACATGGCGCGACGGCCGAGGCCGCGATCCGCGCCGAGCTGGACCTGCTCCCCCCGGACAACCCGTACCTCGACCCGGCGGACTGGACGGCCGTCACCGACGGGGAATGGCAGAAGATCTCCGGGATCATCCGGGATGCGGCAGGCGCCGCCGACGCTGCTGCGGATCTGCTGCTCGCCGAGTCGGTGCACCAGATCGTCCGGGGCAACACCTCCCGAGCCAGCGCCACGCTGAGCACCGCCGGGTCGGGAGAGGTGCCCCCGCCCGAGCCCGACGTCGTCCGCACGCCGGCGCCGGGGATGCCGTACGGGCACCGGATCATGGTGGTGCTGGATACGGGGACGGGGTCCTGGAGTCCCGGGCGCCCCCGGGCCATGGCCGAGCCCGCCCTGGAGGGATGGGCGGCGGCCCGGCTGGGAGACCCGGCCCGGGTGGTGGTCGCGGTGAATGCCGACGACACCCGCCTCACCCTGCAGGACACCGGGCTCTGCGCCCTGGACGTGCTGTACGATGCCCGGGACCCGAGGGTCCTGGAGCAGCGGGTGCGGGCCGCCCTGCCGACGATGGATTCCGACGGGGCGCTGACCGCCGAGCGGGGCGAGGACTGGGAGGCCGACCAAAGATCCTTCGCCGAGATCGCCGAGCTCGGGGCGGCCCTCCGGGCCGTGGTGGCGGGCGCCTCTCCCGCCATCGCTTCGGACTTCTGCCGACCCAGCGAGAAACCGGCCCGCA
>DATHRY010000351.1:0-10497 GCA_035464715.1 Longimicrobiales bacterium
GGCCATGCCGGGGCGCCCCAGGGCCAGGTACAGGTCCCCGAGGAGCTCCCGGGCGGGAAGCATCGGGCCCGGTGTCACCGGGTGCTTGGGCGTGGCCTCTTCCAGGTCCACAGCCTCCTCGAGCAGCCACACCGCCTGGTCGGCGTCCCCCGTGGCCAGCGCTCCCCACGCCTCCACCTCGAATCGCAGGACGTCGATCTGTGTGGCGAACACGGCCTCTCCCTGCGCCGAGGCTCCCGCGGACAGCTGCCGGAGCCGATCCACGCTCTCCGCCACGGTCTCCTCGGATCCCTCCTGGTGTGCCGCCCCCAGCCCGCGGCCGAACCAGACCAGGGCTTCGGGCCACGGGAACGCGTCCCAGTCCAGGGTGGCGGGGTCGCGCGCCGGGAGCGCCGCGGCCTCGGCCCAGCTCTTCCTCTCGACGGCCAGTCGCACCGGGGTCGAGGCCAGGTGGAAGGCGGTCTTGAAGCTCGGCTGGAGGGCGGGCGTGTCGTGGAGCGCCCGGATCAGCGCCTCGGCCGCCGCGTCGTCACCTCGCTGAAGCTCGGCGTAGACCAGGTACTCGACCGCGTGGGGATACTCGTCCCAGACGTACGCCCCCCCGGGCCCCACCGGCTGCAGGAGCGCAGCGGCCGCCGCCCGCCGGTTCCATTCGATCACGCTCTCCCATTCCCCGAGTCGCACGAAGATGTGCGTGGGCATGTGGAGCGCGTGCGGGTTGGCCGGCGCGATGTCGCCGTAGCTCCGCACCACGTCGAGGGAGAGGCGCTCCCGCCCGCCGAAGTCGTTGGCGTGGATGAGATAGTGGACGGCTCCGGGGTGCGCCGGCTCTTCGGCGAGGATCGTGGCCAGGACGTCCGCGGCCTCCTGGTGGTGCCGCGCCGCGTCGCCCCGGGAGGCCGTCGCCAGGTGGGACAGGGCGAAGAAGGCCCGGGCCTCCCGGTCCTCGGGATAGGCGTCGAACAGCGCCTTCGTCGCCGCGGCCCACCGCTCGATCCGGGTCCAGTAGTCCGGATCCCCGTCGGGGTCGAAGAAGGCCTCCCCCGTCGCGACGAACATGGCCTCGCGGCCGCTGGGTGCCACGCGTCGGCGGGCTTCCCGAGCCAACGCCCATCCCGCGCGCAGGTCTTCCGGCGTCGGCCGGTTGGGCCAGAGCGGCTGGAAGTGCGTCATGGCGGCCCCCCAGTAGGCCACCGCGCAGTCCGGATCGACCTCGGCCACCTCCTGGAAGACCGAGGACGCCGCGGGATAGGTCATGTGGTGGAGCAGCGCGAACCCCCGGTCGAGGTCGTCCAGGACCGCCGGGTCGCAGGAGGCGCCGAACTCCACGACCCCCAGGGATTCGGGGGCGGACTCCTGGGCGGACCGCGGGTGCGGAATCAGGAAGAGCAGGGATGCGCATGCGACGAGGGGATGCATGGTCCGATACCCTGCGACCTGCGGCATACGCCGACCTCCTGAGAAGAAACGGTGGAGAAGGTAGCCGTCGCCATCCCCCATGCCCAGTGGGCCCGGGGGGGCCCCCTCAGACCCCGCGCCGCTCCGGATCCCAGATCAGCTTGTGGAGCTGGGTCTGGAAGCGGACCGGCAGCCCGGACTCCAGGATCCACCCCGCCATGGCCTCCAGGTCCACCGACCCGTGGACCGGCGAGACCAGGAGGGCCTTCAGCGTGCCGTCCCGGACCCGGGCGTCCAGGCCCCGTTCACGGATCACCTGCGCGGTCCAGTCCCAGTCCGCCCGGTCCGCCACCACGAACTTCACCTCGTCTCCGGCGGCGAGGTGGTCGAGGTTCGCCCAGAGGTTCTTCTCGACCTCGCCGGACCCGGGGCACTTCAGGTCCATGATCAGGTGGCAGCGAGGATCCCGGGGGGCCACGTCCACGGCACCGGAGGTCTCCACCAGGACCGTGAACCCACGGTCCAGGAGCCGGCGGATGAGCTCGAAGGCGTTGGGGTGGACCAGGGGCTCGCCGCCGGTGACCTCGACCAGGGGCGTCCCTATGGCCTCGGCCTCCTCCACCAGGCTCGTCAGGGTGCGCCGCTCTCCGCCGTGGAAGGAGTAGGTGGTGTCGCACCAGACGCACCGCAGGGGACACCCGGTGATCCGGATGAAGGTGCAGGGCAGGCCCGTCCAGGTGGACTCCCCCTGGATCGAGTGGAAGACCTCGGTGATCCGGAGGAAGGGCTCCTCACCCACCGCGATGGTTCCCCCCCTTCCTCCTGGGCCAGAGGAATCCCAGGGGGGACTCCTGCACGACGCTCCCCGCCAGGAAGAGCATGTTCGCGGGGCGCTCGGCCAGGCGCCGCATCAGGTAGGGGTACCAGTGCTCGCCGAAGGGGATGTAGACCCGGACCCGCCATCCGTCCCGGATGAGGCGCTCCTGCAGATCCCGGCGCACGCCGTGGAGCATCTGGAACTCGAAGCGGTCCGGGCCGATGCCCTCGTCCAGGGCGAAGTCCACGGTGGCCTGGACCATGGCCTCGTCGTGGGTGGCGATGCCGGGGTAATTGCCGTCCGTGAGAAGCATCTGCATGAGCTCCACGAAGCTCCGGTCCACCCGCCGCGGGTCCTGGAAGGCCACCGAGGCCGGCTCGGCGTACGCGCCCTTGCACAGGCGCACCCGGGCGCCGAGCTCGTTCATGTGGGCCACGTCCCCGGCGGTCCGCTTCAGGTAGCTCTGGAGGACGACCCCGATGTCCCGCCAGCCGTCCTGCCACAGGTGCTCGAAGGCGTCCAGCGTCCGCTGGGTGTAGTCCGACCCCTCCATGTCGAAGCGGATGAAGGTCTTCGTCTCCTTCGCCCGCTCCAGGACCCGACCCAGGTTCCGGGCCAGGAAGGCGTCGCTGATGTCCTGGCCCAGCTGGGTGAACTTCAGGGAGACGTTGGCCAGAAGCTGATTCTCGTGGATCCGGTCCAGGAGCTTGAGATAGACGTCCGCCGCGCGCCGGGCATTGGGCTCGTCGTGGACCGATTCACCGAGGTAGTTGCCGGTGGCCGTGAGCCCGGTCCGGTTGGCGTCCTGGATGGCCGCCACCAGCTCGTCGACCGTCTCGCCCGGAACGAAGCGACGCGCCATCGCCCGAAGGGGCGTGCGGGTGACCACGGCCTTGGCGGTCTTCGACCCGCCGAGGGCGATGAGGGAGTTGCGGAGCATGGTGTCAGTCCGTCTCGTCGACGGCGGTATACAGGTGAGCCTGGACGGTCTGGAGGGGCGTCTCGCCGGCCGTGAACCGGACCTCGTCGGCGGAGCGGCCCCGCCACAGGGTCGGCGTGGTGACGTGCCCGACGATCCCCAGCCCGTTGAGCGCCCAGCGGGGGAAGACCAGATAGCCCTCGAAGGGCGCGCGCAGGTCCGCCACCTTCTCCACCTCGACGGTCACCGTGTAGGGGTGCCCGTCGGGGCCCTCGAAGGCCGGGGGCCGGTCGTGGACGCGGAAGTACCCGCCCAGGGTGGTGTCGTCCACCGGGCTGCCGTCGGCGTCCGGCGTGGCGGCACCGTCCGGGGGAGCGTCGGATCCGGGGTCGGAAGGGGTTGGGTCGGACATGCCGGAAAAGTAACAGTCGGCCCGGCCCGTACGGGATGGCTACCGGACCGTCGCGATCACCGAATCGTCCGCCCAGCGGGCGTCGAGCCCCACGGCTCTGCCGCCGTCGTCCCGGACGACCTCGTAGAGGATGTCCACCTCGATGTCGAACACGTGCCCGTCCCGGACCTCGCCCAGCCAGTAGAAGTCCGCGCCCCGAGGCAGGAAACGGCCGTGGAAGGCGTCCCCCGTGTCGACATCGGTGGATTCCACGTCCAGATGCTCGCCCGACCAGAAGACCCGGAACGGGACGGCCGTGTCCGGCTCGCCGACCCACATGAAGGTGTACTCGCCCAGCAACGCGTCGCCCGCCTCCCGGTCCACCGTCGTCTCGAAGGTCGGATCGACCCGGACCTCGAAGGGGATCTCCGTGCGACCCCAGCTCAGGAGGAGGTCGAAGCCGGACATCCGGGTCTCGGGGATCCAGAACATCAACGTCTCGATGAAGGGGCCCTTCCGGGGCTCGACTTCGAAGCGGATCTGCCCCTCCCGATCCGGCGGTGGCTCCGTGTGGTAGACGGAGTCCGCCGGATCCAGCAGCAGGGTCCAGGCATCGGGCTCCAGGTCGATGAACACGGTCCAGGTTCCCGCTCCGACCCGATGTCCGTTCAGGTCGAAGTCCCGATTGGCGGTGATCGTGGTGGCCCAGTCGGCACCCGGCGTCCATCGGTGGTCCCCGACCCAGGCCACGTCCGTGAGCTCCTCGCCCCGGCCCTTCATGCGGGGACGCCCGTAGTCGATGGAGATCGTGGTCCCGTCGATGGTCTGGGACACCCTTCCCCGCTCGCTCTGAACCACCTGCGCCCCGACGGGGCCCGCGCCCACGCAGGCGAGGGCCGCGAGGAGGAACACGAGGGGCAGGCGGATACGAGGGCGATGGATCGGTGCGCGGGGCGTCGAGACGATCATGCGTCCGGGGCGGGGCGGGCAGGCAACCGCGTGGGTTCGCGGGCAGGCACCGGCGTGGGCTCGAGAGGTGGACGACAATGCGGAGCCGGTGCCCGCGGGGGAAGGGCCGCAGTCCGTCGGGTCCCGGAGGCCGGGGTGGTTCCCGGGGGAGGCCGACTCTACCTTCCGGCCCGTGGCCGGATCGGGAATCCGCCACGGCCCGCGATCCCCCCTCCACCCACTCCGCGATGCGCCGCCTGCCGCCCCCTGCTCGGCCGATTCTCGGGACCGACCGCACCCCCGCCGTCGCGGATCGGCCTCGCCTGGAACCGACCCGATGAGCTCCATGCGTGCCGCCCGCTTCCACGAGAACGGAGGCCCCGAGGTGATCCGGGTCGAGGACGTTCCCGTGCCGGACCCCGGTCCCGGCGAGGTGCGGCTCCGGGTCGGCGCGGCGGCCCTGAACCACCTGGACCTCTGGGTACGGCGGGGGCTCCCCATCGAGACCACCATGCCCCACATCGGCGGGTCCGACATCGCCGGCGTCGTGGACGCCGTGGGGCCGGGTGTGGCGGCCGAGGTCGGCACCCGGGTGGTGGTGGATCCGAGCCTGGACTACGACTGGTACGACGCCGGCCCTCCGGCGCCGGGCCTGCGGGCTCCACGGTTCCGCCTGATCGGGGAGCACACCGACGGCGGCTTCGCCGAGTACGCGGTGGTCCCCGCGGCGAACCTCATGACGGTTCCCGATGCGGTGTCCATGGAGACCGCGGCCGCGGCGGCGCTCAACTTCGTCACCGCGTGGCACGGGCTCCGGGCCCGGGCGGGCCTCCGTCCCGGAGAGCGGGTGCTGGTGACGGGGGGCTCCGGTGGCGTGGCCACCGCCGGGACGCAGATCGCCCGGCACGCCGGGGCGACCGTCCACGTCCTGACGTCCGGGCCCCACGTGGAGCGGGCCCGGGAGCTCGGCGCCCACCACGTCTACGACCGCCTGGACGGGGACTGGGTCGCGGCCCTTCGAACGGACACGGCCGGCCGCGGTGTGGACGTGATCCTGGACTCGGTGGGCGGCCCCCTCTGGTCCGGCATGCTCCGGAGCCTGGGCGTGATGGGGCGCCTGGTCAGCTACGGGGCCACCGCCGGGCCCAAGGTGGAGCTGGACCTCCGGCACGTGTTCTGGAAGCAGCTCGCCTTCCTGGGGAGCACCATGGGCACGCCGGCGGAGTTCCGGCAGGTGATGGAGCTCGTGTTCCAAGGCGCCTTCCAGCCGGTCGTGGACCGGGTCCTGCCCCTTGAGGAGGCCCGCACCGCCCACGAGCTCCTGGAGGCCGGCGACGTGTTCGGGAAGGTGGTGCTGGTCCCATGACGACGGGGATCACGCGGTGGCGCGTGGTGGGTCCGGGGACGCAGCCCGAAGGAGAGAGCACATGGAGCTGAAGGAGGCCCAGGCCCGGGTGGACGCCTGGATCGGGCAGTTCGAGGAGGGCTACTGGCCTCCCTTGGTGAACCTCGCCCGGCTCACCGAAGAGGTGGGTGAGCTGGCCCGCCTCATGAACCACCGTTTCGGGCCCAAGCAGAAGAAGCCGGACGAGGCGGACCAGGAGCTGGGCGAGGAGCTCGCCGACGTGCTCTTCGTCCTCCTGGTCATCGCGAACCAGCAGGGGATCGACCTGGCCGAGGCGCTGGAGGGCGTGCTGGAGAAGTACCGCCTGCGGGACTCGGAACGGTGGGCCCGGAAGGAGGAGTGATCGTGACACCACGTCCCTCGTTCCGGGGCGTTCCCGCGTGAGCAACAAGCTCCCCCGCCGCTACGACGAGAACGAGGTGGCGCGGATCCTCAAGCGGGCCACGGAGATCCGACAGGAGCGGGCGGCGCGGGAGCTGGCCTCGGACGGGCTCACCCTGGACGAGCTCGAGGAGATCGCCCGGGAGGCCGACATCGACGTCGGGCACCTGCGGCAGGCGGCGCTGGAGATGGACAGCGGCGAGCTCCAGGGCGGTGTCCTGTCCCGCATGGCCGGCGAGCGCCTCACCCTGGTCCGGGAGATCTCGCTGCCCGGGGAGATGGACCCGGAGGGCTACGAGCCGGTCGTGGCGGCGGCCCAGGCCCTGGCCCAGGACCACGGCACGGTGGCCCTCCTGGGGCGGACGCTGACCTGGCGGGTCGAGTCCAGGAACAAGACCCGTTCGACCCAGGTCGTGGTGTCGGTCCGGGGGGGCGAGACCCGGATCCAGGTGGAGGAGAACCTCCATCAGATGGCGGCAGGGCTCCTGGGAGGCACCACCTTCGGGGCCGGGGCCGGCATCGGGCTCGGCGTCGGATTGCCGGTGGCCATCAGCGCGGGGGCGGGGCTTCTGGCGGTGGCGGTTCCGGCCGCCACGATGGGTGTCGCCTTCCTGGGCGCCCGCCAGATCTATCGCCACGTGGTGGCGAGGCGGAGGCGGGCGCTGGCCGAGCTCCTGGAGACGGTCGCGGACGTGGCCCGGGAGCACATCCCGGGGGCCCTTCCTCCATCGGGATCCGCCCCGGACACCCTGCCACCCTGAGACACGACGGTCAGCCCGTCGCGCCCGTTTCCCGCCCGCGCAGCCGGTAGCGCTGGATCTTCCCGGTGGCGGTCCGGGGCAGCTCGTCGGCGACGACCAGGCGCCGGGGCCGCTTGAAGGCCGCCATGTGCTCCCGGCAGTGGGCCTCGATGGCGGCGGCGTCGATGCTGCGGCTGGCCCGGGGCACCAGGTAGGCCACGGTGATCTCCAGGCCCTGTGCGTCCCGCCCCCCGACCACCGCCGCCTCCAGCACGTCGGGATGGGCCACCAGGACCGATTCCACCTCCGCCGGCGACACCCAGATCCCCCCGGAGGGCGCCACCGGCGCCTCGCCGCGGTCGGTGAAAGCGGACCAGCGGTGGGTTGCCCCGTCGGGCGGGCCGCCGGGGGTCGCCGGGGGCTCGCCGGCCAGGACCACGTGGGCCACGGACGGCGCGAGCCAGGCGATGTCGTCGAGCCGGTGGGCGAAGGCGGCGGACACGACGACGGCGGCGGCCTCGGCGTCGGCGACATCGCCCCGAGGGACGCGCCGGTGAGCACGGTCGACAGCGGGATCGGGATCACCCCGGAACGAAGCGCGCCCATGAAGCACGCCACGAGGGCTTCGTCGTCGACCATGCCCAGGGCGACCCGGTCCCCGGCTCCGACGCCCAGCTCCGCGAGCGCGTGCTGGGCCCGCCACACCTCGGCCTGAAGTCCGGTGTAGCTGGTGGAGCGTCCTTCACACCGCAACGCGATGCGCTCGCCGCGTCCCTCGGCGACGTGGCGGTCGACCAGCCAGCTCGCTGCGTTGTAGCTCCCCACCGGCGTCCCTCCGGATCCTCGAGGCCGTCCTCTCGCGTGACGTCGTCACGCGGGTGTGGCGGCTCGGAGGTCCGGTCGCTACCGAGAGGCTCGAGGCCGGAGCGGTCCCGCGGCGGGGAGGGAGGTGGTCAGAACCCGAAGCCGAACTTCATCCCGAACTGGAGCATCGGATAGAAGTTCTTGATCAGCCCCGCGTCCTCCACGAAGTCGTCGGCCTCCCGCTGCAGGTCCTCGTCGAATCCCGGGATCAGGGAAAGGTCCGACGACGCGCTCATGACCACCTCGGAGCGGCTCGAGTAGGCCAGCACCGCGTCCAGGAAGACACCGAAGCCCAGGCTGGTGAGCTTGCCGAGCCCGAGGCCCGCGTAGGGCATCACCGTGCTCTGCTCCAGCCGTGCCCACACCGTGCTTCCGGTGACGTCGTAGGTCGTGTCGCCGATCCGGACCGGGCCGTCCGCGTCGCCCCGGGCCACGAGGTCCTCGGAGCGGTACATGATCCCGCCCATGAGCTTCAGGGGGCCCACCAGCTGGGCATCCACGCCGAGCGTCAGCGTGGTGCGGGGCGGCTCGAGGCTGTAGTCGATCCCCGAGATGTCGGCCGGGATGATGTCGGTGAGGAAGAGCCGCTGGGGCGAGAAGGCCACGCCTCCCCGGAGCACGAAGCGGCTTCCCATGGACAGGCCGGCGTCCACGCCGTACCCGAGGGTCCCCAGCTTGGCGCCGATCCCCAGACCCTGGCCCGCTCCCGGCACGGGGACGAGGAGCGCGGCGATCAGGACCGCGATGACGAGCTTGCGCATGGATGCTCCCGAGGGGAGGAAGACTCGGACCCCCGGTGGCCGCGAAGGCCCCACGGAGGTCCACGGGTCGCTCGAAGGTCTCTCTGAACGCTACCGGCCACCGCGCCGGAGATTCAAGCATTCAGTTCTTCGGCGAGAGTCCCGCCAGCGCCGTAACCGCTTGATCGACCTCGTCTTCCGTGTTGTAGACGTGGGGGCTGACCCGCACGTGTCCGGGGCGGCTGTCCACGATGATCCCGGCCTCGTCGAGGCTGCGGACGGCGCCCTTGGGATCGTGGTGTTCGACCATCACGATCGAAGAACGACGGGCCGGGTCCTCGGCGATGCGGAGGCGGAGACCGTGTCGGCGGCACCCCTCGACGAGCCGCTCGCGAAGGTCGGCGCACCTCTGGTGCACCCGATCCAGCCCCACCTCCTCAAGGAGCTCCTGACCCCCAAGGGCGGTGTGGACCGTGGCCAGTGCCGGGGTACCCAGCTCGAAGCGGCGGGCGTCGTCCTGGTATTCGAAGTCACGGAGGTCGAAGGCGAACGGATCCCGGTGGGCGAACCAGCTCGTGGCCCGGGGGGTCAGCTCCGGGATCCGGTCCCCGCGGACGTAGAGGTAGCTGAGGCCCGGGCCGCCGCAGAGCCACTTGAGCGGCCCCGACGTGTAGATGTCCACGCCGGCCGCGCCCACGTCCACCGGCACCTGTCCCGGCCCGTGATACCCGTCGATCAGGGACCACGCGCCGGCTCGCCCGGCGATGGCCGCCAGCTCTCCCAGGTCCTGCACGAACCCCGTGGCGAAGAAGACGTGGGACGTGGCCAGGAAGAGGGTCCGCTCGTCCACGGCGTCCGCGTACTGCTGGGGGTCCATGCCCACGCCGTCCGGGCTCTCGAGCACCACCACCTCCAGCTCGGGCCGGGTCGCCCACTGGTACGCCAGGGTCGGAAAGTCCAGCTCGCTCATCACCACCCGGTTCCTGCGCAGCCCCGTGGAGCGGCCGCCGGGGGCGATGGCCACGGGGCTCGCCGCGCCGGTCCCGAGGTCCGTCCCCCGGGCCAGCTCCGGCACGGCATCGATCACCACCGAGAGGGCCGCCGAGGTGGAGGGAAGCAGAGCCATCGTCCCCGGGGCGGCGCCGTGGATGTGCTCGACCCGTTCCCGGAGCAGGGCCAGGCGGCCCCACCAGTGCTCGTACCAGGCCGAAGCGCCCATGGTGTGCCAGCGGGCCTGGAAGTCCTCCAGATAGGCGGTGGCGCGGTCGGACAGGGCGCCGAGCGAACAGGAGTTCAGGTAGTTCCGCGCGGCCAGGATGGGGTAGTGGCGGCGAAGGGCGGGGAGGTCCAGGGGGGCGTGGGGTCGGATCATGCGCCGAAGCTGGGGCGAGGGATGCCCCGGGGAAACCGCCCCACCCCTTCCGGGAGCCGGACGCGGGGTGGGCGAGGGGGCGGTGGCGGGACCATATTCCGGGACCCGCCCTCCAACGGCTCCCGTTCGTGAACGCCGCCTCCAGCCTTCCTCGCTCGACGCCCTCCGGCTCCCTCGACGGGCCGGTGCTCCTCGTCCTGGACGCGGGGGAATGATCGTGGGGAGACGGACGGGCCCCTGGTGGCGGCGACTTCGGTCGGTCCTCCCCTGGACACTCGTGGCGGGGGTTGGATGTGGCCTCGAAGGGCCGTCGACCCCGGGTGACGTGCCCCTGGGCTGGACGGCGCCGGTGGTCTACACCCTCGGCGGGGCCGACGCCACCGACTGGTCGGCCTTCGGGGAGGTGAGCGGGGTCGGCTTCGACGCCCGGGGGTGGCTGTACGTCCTGGACGGGCAGGCCCGCCGGGTCACCGTAGTGGACACCCTGGGCGAGCGGGTCGGGACGGTGGGCGCCCCGGGCGA
>DATHRY010000352.1:0-2029 GCA_035464715.1 Longimicrobiales bacterium
CCCGTATGGCGCCCTCCCGGGTGGCCGCATCTCCCTGCCAGTCCCGCAGCACCGCCTGGGCCTCGCCCCGCCGCCGCGCCTCGGCCCGGGCCCGGAGCGCGGACCCACCCAGGCCCACCGCGGCCCCGGCGAAGAGGAGGAACACCGCCGCCGCCAGGACCCCGAAGCCCAGGGGCGGCGTGATCTCGAACCACCCGCCCAACGCCGGTGTGACGGTCATGAGCACCATCCCGGCGAAGGCCACCATGCACCCCGCCAGGCGGGGATCCCCCGGCGGGGCCGCGGCGTCCAGGCGTTCCTTCTCCGCGGCCACCAGCCGGCGCTCCGGGTCGGTGAGGGGGTCCGGCATCGGGTCTCCGTGAGGGGTCACTGCGAGGGGAATCCGTGAAGGGTCTCCCCGCGGGAAGTCCATGAAGGCGTCCGGGGCGGGCGCCCGGGTCAGTCGGCGTCGGAGCTCTGCACCGCGTGGCCGTATTTGAGGACGGCCACCATCGTGACGCCACCCAGGGTGTTGCCCAGGGTCGACCATAGCAGGAAGCGCCCGTAGTCGCCCATCGTCACCTCCCCGCCGCCCACGAAGACCGCCGCCAGGACCTCGGCGGTGCCCACGATGCAGTGGTGGAGACCCGCCAGCCCCATCCCGGTGGTGATGAGCCAGACCACCAGGATCCGGCCCATCGTCTCCCGGGACGCCGAGGCCAGCCAGGACAGGAGCCCCATGAGCCATCCCGCCACCACGGCGCTCAGGAACATCGTGCCCGTGTCGGCCTCCACGAGGTGGCCCCCGATGGTCGTGAGGGCCTCGGGATCGATGGCCCCGAGCCGGGGCCCGAGGACGACGGCCATCACCGCCGCCAACGTCGCGCCCACGAGATTGGACATGTAGACGAGGCCCCAGAGACGGCCCACCTGACCGGCGGTGGCGTCCCCGTTCAGGAGGGGGAACACCGCCAGCGTCGTGTGCTCCGTGAACAGCTCGGAGCGACCCAGGATGACGAAGATGAACCCCACGGAGTACATGTTCGCCACCAGCAGCGTGGTCAGGGGCTCCGGGGCCGCCGGGAGCAGCAGCGTGAGCATCACCCCCATGAAGAACAGGGAGAAACCTACGTCCAACCCGGCGGAGAGGCCCGAGAGCAACAGGCCGGACGTGGGCCGGTTGAGCTCGCCCAGGCCGTGGGCGATCTCCTCCTGGAGGATCTCGTGGGAGGTCTTGGCCTCGCGGTCCTCGGAGGCGGGAGAGGGGCGGGGGACAGGGGTTCGATGGCTCATCGAGTCCCCTACCCGGGACCCGGCCCGATGTTGGGCGTCCGACCGGCCGCGGGCCGTGCAGGGCTGATGTTGCAGTCCTGCAGAAGTGAACGGCTCCATACCCGGAGGACCGCCCCGCGCTACACCCGGGCTCGGGAACGACCCTTGCACCATTCGGAAGAGTCTCCCACCCACCCCTTCCGGCCCGGACCCCTCCATGGCCCCTACCGGCACCGAGTTGACGGCGCCCGCCCGCGGGCAGGAAGTTGCCCACGACGAGTTTCCCGACTCCCCCCACGAGGCGCGGCCTCAGGCGCAGATGAGCGACAACGGCGAGTCCCTCTCCATTCTGATCGTGGACGACGAGGCCCTGGCGCGGGAGGCGCTGAGCCAGTGCTTCGGGGGTGGCCCCCACAAGGTCGCGGCCGTTGCCACGGCCGAGGAGGCCATGGCCCGGCTGGCCCGGGACATGGTGGACGTGGCCTTCGTGGACATGCGGCTGGAGACCACCTCCGGGATCGACGTCATCCCGGAGCTTCTGGAGGAGGCCCCGTGGCTGCGGGTCATCCTCGTGACCGCTCACGGCAGTCCGTCGGACGCGGTCAAGGCCATCCGGGCCGGCGCCGTGGACTACGTGGCGAAGCCGTTCGACCCCCAGGAGATCCGTGCGCTCACCGCAAAGCTCCTGGCCGCCCGTCGGCGGGAGCGGCGCCTGGACCGGGAAGCCGAGCAGACGGACCGCAGGAACGGGCCGATGCTGGACAGCGAAGACCCGGCG
>DATHRY010000353.1:0-2061 GCA_035464715.1 Longimicrobiales bacterium
GGGCGCGTCCGTAGCGCGAATCTCGATGCGGTGCAGGCGGCGCCGGGCGTGCAGCGGGCATTCGTGGTGGAGGGCGGGACCGACCTGGCCGGCCTCCTCTCGGGGGTGGCCGTCGTCGGGGACAACTGGTGGCTCCTGAACCAGGCCCGCCTCAACGTCCTGGAGGTGGAATGGGACGAGGGCGCCACGGCGTCTCAGAGCAGCGAAGGGTTCCAGGCCCGGGCCGAGGAGCTCTTCGGACAGCCGCCGGCCCAGTCCCTGCGCTCCGACGGGAACGTGGACCGGGCCCTCGAGGGTGCCCCGCACCGGGTCCAGGCCGACTACATGTACCCGTTCCTCTCCCACGCCCCCCTCGAGCCCCAGAACTGCACGGCGCTCTTCCAGGGTGGCCGCATGGAGTTCTGGGCTCCGACCCAGACCCCGGAGTCCGGACGCCGGATGGTGGCCGAGACCCTGGGGATGCGGGAGGAGGACATCACGATCCACCTCACCCGCATCGGCGGGGGCTTCGGGCGTCGACTGTACAACGACTACCTGGTGGAGGCCGCGCGGATCGCGCAGGAGATGGAGGGGACCCCGGTGAAGCTGCTCTGGACCCGGGAGGACGACGTCCAACACGATCTCTACCGGCCGGCGGGCTACCATCGCCTGGAGGGCGGCGTGGACGGCTCCGGACGCCTGGTGGCGTGGCGGAACCACTTCGTGTCCTTCGGGGAGGGTGAGCGGTTCGCCTCCAGCGCCAGCGTCCGGGACAACGAGTTCCCTGCGGGCTGCGTGCCGAACATGGAGATGGGTGCGACCCTGATCCCCTTCGGCATCCCGACGGGGGCCCTCCGGGCTCCGGGGAGCAACGCCCTGGCTTTCGTCTACCAATGCTTCATCGACGAGCTGGCCGACGAGGCGGGGATCGATCCCCTCCAGTTCCGGCTGGACCTGCTGGATGCGGCGGGCTCCGACACGGCCATGGACGCGACCCGCATGCGCCGGGTCACGGAGGCCGTCGCCGAGATGGCGAACTGGAACGAGCGTTCCAGTCTCCCTGCCGGCACAGGGAAGGGCATCGCATTCCACTACAGCCACCTGGGGTACGTCGCCGAGGTGGTTCAGGTGACCGTGAACGAGCGCGGACAGCTCTCGGTGGACGACGTGTGGGCGGCGGTGGACGTGGGTCGGCACATCATCAACCCGCTCAACGCCGAGAACAACGCGCAGGGAGGCGCCATCGAGGGGATCAGCCACGCCCTCGGTCAGGAGATCACGATCTCCGAGGGCCGGGTCGTCCAGACGAACTTCGACGACTATCCGCTGATCCGGATGAGCGAGTCGCCCCGGGTCCACGTCCAGTTCATCGAGACGGACAACGACCCCACCGGTCTCGGAGAGCCCACGCTGCCTCCCGTGATCCCTGCCCTGTGCAACGCGATCTACGCCGCCACGGGGACCCGGATCCGGTCTCTGCCCATCTCGAAGCACGACCTGAGCCGGGCCTGATCCGGGGCTCGGCACGACGCTGACCCCATCTGGAGAAGGGGTCTCCCGGAGGCGGACCTCCGGGAGACCCCTCTTCGCTTTGCGGTGCGTCGGCCGGCTCAGTCCCGGTAGGGGTCCACGGTGCGGCCCGGCGCCATGCACACGACCAGGGGCCGCAGGGTGTGCAGGACCTGCACCGTGTCCCCCTGGGCCGCCAAGACGTCCGGGAGCCGGCGGTACGCCTGGGGAGCCTCGTCCAGGTCGCCACCCCGTAGCACCACCCCCTTCCGGGCCAGCCACCGGTGCATCATCCCATGGCTGATCCGACCCCGCTGCACCTGCCGGCCCCGCTTCCACGTCCCCTTGGCTGCCATCCGGCCCATGACCCGTCCGGCGCCGTGGACCGTGGAGAAGAGCGCCTCCTGCTGATCCCGGGACCCGTCCTCCGCACCCTGGAGGATCACGGCGTCGTCGCCCATGGACCCACCCACGAACCCCCGCTGCCCGGGGAACGCGGGCGTAGCCCCCTTCCGGATCACCACGAACTCCTCGCCGCCGTGCTCCTCCCGCCAGGCGAAGTTGTGATGGTTG
>DATHRY010000354.1:0-15824 GCA_035464715.1 Longimicrobiales bacterium
GATCCTGGCTCTGCTCCCGGGGCTGGTCCTGGCATCCTGTGACCAGTCCACCCTCGGCCCCGAAGGGCCCGACGCACCCACCGGCACGCCTCAGGGCGGACCCGGAATCCAGGAGCTCATCATCACCGTCGAACCGGGAACGAACCCGACGGCGGTGGCGAATGCCCACGGGCTCGCCGCAGAGCGGGTCTTCACCCGCCTCGTGAACGGCTTCGTCGGTACGGTGTCCGAGGCCGCCCGGGCCGGGCTCCTCAAGGACAATCGTATCGTTCGCATGGAGGAGAACGCCGTCGTCAGCACACAGCAGGAAGGGCCCGGCACCCTCTCCTGGGGGCTGGACCGGATCGACCAGCGCCCGGCCGAGCTGGACGGCGCATACGAGTACGAAGGTACCGGTGAGGGTGTCACGGCCTACGTGGTCGACACGGGGATCCAGATCAATCACCCGGACTTCGGCGGTCGCGCCCGCTACGGATACCCGGACGACGCCGAGGACTGCCACGGACACGGAACCCACGTCGCCGGCACCATCGGTGGCACGACCTACGGCGTGGCCAAGGGCGTCGATCTGGTGGCCGTGAAGGTCCTCGACTGCGAAGGAAAAGGAACCTGGGCTGACGTCATTGCGGGTCTCGAGTGGGTGGCCGCCAACGGTCTCCGGCCCGGGGTCGTCAACATGAGCCTCGGCGGTGACGTGTCCGCTACGCTGAATGAAGCGGTCGAGCGCCTCACGGGACTGGGCTTCACCGTGGCGGTCGCCGCCGGCAACAGCAATCGGGACGCCTGTACCTCCAGTCCGGCATCGGCCGCTAGCGCCATCACGGTCGCGGCGACGGCCACCAGCGATCTGCGGGCCGGGTTCTCGAATTACGGGTCCTGTGTGGATTGGTTCGCCCCCGGGGTCAACATCGAGTCCGCCTGGCTGGACGGGACCACGCGACTCCTGTCGGGAACCTCCATGGCCTCCCCCCACACGGCCGGCGTGGCGGCGCTTCTTCTCGGTACCGCAGGATCCCTCTCCGCAGCCCAGGTGACGGATTCCTTGTCGGCCTCCCTGTCGCGGAACCGGGTACTGAATGCCGAGGGTGCGCCCCCCCACGTGATCTACTCCGGGCGTGGTGTGGACACCGAGGCACCTGACTCACCGCCGGATTGGGGTCCGATCTCGACGCCGACGATCACGGCCACCTCCTCGACAGAGCGCGCGGAGATCACCGTCTACGCCAGCGATATCGACGAGCGATGGACGCATCTCGAGTTCGAGATCGCGGGCGGCGACTACGTCCGATTCATTCCCCGGGGCGGGTCCGGCGCGGTCGCGAATCCCCAGACAACCTTCACGTTCACGTCCGAATATCTCGACGGCAACACCACCTACCAGGTGATGGTACGGACCCAGGTGGATGACGGCTTCGGCAAGCTCTCGTCGGAGTGGTCGGAGAGGGTGGAGGTCACGACCTGCGACGCCAAGGGGAACGGCGAATGCCATAGCGGCGGAGGCGGAGGCGGTGGGGAAAAGGGAGGAAAGGGGAAGGGCAAGAACGGATCCGGGTGACGAGCCCTTCCGACACCCCTGATGGAACGCAGAAGCCCCGGCGGTCGGATGACCGCCGGGGCCGTCTGCTGTCCGGTCCCGAAGGACCGGGGTTGGAGGCTCTAGTTGGTCGCCGTGGCGATCTGCGATACCGAGATCGGATCGAGGTCACACGCTCCGGCTTCGTCGCCGCTGTTGTTGTACTCGTCCAGGATGCTGGCGAGCGACTGGGCCATGCTGTTCAGGTTCGAATCGCCGGCCACGTCTTCCTGACTGTACAAGTTCAGGAAGTCGGTCGCGTCATCGAAGGTGTCCTGGTACGAGCCCAGGCTCCCGAAGGCCAGCGAGTTCAGCTCCGCGGCGATGTACTGCCGGGCCAGCTGGAAGTACATGTTGCCTGCGGGCGGCGTCCACATCGCGTCGATGTAGCTGCCGTCGTCGATACCGGCGGGCAGGTTTTGGTTCACACCGCCGTCGTCACTGTCGAAGAAGACGGCGTTCGGCCCACCGACCAGATCCCACGTCGGATCGTTCGGCGCACCACCCCAGAACGCGACGTTGTGCGTCTTCCAGTACCCCTGGGTCAGCGTACAGCTGGGGCACGGAATGTCGATCACGACCTGCCAGAGGGCTTCACCCGTCAGGCCCTGGTCGTTCGTCGTGAAGGTGGCCGTGTTGTCGATGAACGCCTGTCCGCAGGCCTCAGCCGTGAAGGGACCTGCCGTGTAGTCGTAGGTGAATTGCTTCGGGGCGGCATCCGCACAGACCGTCCCCAGGAAGCCACCCAGGGTGTCGTCGACGTCGATGCACTCGTCTACTTCCGACGTCGGATCGGCCGGGAACACCACGGCCTCACTGCCGGAATAATCGACCGTGCCGTCGGCAGTCGCTGTGCCATCGCTGGCGAAGTCGTACAGCTGCTGGGTCGCCGTGGCCTCGTTCGGACCCGTCGGCATGCTTGCGAGATTGCCGGTGTCGTAGCTGCAGTCGATGCTTCCGCCCGCCGGCACCTCGGTGACGCCCGAACAGTCGGGATCGTACTGGACGCCGTCGAGCTCGTCCGTCACGTCCGTCAACTCTGCCGCCCGCGTCGGATGGGGGTTGCTGATGGTGATGACGCCCGTAACGCGGTAGTTGTCATCGGTATACCCGGTGGTGTTCACGTCCACCCAGTAGTTGATGAGGAACGTCTGCTGAGGCTGCAGCGTCAGGCTGGTCTGGTCCGCGTTCTTGTCGATGTCCCAGGTCCAGGTCCGACGGAACGTCTCCACCGTGGTCTTGGCGACCGAGGGGGTGTAGCACGAGACCGTCACCAACTCGTCGTCGGTGTACTCGTTCCCAAGGGCGTCCACCAGGGTGGCGGTGTTGGGGTTGTCGCCCTGGTCCTCATCACACGCGAAGGTGCGCGAGTAGTTGAAGACCTGGGTGTCGGTCAGGTCCTCGTTGTTGGGCGCGCCCGTCCCATCCCAGGTGTCGTCGAGGGTGGCTGTTCCGTTGACCGCGTCACCGCTCACCTCGTCCGGGGCGTCCGTGGTGTTCCACGTCACGGTGTTGGACTGGAACACCTGGTTGGCCTGGATCCCCTCGAAGTCGGGGTCGTCGACCGTCGCTTCAGCGGTATTCTCGAAGTCCGTGTCGTCGGTCAGAGGGCCGCTCTCCCACGCGCAGGTGATGGACTCGCCCGGGTCGAGCACCACGGGGCTCCCCTCGCTGGGGTTGCCGCCGGGGCAGGTGATGGCGTAGCCGGCGTCGATCAACGCAATGATCGGCGCCACCTGGTCGCCCGTGTTGGTGATGATGATGTCTCCACTGGCGCTGTAGTTGGTGTAGCCGGTCAGCGTCTTGGTCGCGGTCACCGTGTAGTCCGAGACACCCGTCTCACCGGTGAAGAGCGCCCACGAGGCCGGCGTGACGTCCTTCGTCACGCTCCACTCGTAGGCGGGCTGGGCCGTGGTGGTCACGGTCTTCTCGATTACGAGGACCGGAAGGCTCCGGACGGTGTTCTCCTCGAACCCGTCGCTGGAAGTCCCGCCACCGTCGTACGCGCCCGTGCCCGGCGTCAGGCCGTATTCCACGAAGACGCTCAGGTACGTGGTGCAGGAGGCGTCACCGTAGTCGCAATCGTCCGGCCCGAAGTCGGGGATCAGGTTCCGATTGTCCCCGTCGCCGCTGCCGGAGTTCAGGCTGTAGTTCAGCATCAGCGCTACGTCGCGCGCGCCAGATCCGTCGTCGACAATATTCCCGTCGAGGTCGTAGACGACCGTGCAGAGGCTGGGCGGCGATCCATTCCACGCCGCCGAGGAGCACGGGTCGAGCGCGAATTCGATCTCATCGATGTCATTCTTGCTGAAGCCCGGCTGGTCGTGGAGGAACACGATCCAAGAGTCGAGGGACAGTAGCCCCTCGGTCCCCGAGTCCACCTCGTTGATGTCGACAATGAACTCGCGACAGATGGGCCCGCCAGGGTTGCCATCACAGTCCACCTGGGGGACCTCGCTCAGGAGGAGGTCGCGGTTGAAGTTGGCGGAGCTGCCGAGGTCGTAGGGCTTCGGCTTTCCGCTCGTGTTCACCGACGCGGAGTTGTCTGCGCTCCCTCCCGGAGCCTGCTGGGAGAACGGCTTGATATTCCCGGTTCCCGTGGAGCCCGTGGGATCGATGTTCTGGAACAGCCCTCCCTGCACAAAGGCGAAAGAGTTCGGTCCAGTGGCTTCGGTCACATTGAAGACATCGGCCGGATCGGCCGCAGCGATGACCGGCCCCGGCTTCGCCTCCGCCGTGGGCGGCGCGTTGTCGATCACCGACGTCGCCGTGTCTCCGTCCGAACAAGCCCAGAGCGTGGTGGTCCCGGCCACCGCCAGGGCCAGCCGTGTAAATCGGAACTGAGTACTCATCTCCTTGAGCCTCCTGCTTCATGTGGTTCGCCCGCTTCGGCTACCGGGCGGTCTCCGAGGAGGACTGCTGAAGACCCCTGGCTCTGCGCACCGGCCTCGCGGCCGGGATGCCTTTGTCGGCTGGGCTGAAGAGTGACACATCGCTGCGGACCAGAGGTAGCTATCCAGGTGCTCGTGCCATTCTCCCCTCCTTTCACGGGTGGGCCCGTGGGAGTCATCGCCAACTGGGATCGTAGGCAGACACCCCCCCGAGACGGCCGGGCAGCAACGTTGCGGAAATACTGTCCCCGGTCGTGGACGGCAGGATATAGGGGGACCGTTAGCGTGCCGTTATTCGGCTGCGGCGACCTGTATCCGCTCGGGCACGATCCCCCCGCCTGCTCCGCCAAGTCGATGCGGAAATGCTGCGCCAACCTCGGTGCGGGAACGCTGGCGCCGGCCCCGGCAGACACAGGCATGGCGTCCGCCTCCGGACCCGCAGAACCCGGAGATCCGATACACCGCCCGTCGGGCTCTACGGGAGGAAGCCCGGCTTCGGGACGGTCCGTGTCCGTGCGTGGCAGGGGCCGGAGCTCCTCCCGGCGGCCGGCTCAGGCCGGGGGATCCGCGGCAAGGCTCAAGAGAATCGGGACGGCCTCCAAGCCCTCGCCGAGGCGGCGGGTGCTCCGTCGGCTACGGAGACCTCAGTCCGGCCGCCCGTCGGCCTCCAGGTACCGGATCGCCTCGTCCACCAGGCTCGTCTCGCCGATGTACAGGGGCACCCGCTGATGCAACCCGGTGGGCTCGACGTCGAGGATGGGCTGCGTCCCCGTGGACGCCTTCCCCCCCGCCTGCTCCACGATGAACGACATGGGGGCCGCCTCGTAGAGGAGCCGCAGCTTCCCGTTGGGGCTCTTGGTGTCCGGGGGGTACATGAAGATCCCGCCCTTCATCAAGGTGCGGTGCACGTCCCCGACCATGGAGCCGATGTAGCGGGAGGAGTAGGGCGTGGAGCCGTCCTCGCCCTTGAGCCGGTCGACGAAGGCCCGCTGGCCGGCGCTCCAGCGGGAGTAGTTCCCCTCGTTGACCGAGTAGGTCCCCTGGCCCGGGCCGGGGATCCGGATGTCCGGGTGGGAGAGGAGGAACTCGCCGATGGATGGGTCCAGGGTGAAGCCATGGACGCCGGCCCCGGTGGTGTAGATCAGCATGGTGGAGTACCCGTAGAGCACGTACCCCGCCGCCATCTGCCGGTGACCCGGCTGAAGGCAGTCCTCCACCGTCCCGTCGGTCCCGGGCGGGGTCACCCGCCGGTGGATGGAGAAGATCGTCCCGATGGAGACGTTGGCGTCGATGTTCGACGAGCCGTCCAGGGGATCGAAGAGGAGGACATAGTCGCCTTTGGGGAAGCGCTCCGGGATCTTGAGCAGGTCCTCGTGCTCCTCGGACGCCATGCAGCAGAGGGTGCCGGCGTGGTCCAGCGCCTTGTAGATGACCTCGTCGGCGTAGACGTCGAGCTTCTGGACCTGCTCGCCGTGGGTGTTCACCTCGCCGGTCCGCCCCAGCACGTCCACCAGTCCGGCCTGGTTGACCTCGCTGGAGATCATCTTGGCCGCCAGGGCGAGGTCCTGGAGGATGGAGGTGAAGGCCCCGGTGGCCTCCGGGTGCTCCCGTTCCTGCTCGATGATGTGGCGGTTGAGGGTGACGACGCTGGTCTCGGACATGATTCCGGATGCTTGAGGGAGTGGGCCGACGGGTCACCCGTCCATCTGGACGATAGGCACCCCAGGCCGGGGGGGTCAATCAGGGGGAACGCCGCGCTCCGTCACGACCCGCAAGGTCCCGTCGGGGCGGACCCGGAAGGTCACCCGCCCCATGTGGTCCGTCCGGAGGATGCGGCCCCCGCCGCCCTCGAGCCGGGCCATCACGTCCGGCGCAGGATGACCGAACCGATTGCGGCGCCCCACCGAGATGACCGACCACACCGGGCGAACCCGAGCGAGAAGCTCGGCACCCGTGGAGGTGCGACTTCCGTGGTGCCCCACCTTGAGCAGCTCGACCGGCGTCAGATCGTCCAGGATGCGTAGCTCCACGTCCGTGGACGCGTCGCCGGTGAAGAGGGCGTCGAAGTCGCCCCAGCTGAGGGTGAACATGACCGAGAGGTCGTTGGGCGGGGTGTCGGGCGGCTCGTCCCCCGACGGATGATGGAACCGGAAGGCCAGCTCCCCGAGACGCCAGCTCCGGCCCGCCCGGACCACCCGCCAAGGCACGTCGCGGACCGCCGCGGTCGCCGCCACACCGGAGAAGGCCGCAGTGCCCCGCACCCCGCCCCCATCCAGCACGGCCCCTACCGGCAGCCCGTCCAGCACCGCCTCCGCGCCCCCGATGTGGTCCAGATCGGGATGGGACAGGACCAGGAGGTCCAGTCGCCGAACGCCCAGAAGCGCCAGCTCCCGGAGCAGCCGGTCGCCGGGACCCGGGCCCGTGTCCACCAGGACCCACCGGCCCCAGGGCCCGTGGAGGAGGATCGCATCACCCTGGCCCACGTCGAGCACGTGGATCCGGAGCTCCTCCGTGGCTCCCCAATCCCGGGCGCCCGGAGCCCAGGTCAGCGCCAGCAGGATCCCCACCGCCACCGCCCCGGGGCGCCAGCGCCGGGCGGCCGGATGGCGGGTGAGACGCCACGCGGCCCCCCCGACCCCCGTGGCCGCCGCGACCGAGACCGGGCCGAGCATCCAGCCCGGGTCGAACGCCGCCATCGACCCCAGGACCGCCCCCGACGCCCACAGGAGGCCTTCGACGCCCTGAGCGAGCAGGGAAGCACCGGGAAGACCGACGGCGTCCAGGAGCAGCGCCAGGAGTGCGCCCGGGAGGGCCATGGACACCAGGGGCGTCACGGCGAGGGTGGCCGGCAACCCCAGCACGGCCACCCGCTGGAAGTGCCAGACGGCCAGGGGAAGGGTGGCCACCTGGGCCGCGCTGGAGGCGCCCATGGCCCCGGCTACGGCCCGCCCCAGCCGCTGCAGGCGACCCGGCAGGCGGAGCCGGGCTTCCAGGACCTCGCTCCAGGGACGGGCCCACAGGAGAAGGCCCAGCGCCCCGGCGAAGGACAGCTGGGTGCCGGCCGAGGAGATGCTGTCGGGCGCCCACAGGACGACCAGGAGGAGGGCCGTGCCCCAGGCCCCCAGCGCATGGACCGGCCGGCCCCGGATCCTCCCCAGTGCGGCCCCGCTCAGGAGGAGGCCGGCCCGCACCGCCGAGGTCGGGAACCCCAGGAGGGCCACGTAGGCCCAGACCAGGCCCGCCGCCCCCAGGGCCGCCCGCCGGCGACCG
Organism: Longimicrobiales bacterium; assembly: GCA_035464715.1. Taxonomy (GTDB): domain Bacteria; phylum Gemmatimonadota; class Gemmatimonadetes; order Longimicrobiales; family Gaopeijiaceae; genus Gaopeijia. Next base: position 7,735 of record DATHRY010000354.1, read on the forward strand.
GCCCGCAGACCCCGGAGGACGACCACCGCCCACCCCGCCATGACGCCCACGTGGAACCCCGAGATGGCGAGCAGGTGGGCGGCTCCCGTCCGGGTGAAGGCGTCGCGGACCTCCGGATCCATCCCTCCCCGTCGGGCCAGCAGAAGCGCATCGACCATCGCGCCTTCCCGGGGAAACGTCCGCGCGATCCGGTGCGAAAGGCCCTCCTGCACGTCGGCTCGCCACCCGGACGTATCGGCGGCGGCGGCGGGCCGACCTCCCCCGCCCCCCTCCGACCCCTCCGCACCGTGGAGGGCACCGGCCACGACGACGGCGAGCAGGACCGCCACCGAGGTGCCCCGGTCCCTGAGCGGGAGCCGAGGCCGGAGGGTGGCGACCACCAGGGCGAGACCGGCGGCCCCGGCGACGCTGCCGCCGGCGAAGGCCACGCCGGTGCAGAACGCGAGCGCCACGCCCGTCACGGCCGGGACACGGGTCATCCGACGCCCCGGGGTTCGGGGTGACCGCGGGTTGCCGCACCCGCGGGGCGCGGGAAGGGCCGGGTGGGACGGCCGAGGGATCGGGGTGGAGGTGGCGCCGGCGCTCCGGCGACCGGGTCGGGCCTGCCCCGACGGGGCGGACGGCCCGGGACGGGGACGCTCCCCGTCAGCCGCTCCCTCCCTGGATCGTCATGCCGTCAGCCGTCCGAGTGGGACTCCTCGTCGAAGAGGCTGGTCTGGTCGTGGTCCACGAACATCCGGGACCGCTCCTCGAGGTCCTCCTTGAGCAGGCGCTCCCTGAGGATGCGCCGAACCCGGAAGTCCGAGGAGATCCCGGCGAAGAGCATGATCACCATGCCCACGATCAGTGCCCCGAACGCCACCACCGAGAGGGGGACCCGGTAGAAGGTGGTGAAGCCGAGACGCAGGGTGACCCGCTGGCCCCCGTTCAAGCCGGCGAAGGCCATGGAGGCAAGGAGAACCGCAAGGACCCCGAGGCCCGTGATCAGCCGGCTCATCCCACCCCCGCGGTTACGGGGGCCTCCACCAGACGTCCCGCGAAGGTGGCGCCGGTGGTCCGCTCCAGCGCCGCGTACCGATACGCGCCGATGAGCTCCGGACCGCCGGGGACCACGACAACCTTGGCGCGGCGCGTGCGGCCGAGCATGTACCCCGGGTCCCGGCCCGGCTTCTCCACCAGGATCTCCTCGATCCGTCCGACCTCACCCGCGTTGATCTCGCTCTGGATCCCACGGGCCACCTCGATGAGCCGCTCCAGTCGGGCCTGCCCTACCGATGCCGGGACCGTCCAATCCTCGGGCATACGGGTGGCCGGCGTGCCCTCCCGGGCCGAGAAGCGGTAGGTGAACGCGTCGTCGAAGCGCACCGTCCGCATGAGGGCGAGGGTGTCCTCGAACTCCTCGTCGGTCTCGCCGGGGAATCCCACGATCACGTCGGTGGACAGGGCGATGTCGGGAATGGCCGCCCGGACCAGCTCCACCTTCTCCAGGAACGAATCCACCGTGTACCGTCGCAGCATCCGCTTGAGGGTGCGGTCGTTCCCGGCCTGTACGGGCAGGTGGAGCTGCTCGCACACCGCCGGTTCGGTGGCCATCACCTCCACCAGCGCGGGGGTCACGTCGTTGGGGTGGGGCGAGGTGAAGCGCACCCTCCGCACCCCCGGCACCCGCGCCACCGCCCGGAGCAGCTCCGGGAAGGCCCAGCCGTCGTAGCGGTAGGAGTTCACCGTCTGCCCCAGGAGGGTGATCTCGGTGACGCCGGTCGCCGCCAGGGTGGCGATCTCCGACAGGATCTCCGTGGGCTTCCGGTTCTTCTCGGGGCCCCGGACGTACGGCACGATGCAGTACGTGCATCGGTGGTCGCAGCCCCGCTGGATGGGCACCCAGGCGGCGATAGTGGAGGTGCGGCGCTGTTCGAGCCCCTCGTAGTTCTCTCCGGTATCCAGGTCGAGGACGGTGAGGGAGGGCCCCCGCTTCCGCACGCCGGCACGGCGCCCACCGTGGTCGGGGGAATCCGAGCCGCGGCCTCGCAGGCGACCCAGGACGTCCGGAAGGGTGCGATACCCGTCCGGGCCCATGACCAGGTCCACCCAGGGCGCGTGGGCCAGGAGGTCGTCGCCCATGCGTTGCGCCATGCACCCCGTCACGCCCAGCACCAGGTCCGGGTTCTCCACCTTGAGCCCCTTCAGCTGACCGACCCGCCCCAGGACGCGCTGCTCGGCGTGCTCCCGGATGGCGCACGTGTTCACGAGGATCACGTCGGCCTCCTCCGGCGTGGAGGCGATCTGGTAGCCGCCCGCCTCGAGGATGCCTTCCATGAGCTCGCCGTCGGAGATGTTCATCTGACAGCCGTACGTCTCGACGTACGCGCGTCGAGGGGCCGTACCCCTGCTGGTCGACGAAGCTGTCATGAGGCCCGCACCTGAGCTGCCTGGGAGTCGGAGGACAGGGCAATATAGGGCTCTCCGCCGCGGACCTGCAGGACGCCCGTGTGCAGTCGCCGGGGATCCCGGGCCGGGACCGCCCCGGCATGCCCCGGCGCGGACGTCACCCGCACCCGGAGATAGTCCTCGGTCAGAGCGGAGCCCCCGCTCTCCAGGACCACCGTCGCCGAGCCGCCGTTCCGGGTGGCGAGGTAGCCCTCGGCCTTGGCGCCCACCCGCTCCCGCAGGTCCCGGCTCCGGTCGCCCGCCACGCGCTGAGGGACCGGCATCTCGGCCTGCAGCTCCGCCGCCACCGTGGCGTCCCGTGGGGAGAAGGGAAACACGTGCAGGTAGGTGAAGGGCAGCTCGTCCACCAGGGCGGCCGTGGCGTCGTGGTCCTCCGGCGTCTCGCCGGGGAAGCCGGTGATGACGTCGGCGCCGAGCCCCAGGACCGGGAGCCGGTCCGCGATCTCCAGGGCCCGGGCCCTGTACTGCTCGCGGGTGTGCCAGCGGCGCATGCGCCGGAGCACCGGGTCCGCCCCGCTCTGGAGGGGCATGTGGAGGTGGGGGGCCAGCCCGTCGCCGGCCTCCGCAAGCAGGTCCACGAGGAGATCGTCGATCTCCGTGGCCTCGACGCTCCCGAGGCGGAAGCGGCAGCCCGGCACCCGCTCCAGGAGGAGGGCGACCAGCCGCGACAGGGTCCAGCCGTCCTCCAGATCCCGGCCGTAGTGCCCGATGTGCACCCCGGTCAGGACCAGCTCCGGGTGGACGGCGGCCAGGAGCCGCGCCTCGGCCAAGACCTCGGCGGCGGGACGGGAGCGGCTCGCCCCTCGGGCCAGCCGGGTCGCGCAGAAGGCGCACTTTCGGTCGCAGCCGTCCTGGATCTTGAGCCACCCCCGGGTCCCGGCCTCCCGGGCCTGGAGCAGGGCGCCGCCCACCGGCTCGGTGTCGAGCCGGTCCAGGGTCCGCCGATCGGCGATCTGGACGAGGCCGGGCCGCTCGCCGGCGCCCACCGCCACCGCCACGGGATCGTGCCCCGGAATCACGGCCTCCACGCCGTCCATGGCGGCGTACTCGTCGGCCCGGAGAGCCGCCGAACAGCCGGCCACCACCAGGCGGGCGGCCGGATTCTCCCGCCGCACCCGCCGCAGGAGCCGGCGGGCCCCCGCGTCCGCCTGGTTGGTCACGGTGCAGGTGTTCACCACCACGACCTCGGCCCGGTCCCAGCCCGCCACCGTCCGGGCGCCCCGGGCTTCGAGCTCCTGGCGCATCCGCTCGGTGTCGTACTGGTTGGCCTTGCAGCCGAACGTGTGGAAGTGGACCCGCACGGCCGCGTCCCCGTCAGAACCCGGAGATGCGCAGGGAGATGGACATCCGGAGGAAGTCCTCCTGCAGGAAGCTGGAGTCCCGGTTGCCCCACTCGAAGGCGAAGTCCGACTCCGCCAGGATGGACCCGGCGGGCCCCTGGACCAGCTCGAGGCCCAGGCCGGCCCCGAAGATGGACTCGGTGATGTTCCCCTGCCCCGTCACCCGGAAGGGCATGTTCCCCCGTCGGTACCCGAAGCGCAGCGCCGAGCTCTTCCCCAGGAGGCTGAGCCCCGCCCACTCGAGCCCCGCACCGTACCGCCGCATGGTGGCGCCCTCCACGCCGTCCAGGTTCGACGCCGCGTCCCCGAAGGCGCCGAAGTGGAAGCCGGCGTTGAAGAAGAGGCGCTCGGAGAGGATCGCCGTCCCCCCGACCCGGTACTCCAGCGGCATGTCCAGCTCCACCCCCGCGCCGACGGTGGTGCGGCTCGGATCGGCGGAGAGGGTCCCGCCCCAGGTCACCGAGCCTGCGATGCGGGCCACGCCGGGGATCTCCATGGCCGCCCCCACGGCGGCGTGGGCTCCGCTGTACTCCCAGTTCCCGCCCACCTGGTAATCCGGAACCTCGGAGGCCACCGGAATCGAGTCGAAGGTCCGGGCGAACCGGCGGGTGAGGTCCCCGAGGTACGTCCCGGCGTTCACCCCCACCGAGATCGACGGCGTCAGGCGGCGTGCGAAGCCGAACCGGAGCGCCGACACGCCGCCGTCGGAAGCGAACAGATCCGTCACCCGGATCTGGGTTCCACTCTCCTGGAGGATCTCGGTCCGCTCCTCGGACGCCTGGTAATTCTGGTCCAGGACACCCGTGAAGCTGGCCGAGACGGTCCCGATCCGCGGGATGGGATAGACGATGCCGATGTTCGGGAAGCGGGACGCGGTGTGATCGGAGGTGACCCCGTCCCGCACCACGTCCGCCCAGGTGGTCTGGCTGGTGAACAGCACGGACGGGAAGGCGATGTGGACCGCCGCCGCCGGGTCGTGGGGCGAGTAGGACGTCCCCCCCAGCCCGATGCCGACGCTCCCCAGAGCCACCGCCCGGGCGTCGCCGACCTCGATGGGCGTGCCGAAGGTGTAGCCGCTGAAGAGGGACTGGGCCGCGGCGTCCCTCGGAACCAGGGAGCCGAGCAGCACGAGTCCCGGCACGAGGCAGGCGGACGGCACGACGCGGAGGCGCTTCATCGGACCTCCACCGTGTCGACCGCGGTCATGACCAGGCGCAGGCGAGGCTCACCGGGGGTACCGGGGCCGTCGAAGGCGCCGAAGCTGACCGAGAAGGGCTCCAGGAGCGAGAGGATGGCCAGCTCCGGGGGCACGTTCGAGACCGCCGTGTCGGGATTGATCAAGGTCCGGACGAACTCCGTCACGGCGATGGGGATCTCGGTCCCCGCCTCCTCGGCGAACACCGCGGGCGCAACCGCCCGGCCCGCGAGCCCCAGGAAAGAGGGACCCAGGGGCGACTTCGGAAGGCGTTCCGGAACCAGGACCGGCCGGACGTCCAGGAGAATGGAATCCGTGGGCTGGAAGGCCGCCGGAAGCGACTCCTGGCTGGTCAGGATGAGGGACGCGTAGTTCAACCGGGCCGGGTCCACCGTGAACGGACACCCCATGATCTCGCAGAGCGACTCGGGTCCGTTCAACACCGTGGGAATGTCCACCGTAAGCACGGTTCGCCACGCCGGGGCGCCTCCGACCCGGATCCCGTCCTCCGGAGGCTCCGGGAAGGGGGCGTAGACGAAGGTCTCGTCCAGAGGGGTGGCGGCGATGACGACGATGGTGTCCTGGTTGATGCTCGGGCGGGTATTGATGCGCAGGGTCAGGCCCAGAAGCTCGACGAGGGCGCCGGGCGTGACCATGTCCAGGCGCGCCGACCGCCGGATGCCGACGCTGTCGTTGAACAGGCTCAGCGTGGCCGAATCCAGCGGGAAGACGATCGAGTCGCCGGTCGCCGGGTCCCAGGTCGCGTTGCCGAGGGGGGACGCCGGTCCCCCGCCGGGCTCGGACCAGGGATCCCGGTTCTGGACCGTGTCGACCTTGAAGTCCCAGGTCGTCGAGGGCGAGTGCCAATCCTCCTGGAGGATGTTCAGGGCCATCTCCACCGGACCGTCGGTCCGGCTCCGGAGGGTGTCGAACCGGGCCACCACGTACCCGTCGAGGTAGGTCAGGGACGAATCGGTGCGGTTCTCCCCCAGGGAATCCTGGACGGCGACCGCGATGGGGAAGTCGCGGAACCGGGTCAGGGCCCGGCTGTCCAGCGTCCCCTCGAAGTCCTCCGCCACCGTCTGGGAGAAGAGGTCGTTCGGCGACCCGAAGCCCCCGTAGGTGCGGACGTCCGTCCCGAAGGCGGACCAGGGGAGGACGATCTCCACCGTCCGGGCTCCCACCGGGATCAGATCCCCGTCCACGGACGTAGGGGAGGACTCCTGACAGGCCAGGAGCCCCCACGCCGCGGTCACCAGAATTGTCGCAACGGGAGTGCGCTTCACCCCCCCTCCTTCATCGTTATCCAGACCCGCGAGGGAGCCCGGGACCATTCGTCTCGTTAGTCACTGCGCCGACGACTGCAGCCAGACGCGAGGAAGTCGGGAGGTGAAGCCGGTGAGCACCTCGTACGAGATGGTCCCCATCCACTCCGCCAGCTCGTCGAGCCGGATCTCCCCCGTCCCATCGCGTCCGAGAAGTGTCGCGACATTCCCCGGACGTACACCATCCAGCCCTGTAATGTTTACAACCGTCATGTCCATGGAAACCCGTCCCACCACCGGGACCCTCCGTCCGGACAGCAGCACCCGGGCCCGATTGGAGGCGGCGCGGCGGTAGCCGTCGCCGTATCCCAGCGCCAGCGTGGCCCACCGTTCGGGCCCTGCGGCCCGGTAGGTCGCGCCGTAGCCGGCGGTGGCCCCTTCGGGTACGTCCTGCACCCGGACGACCCGGGCCCGGACCGCCGCCACCGACTCCGGCGTCGGAAGATCCGGACCGCAGCCGCCGCCGTAGAGGGCGATTCCCGGCCGTACCAGCCCGAACCCCCGGAGCCGCGCCCCCAGCCGGAACGCCCCGGCGGAGTTGGCCAGGTGGAGAAGGACCGAACCCGGTGGGTTCAGGACCGACGCCACCTGCCGGAACCGGTCCAGCTGGAGGTCCACCTCGGGCCCCCCGGCCTCGTCGGCGGAGTGGAGGTGGCTGAACAGCCCCTCCCACCGGATCGGCGGCACCAGGCGCGACCGGATCGCCGGTCCCCACTCTCCGACACGGTCCCACCGGAATCCCGCCCGGCCCATCCCCGTGTCCACCTCGAGATGCACCGGCACGGGGTCCGCCTCGGCCGCTTCCCGGAGCCGGTCCAGGGTCGGCACGTCGGAAACGGTGGGCGTCAACCGCTCCGCCACGACCCGCCCCTCGTCCCCCGGCGGCACCGGGGAGAAGATCACGACGGGCTCCCGCACACCGTGACGGCGGAGGCGCACCCCTTCGTCCACGCTCGCCACGCCCCACCCCCACGGACCGGCGGGGGCCAGGGCGTCCACCACGCCCTCCATTCCGAGGCCGTAGCCGTCGGCCTTGACCATGGGGAGGAGACGGACCGATGGGGGGACCGCGCTCCGCACCCGGTCCAGGTTCCGGCGCAGGGAGGCGGACGACACCTCGATCCAGGCGCGGGTCCGGGGGTCCGTTGACATGAGACTCGAAAGATGCGGAAGATCGGTACGCGAGCAACCCCGATCCCCCGCGGTTTCCATGGCCGAATCCACTCCCGAGCTCCCTGCTCCCGCACCCGGTGCGGACCATTCCCGGACCACCCCCGGAACCCTGGACAGGGGCCTGGCTCTGGTCCGCTTCCTCCGGGCGAACTGCCCCTGGGACGCGAAGCAGACCTCGGCCTCCCTGGTGCCCCATCTGCTGGAGGAGGCCCACGAGGTCGCCGATGCCGTCCACGCCGGTCCCGACGGGGACCTGGAGGGGGAGCTGGGCGATCTCCTCCTGAACCTCGCCTTCCAGGTGGTGGTGGCCGAGGAGGACGGACGCCTCACCGCGGACTCCGTGGCCCGGCGCCTGGAGGCCAAGATGCGCCGCCGGCACCCCCACCTCTACGGGGACGGACCCCGGGAGTCGTGGGAGGCCGTGAAGGCCCGGGAGCGGGCCGAGACGGAGGCGGCCGGCGGGCCCGCGAGCGTCCTGTCGGGCCTCTCCCGCAGCCTGGACCCCCTCACCCGGGCGCACCGGATGCAGGAGCGGGTGGCGGAGGTGGGTTTCGACTGGCCCGACGCCGGCGGCGCGTGGGAGAAGGTCCGGGAGGAGGTGAGGGAGGT
>DATHRY010000355.1:0-6373 GCA_035464715.1 Longimicrobiales bacterium
TCGGGGCACTCCGCCCGGATCTGAGCCGACGTGCCGTCGGGGACCACGCGTTCGGCCTCGACGATGATGGTGGTCACGTTGGCCAGGCGCTCGAGCAGCTCCTCGTCGGCCGTCATCCTCGCTGCCTCTTCTTCAGCCAGGGCAGCCCTCCATCCGCCGGGTTCCTCCGCGACCGCGGCTTCCACTTCGGTCATCTGGGGTCGGTCAACGGCTGGTTCCGACATCTCGGGCTGCGTGGGCTCTCCACAGGCCATCAAGGCTGCTGCCAGAGCGAGGTACAGGGAGTGATGACGGGTGCGGCACATGGATCTCCTCCGGTTCGAGGGGCTCGCTCGGTCGCCATTGGAGTCTCTCGGTGCTTCTGGGACACGCCAGCGACCGATGGGGGCAGATTAGCCGCATATCGTGGTCACGGGCAAACGGGACCTCATCGCGCCCCAGCGCTCTGGTGCCTCACGTGGCTCGGCACCCCCGAACACTCCCGCCAACCATCTACGGCGAAACAGGCCGGCACGCTCCCTGCGACCTGATACCTCCGTTTCCCCTTGTCCCTGCGGCGTACGAAACCCCAGGGCATCAGCGTTTATGCGGAATCCGAAGGGCGCTCGGCGCCGATCAGGAGGATCAGGATGAGTGCATATCTGGTACGAAGCGTTTGCCGCTCCCCGGCAATCCTTGCAGTGGCAGCCGCGGTGCTGGTTGGCTGCGGTGACGACGGCGTGTCCCCGGTGGACGGCCCACCCCCTGCCATTCTCTCCGTGGAGCCGGCCACCGGGACGGTGGGCACGGATCTCCGCATCACGGGAACCGACTTCCGGGGCGGCGCCTCGGGCTCGGTGGGTGGCTTCCCCTCCCCCCAGGTGGACGTGGCCGGCCCCAACGAGGCCTTCGTCAGGGTGCCCGCGGGTGTGGAGGTGGGGACCACCTACGACGTCACCTTCACCAACTCGGACGGGACGGAGACCACCTTTCCCGCCGCCTTCACCCCGGTGGTGCCCACCCTGAGCTTCGTCAACGGGGCGACGAAGCCCTCCGGCAATGCAGGCAGCACCGTCATTCTGGAAGGATCCGCCTTCGGGGACGTCGAGGGCCCCGGCAGGATCCTCTTCTCCGACGGCGTCGGGGGGACCGTGGCGGCGACCATCGCCGGGGTGGAGGACTGGACCGACGGCTTCATTCTGACGACGGTCCCCTCCGGGGCCGCGAGCGGACCGGTCCTGGTGGAGACGGGCACGGGACAGAGCGAGTCCCTCCCCTTCACCGTGACCCAGAACGCGACCTTCAGCCCGTCGACGATCGAGTGGACGGAGACGGAGGCACTCCCGATGGCCGTGAGCGGGCACAGCGCGACCTACGTGCCCATCGACGATGCGGGTGGCGCCACCGTCGAGCGCGCCTATGTGGTGGGGGGAACGGGAGCCGACTCCATTCCCACCACAGGCGTAGTGTACAGCGAGATCCAGCCGGACGGCTCCCTGGTCACCTGGCAGAACGGCACCGCCCTCACCACACCCGTGGCGCACCACACCACGGTGGCCGCGACGCCCTTCAACTCCAAGGTCCAGGGATCCGGCTACCTCTACGTCATGGGTGGGATCGAGGAGAAGGGCGGTCAGCCCGTGAGCACGATCCGCCGCATCGCGCTCAACGAGGATGGGACGACCGCGGCCGAGGAGGCCGCGGGGTCTCTACCCACCGCGCTGCACTCGTTCGGAGCCGTGATCTTCCGCAGCACCATCTACCTCGCGGGGGGCGCCACCACGGATGACGCCCCGGTCGCGGGCGCGTACCGGGCGGCCATCGACACCCTTGGCAACATCGGCGCGTGGGAGGCGCTTCCGGACCTCCCCGAGGCCCGGGCCTACCACCAGTTCGTCGGCTTCGGCGGCTTCCTGTACGCCGTGGGCGGCGACGGTGCCCCGGTCGAGGTCGACGACGGGAACTTCTCCCAGAATTCCACCAAGCTGAGCACCGTTGCGCGCGCCCGGATCAACCTGCGGTCCGGACTCCTGACGGACGGATGGGCGGTGAGCGGAAGCACGCTGCAGAAGAACCGCTCCAAGCACGTGGCGCTGGCCGCCGGTGGTAGCCTCTTCGTGAGCTCCGGGCTCTACGCCGCGGCCGGTACGGGCTCGTCGGAGAACAGCTACGCCACCCTCAACTCCGACGGCACCGTGGGCAGCTTCGGTGGAGCCACAGGTTCCAACACCCTTCAGTCCGTAGGGGGCATGAACCTGTTCGGCACCCGGGGCATCGCCTACGTGGACGCCGACGGCGAGGCGCACGTCATGATCCTCGGCGGGGACGACGTGAACAACCCGGGGACGAAGAGCGCCAAGGTGATCTTCTACTAGCCCCCCACGATCGTTGGACCGGAGGCGGGTGCGGTTCCTCCGGCACTGCGCCCCCCGAGGCGACGGGGCACCGGGCATCGGCTCGGTGCCCCGCTGCACGTGGCGTCACTCGTGGACCTCCCCGTAAAGCAGGGCGTGATCCGAGTGCTCCTCGATCCACTCCTTCTGCTCCGCCGCGGAGCCCAGCTCGGGCCACCCGCGCACCTCGATCTCCGCACCACCGGCGAAGGTCTTGAACTTCAGGTTGTCCGAGGCGAACGCGTGGTCCAGGTCGCTGGGCTCCCAGGTGTCCTTCCCGTTCCACCAGGTGGCGGGGTGCGACTTGGACAGCCGGCGCATGTCCCGGTAGGCCAGCTTCGCCTCGTAGCGTTCGATCTCGTCCGGAGCCGGCTCGTCCCGCGTCGAGTGGGGCAGGTTCATCCCCATGGTGTTGAGATCCCCCAGGGCGAGGAACCGGGCGCCGAGTTCCGGGTCCGGCTGGGCCTTGTCCAGAGCTCCCTTCAGGTTGCGCACGTGGGTGATCATGTCGTCCCGCAGCCCCCAGGACCGGGGGTCCGGAAAGCTCTTCAGGTGGAGGAAGAGCAGGCTGTAGAACGTCGAGTTCGTGTGGAGCGTCAGCAGGGCCCCGGGCCGCAGCGTCGGGATCTGGCTCTTGAACTCCACTTTCTGGGTCAGGAACGCGCGAAGATCCCGGTTCACCCCGATGAGGATCTCGATGGGCCCGAGGTCCTCGGTGATGAAGAACTGATGCGTGGGCATCTGCGTCATGAAATCCATGAACACCTGGCTCCCCTTCACCTCGAAGATCGCGAACACGTCCGGTGGCCCGGACTCGGAGATGAACTCGGTGATCCTGCCGGAGCTGCTCTTGGCGTTCGTGAGTGCCTCCACGTTCCACGAGGCGAAAGAGAAGACCTTGGCCATGTGACTCTCCGCGTTGAGGTGGTCGGTGCAGCGCGGGAGCAGGCACGACGGCCCACGTGAGACGAAGCCCGCGAGTCGGGATTCAGCCTCACGCGAGGCGTGCGTAGTGCCTTCCGCACGGCCCTTCGCATCTCGGCGTGCCCCACCGGGCCCGCTCTACTGGCAGTCCAGGTAGAACAGGAAGACCACGGTCTCTCCCGCCGGGACCGTGACCACCTGTGTGGCGTGCCCGTCCAGGGAGCAGTTGGCGGCGATCCCCTCGATCCGCACGGTGTGCTCCCCTGCGGGGATGTCGGAGAAGAGGATGCCCCCGTTGATGGGAACCGTCCGCGAGAGGGTCTCGTCGATCGTGATCCGGTACCCGTCGGGGTCCACGTTCTGCCCCGCCGTGCGGGCCTTCACCCACAGGGACCCGGTCCCCGATCGGGGTCGAGGCTCGCACTCCACGCCGAATCGCACGACCGCGAGGGCGTCGGACGTCACCGTGACGTCCCGGGACAGCGTCCCGTCGCCCAACGAGCAGTTCCCGTCGAGGCCGTCGATCTGGATGGTGTGCTCTCCCGGGGTGAGGTCCGTCAGCGTCAACGATCCGTCCGTCGCGATGGGGATGGGCGTACCTCCGTCGACGGAGACGGTGTAGCCGTCCGGATCCGGGTCCTCCCCCCCGGTCGAGACCTCGATCCTCAGGCCCCGGTGCGTCGTCTCCCCGCAGAGCACCTTCAGCGACGCCCGGGTCGACGAGCCGGGCGCCACGTCCACGGAGCGGGGGTTCGCCCCCTCGGCGTAGCAGCCCGATGTCAGGTCGCCGATCCGGACGGCGTGCTCACCGGCGAGAAGCTCCTCGAAGAGCGCCGCCCCGTTCGCGGAGACGGTCTTCGTGAGGGTGCCGTCGATGGAGATGGTGTAGCCGTCGGGCTCCGGGTCGATCCCGAACGTCGACACGTCGACCACCAGGGCACCGGCCACCGGCTGACAGTGGACGAAGAAGGTCGTCGCCGTCGACGCCCCCGGCGTCAGGGTGACGGTGCGAGGGTTGGGGGTCTCGTCGACGACGACCGCGCAGTTGCCGGCCACGCCCGTGAGCTCCACCAGGTAGTCGCCGGCGGGGAGCCCCTCGAAGGTCGCCGAGCCGTTGGTGGAGACCGACCTGGTGATGGTCTCGCCCACGGAGACCAGGTAGCCGTCGGCGTCCACGTCGGTGCCCGTGGTGGTGACGTCCACGACCAGCGCCCCGGCGGGCGGGCTGCAGTGGACGAAGAAGGTCATCGCGGCGGAGGCGCTCGAGGTGACCGTGACGGTCCGGGACCGGGCCCCGTCGGTGAGGCCGCAGTTGTTCGCGATGCCGTCGATGGTGACGACGTAGTCCCCGTCCTCGAGACCCGTGAAGGTGACCGCTCCGTTCGTCGGGATGGGGCTCGTCGCCACGTCCTCGACGGAGATGGCGTAGCCGTCCGGATCCAGGTCCGTCCCGGTGGTGGAGACCACGACCACGAGGTCTCCGCCCTGTGGCCCGCAGTGGACCAGGAACCGCACGGTCGTGGGCGCGTCGGACGCCAGGGTGACGATGCGTGGGTTCGGCTCCTCGTCGGCGATGCGGCAGTTGTCCGCCACGTCCTCGAGGGAGACCACGTGGTCCCCCGGGGAGAGCCCCTGGAACGCCACCGATCCACTGGTCTCGATGGTCTGTGGATCCCCGCCGTCGACGGACACCGCGTAGCCGTCCGGATCGACGTCCGTCCCGGTGGTGCTGGTCTCCACGGTAAGGAGCCCCGCGGTGGAGCTGCAGGTGACCGTCACGTTGGTCCGGGTGATCGCGTCCTCCTCGACGAACAACGGCCGGGGGTTGGGGCCGTCCACGGCGCAGTTGGCGGCGAGACCGCCGATGCTGAGCATCCGCTCACCGGGGCCGAGCCCCTCGAAGGTCGCAGAGCCGTTGGCCGCCACCGGCCGACTCATGGCATCGTCGATGGTGGCGATGTACCCGTCGGCGTCGACGTCACTGCCCTGCGTCGCCACTTCGACCACCACGATCTGGAGCGGGTCGTAGGGCAGCTTGGTGCACTGGGCCGTGGCGGCGAGAGCACCGACGACGAGAAGCGCCCGGGCGATCCGCCTAGAACAGGACATAGTTCAACGAGAGCACCGGGGTGAGGCTCCACCGCAGCTCGGGCTCGTCGAGTCGGAGCTCCTCGGCCTCACCGTACTGGACGTCGAGACCGAGGATGATCGAGGGCCACGGCGCGTCGGTGAGCACCCGCAACCGGGGCCCGACGGCGACGCCGCGGGACCGGTTCATGTACTTGTCCTCCCGGCTGGCCGTCTCCCGACCCTCGACCCAGGAGGCGGACAGCCCCAGTCCGCCCCAATCCCACCCGCCGAAGAAGTAGGAAGCGCCCACGGACCACGTCCAGATCGTGCGGTTCCGGAAGGGAGGCCGTGGATCGTCCGGGACCACCGGATCCGGGCCGGACGGACCGGATCGCCAATACCCGAGCTGCCCCGTGAGATACAGCGACGGCACCGGGGCCAGGGAGTCGCGCCGTACCAGGGAGAGCGCGACGGTGGGCGTCGTGAAGGACGTGGCGTCGGTGGCAGACACGGCGATGGCGCCGAGACCGGCTCCGAGGTGCCAGCCGACCCGCGATGTCCCGGTCAGCTCCTCCGCGGGGTCATCGGACGCGGAATCATCCAGCGACACGACGAGTCGGATCGGCCCGGCGGGAACGCTGTCGAACCTTACGGGCTCCCCGACACCGATCCGCTGATCCTCTCGACCCACGATCCGGATTCTGGCCGCCCCCGGAGGAAGCCCGGACGCAATGTCTCCCTCGAGACCCACCGTCACCGTGGACTCGGGCAGGCTCAGCCTCAACACCATCGGCTCGCCTTCCACAAAGTGGAAAATGGCGGGCTCGGCCCCGTCGAGGAGCTGCGGCGCCTGTCCAACCACCCGGACCATCAGCGCGTCCGACGGCTCGGCGGACAGCTCCACCTCGATGGGCGGCACCTCCCAGGGCTCGACCGGGACCGGGGCGTCGGGCAGGGTCAGGATGAGCCTGTTCTCGCCTGCCCTGAGGGCATCTCCTCTGTCGAAT
>DATHRY010000356.1:0-4950 GCA_035464715.1 Longimicrobiales bacterium
CGGGGGACGTCTACGACCTGGAGGGAGATCGCACGGGTCGCCACGGACGGATCATGAAGTACGGGCTGCAGGGGGGGCGGGGTACGAGCTCGCCTCGAGAGTCCACCACCTCCGAAGGCCCTCGCTCGGGGTACGGCGGGACCGACGGGACGGGCGACGCTTCCGGGTGAGAGGGGACCGCCCTACCGGAACCCGATCGCGGCCAGCGAGACGGGCCGGCGCCGTCGGGGCCAGAGCGCGACCCGCGCGCCGCCACCGGCCGTGAGTGCCAGGGCGTGGCGCTCGAGGACATCGGTGCGGGCGATGGGAAGGGGCCGGTCCCCCGCCCACGCGGAGGTGGTGGTGCGAACTGCGCGGATCCGATGGACGCGTTCACCCAGGGACGCACCCGCCCCTGCCCGAACACGTACTGCGGCCCGATGGCGAAGCTGGCGATGGCATTCTCGGTGGTGAGGTCCACGTCGACGGCTGCCCGGGCCAGAATCAGCTCCGCCGTCGTGGACACCTTGCCATAGGAGACCAGGGTCAGGACCGCCCGGACGCCCCACCGTCGGGCCCCTCCGAAGTAACGGACACCGGAGATGCCGAGTCCCGCGCCGCCATCCACGTACCGCCCGAACTCCCCCAGCGGCCGGGCCAGAAGGAAGGCACCTCCGAGTTCCCACCGGGCGGACGCCCCGGGACTGTCGGAGATCTCCGGTCGGGGCTCCTGGGCCACGATCCGGCCGGCCCCCACCAGGGCCAGTGTACCCGTGAGAAGGACCATCCCGCCGCGGGCTCCACCGGGACCTCGCCACCACCGTCCCCTGCGAGTGCTCATGGGTCTGATGCGACGAAGGTCCTGGATGCGGGTCGTGACCTTCCGCGGTGTCCGTGTCCGGCGTTCGTCCGCTCCGCTCCGGGTGACGAATCGGAATGGCCCTACGCTCCCGCCGGCCGGATCTGCAACCCCGGTATACGCGTGGGGCTCGTGCGTATGAACGGGACGCGCCTCGTGGGCCAGCAGCCACCCGGGGAGATGAACCCCCGGGCCGGGTTCAGCCTCCCGGCGCCTTCACCCGGATCGGCACCTTGGCAAGCAGGCCGTCGCCCCACATCTCGAGGCTGTACTCCGCCGGCGCAAAGCGTCCGCCAGGGGTCGGGAGGTCGACGATGACGTCGTACGTCTCCCCGACGGCCACGCGCATCTCGGCCCTGGCACGGGTCCGGCGGTGTGGCGGGAGTTCGGATCCATCCTTCGCCGCCATCTCCCATCGGATCGTCCCGCCCGGATCGGCGCCCCGCGTCAGCCGGAAGGTCACCGTGGCACCGAGGGTGATGTTCATGAAGCGGAATCTGTAGGGCTCCCCCGCCACCAGCTCCATGGGGTCGAGGTCACCCTGACGTCCATTCAGATGCGGACCGGGCGTCCCGGGGTGGAAGCCCACGAGCATGATCTTGTCGTGGGTGGGATCCCACTCCTCTCCCTCCGGGATCACGACGAGGGGCCCGTAGAGCCCCCCACCCTGCTGCCGGATGTCGCTCATGTGCGTGTGGTACATGAAGCTGCCGGGCTGAGGCGGAGTGTACCGCACTTCGAAGCTGTCGCCGGGCATGATCGCCGGCGTCGGCATGCCGTTGTAGCCCCCGACCCCGACCACTCCGTCGAAGGGCGCCTCGATCTCGAGTCCGTGCCAATGGATCTGCGTGGGCTCCTGCAGTCGGTTCACCACCCAGATGCTCGTCGGCTCTCCTTCTCGCAGGATCAAGGGCGAACCAGGTACCTGAACCGAATCGAGGGCGATCTCGGTCCCCGGCTCCTGGTAGATCGGGGAGAAGACCCGGCGATGGGGGCCGCTCTGCTCCAGGGGGGCGCCGGGGGGCGCCGGTACCGAATCGCTCTGCACGACGAGCCGCATCTGGCGGCGATCCCGCTCGTCGGGGCGCCAGTCGGGCGACGGGCGGATGTTGAGTGCCATCATCAATCCGCCCATGCCCTCCACCACATGGTTGTCGGGGTCGTGGTGCGGATCACCGAGGATCTGTTCCCGCAGCACCTCCTCCTGGGAAGCGGGCTCACCGAGGGGATAGTGGTTCGGGCCGACGTGGCCCGAGATGTGGCAGTGGAACACCCAGTTCCCGGGCCGCTCCGCGACCCAGGAGATCGCCATGGTCTCGCCCCGCTCCATGTCGACGGTGACCTCCCGGGGCCTCTGGGTCTCCCAGTAGATTTCGGTCTCGTCGAGATCACCCATCGCCTCGACCTCGTAGTAGAACCCGTGCAGGTGCATGGGATGGGTACGGACCGAGGTGTTGAGGATCCGCCATCGAACGGTGTCCCCCATCTCGTATTGGAGCCGCTTGGTGTAGGGCCAGGGACGACCGTTCATGGTCAGGATCGCAGGCCCCATCTCGTGGACGTACACGCCCAGGAGCACGATGTCGTCGATGGGCTCCGGCAGCTCCGGACCCTGCACCACGAGGGCTCCGCTCAGAAAGACGGACCGGAGCCGGGCCTCACCCATCGCCTCGAAGGGATCCTCCACGTACTCGCCGACCTTCGCGAAGTAGTAGAAGGTCCCCTCCGCATCCGCGACGAAGCGCCGGGTGGCACGCTCGCCCGGCTCGATCAGCCAGGGCTCCAACGGCGCGGACCGTCGCTCGCCGAAGCCGTACACGACCAGAAGCGAGTCGAAGGTGTTCTCGATGGTGACGTCGACGGTCTGTCCCAGCTCGGCACGAAGGTACGGACCCGGGATCGTGGGCTTCTCCCCCTCTTCGGCGAAGGCCGGCAACGTCGCGCCGTTCTCGTCCTCTCCGTACGGGTGCCACGCTGCTTCGACGGCTCGCATCGCGATCCGGAGCACCCCGTCCTCGACGACACCGGCGGGGTTCTCGTTGTCGTGGAAGCGCGCGACCTCGATGGCGGGCGTCGCAGGGGCCGGGCGCGTCGCCACTTCGGTGGAGGGCGCGGACGAGAAAACGACGAGCAACTGGATCGTCAGGACCATCACGATCGGCCAGCCGGTACGGAGCTTCATTCGCTGTCTCCTGGGGAGGGGTCTGCAGTCACAGCGAATAAGCAACCCACCGGTGAGGCGCGCCTAACCTGTGTGTCTCAGGCGCACTTTCCTCTCCGTATCAGGCGTGGCGTACATCGCAGCGGCACACCGAGGGGCCCTGGTGGTCGGAGGTCCAGGCCGGCCTGAGTCGACCGGTATCCGTCAGGGACGGGACCCTTCCCGGCGTTCGGTGGGGGTCACGCCGAATCGGCTGCGGAACCGCGTGCAGAAGTGCGGGACACTCTTGAAGCCGACGCCGTACGCGATCTCCGCAACGGTGGCCTCCGTCTTCTCCAGCCAGAGGGCCGCCTGCTCGAGCCGGAGACGCCAGATGAGATCCATGGGGGACTCCCCCAGGAGCGCCTCGGTGCGCCGGTACAGGGTGGCGCGACTCATCCCGACGGCCTCCGCGAGGGCGTCGACGCCGAACTCCTCGTCGGACAGACCCTCGACGACGATCCGCTCGAGTCGGGCGCGCAGGTCATCGGCCTCTCCTCCGTCGGGCGAGGGACGGTGCACGGGGAGCGCCGGAAGGGTGAGGCTCCGCCGGGCATACCGCTGACGGAGCCTCCGCCGCGACTCGACGATGTTGTGGACCCGGAGGAGCAGCTCGTCGATGTCGAACGGTTTGACCAGATAGTCGTCGGCCCCTCCCTCGAGACTCGAGAGTCGGTACTCCCGGGAGCCCCGGGCGGTGACGAGGACGACCGGCACGAAGCTCAGCTCGGGGTCGTTCTTCACGGCCCTGCAGAGGTCGTCGCCGTCCATGCCCGGCATCATGATATCGGTGACGATCACGTCGGGGACGAGGCGCCGGGCCTCCTCGAGGGCCCTCCGTCCGTCGGCGACCTCCACCACGCGGAACTCCCTGGCCAGGTGCGCGCTCATCCACGCCCGGAGCTCACTGTGATCCTCGGCCAGGAGGAGGACCGGCTCGTCCCGCTCCAGGTCCACGGGGACCTCCTCGCCCTCCGGACCACGGGTCTCGACGGGCTGGGGGGGAGGTGTCGGACCCGGTTCGCCCTGAAAGGTGGCGAGGTCGGCGAGCCCCTCGTCGGCGTCGACGGGGGTCAGCGGGAGCCGCACCGTGAACCGCGTGCCGACCCCTTCTTCACTGGCCACAGCGATCTCACCGCCAAGGAGCTCCACCAGCTCTTTGGTGAGGGAGAGGCCGAGTCCCGCCCCCGGGGCGTCTCCGCGACCCGCCCGATGGAAGCGCTCGAAGATCCGGGGCAGGTCCTCGGCCGGGATGCCCGGCCCGTCGTCCTCGACCCAGGCCAGCAGCCACTCCCCCTCTTCCCCGTGCGTGATCTCGGCGCCCAGGGTCACCGTACCTCCGGGCGGCGTGTACTTGAACGCGTTGTCCAGGAGGTTCGAGAAGACCGTATCGGCCTGATCCGTGTCCACCGTCACAGGGGCGACCTGGTCCGGAAGCTCCATCCTCAACGTAGTCGAGCGTGCGACGGCCAGGGAATGGAAGGACTCGGCGAGGCGCCTCAACAGGGCCACACCGTCCACCGTGCGCAGACGCAGCTTCACCCGGCCGGACTCGCTTCGCGCCATGTCCAGGAGCTGGTCCACGAGTCGATTGAGTCGTCGCCCGCTCTGCAGGGCCCCGAGGAGCACATGTCTCGAGGTCTCACGACCCGGGTCGCCGTTCGAGTCGACGAGATCCTGGAGCGGTCCCAGGATCAATGTGAGGGGGGTGCGAAGCTCGTGGCTCAGGTTCGCGAAGAACCGCGAACGCGCCCGGTTGAGCTCCAGGATCCGCTCGGCCTGCTCCTGCGTTCGCAGCTGCTCCTCCTTCAGATCGTGCGTTCGTTCCTCGACCAGGTGTGCCAGGCGCATCTGCTGACGCTGCAGCACTCGAACCCGGCCATGCCAGGCGGTGCCGACCAGCCCGCCAAAC
>DATHRY010000357.1:0-32104 GCA_035464715.1 Longimicrobiales bacterium
CAGCGGCGCATCGCCACCTGGACCCACCGGCTGCTCTACGTCCTCCTGGGCGTGATGGCCGGCACCGGGTATCTCCGGGTGACCACCGGCGACTTCCCCCTGGAGCTCTTCGACGCCCTCGGGATTCCACCGTTGGTCACCGGGCTTCCCGACCTGTCCCGGACCCTCTCGGTGATCCACGCCTTCACCTCCTACCTGCTGGTGGCCACCCTGGCGGTCCACGTGGCCGCCGCCGCGCACCACGCCCTCATCCTGCGGGACGGCGTCCTGTCCCGGATGTGGCCCCCGTGGCGCGGCGACGCGGACATCCGGACGGGCGAGAACGACCGGGGGCGAAGCTGAACGTGCGCCGTCTCCTGGGGCTGCTCCGATCACTCGCCATCTATTGGCGTCCCGGACGCCAGCGGGCTCTGCGGCGACTCTACGCGCCCTTCGTGGGACCCGGCGACCTGGTCTTCGACGTGGGCGCCCACCTCGGGGACCGGACCGCCGCCTTCGCCGCGCTGGGGGCCCGGGTGGTGGCGCTTGAGCCCCAACCCCACCTGGCCCGCTGGTTCCAGCGACTCGTAGGGGGCCGCCCGGGCGTGACCCTTCGCCGGGATGCGGTTGGACGCCGCGAGGGGACGGCGGTGCTGGCCATGAGCGACGTGACCCCGACGGTGTCCACGCTGTCCGAGGACTGGAGGGCCGGGGCGCCGGACCGGAACCGGACCTTTCGGAACGTCCGGTGGGAGCGAAGGCTGGAGGTTCCGGTGACCACACTGGATCGGCTCATCGAGGACCACGGTGTGCCCCGCTTCTGCAAGATCGACGTGGAGGGGTGGGAGGCCGAGGTCCTGGCCGGATTGAGCCGGCCGGTGGCGGGGCTCTCCCTGGAGTTCGTCGCAGGCGCGCTGGACGTCGCCGTCGCCTGCGTGGATCGGCTGGACGCCCTCGGAGCGTATCGGTTCAACGCCATCGTCGGGGAGGGTCGCCGGTTCCTCTTCCCGGGGTGGGTGGAGGCAGCCCAGCTCCGGCGCTGGCTGAGAGACGGGGCGGGCGGGGCCCCCTCCGGAGATGTGTACGCGCGACTGCACCCGGCGGGCGACGCATCCGCGTCCGCCGCGGCCCCGGACTGAGGAGGTCGGGATGAGCGAGAGGCGGCTCCGCTGGTGGCACGATCTCACCCGGCCGGAGGTCGGCGAGGTGGTGGCGCGAGACCCTGTTCTGGTCCTTCCCGTGGGTGCCGTGGAGCAGCACGGGCCCCACCTCCCCCTCTCCACCGATGCCGACATCGCCCGGGGGCTCCTGGAGGTGGCGAGCCGGGAGGTCGCGAAGGACACCGAGGTACTGGCCCTCCCTCTTCTGACGGTGGGGACCAGCGACGAGCACGGAGACATTCCCGGCACCCTCTCCATCCCGTCGGCGGTCCTGGAGGAGACGGTGGTGGCGGTGGGAGCTTCCGTGGCCCGGGCCGGGGCCCAGCGCCTGGTCCTGGCGAACAGCCACGGGGGCAACCGGGCGAGCCTGGACGTGGCGGCCCTGCGCCTGCGGCGCGAGTGGGGCCTCCTGGTGGTGAAGGCCCACTGGTTCCGCTTCCCTCGACCGGACGGGGTGGCCCTTCCGGAGGCGGAGTGGGAACACGGGCTCCCCGGGGGTGCCGTGGAGACGGCCATGATGCTCCACCTCCGACCCGACCGGGTGGACGCCGACGCCGTCGCCGACTTCCGCTCCCTGGGTCGGGACCTGGACGAGACGGGATTCCTCCTCGGGCCGGAGGGGGCCGCCTCCTTCGCGTGGATGGCGGAGGACCTCCACCCGTCGGGGGCCGTCGGCGACGCGACCCTGGCCGACGCCGCCATGGGGGAGCGTCTGCTGGCCCACTATGGAAGGACGCTGGCCCGGATCCTGGACGACACCGCACGCTTCCCCCTGGAGCGCCTGGCGGATCCCGGGGCATGACGCGACTCGACGCGGCCGGCGCCTGGCGCCTGATCCGGGCGCTCGACCCCGGCAGTCCCCGGACCACGGTCCTCGACCCCGACCCGGAGTCCGGCGACGCGGAGCCCGCGCGCCTCGAACTGGTCCCGGACGGCGGGTGGACCTCCGTCCCGGAGCCCACGGACGAGGCCCGGGACCTGCTGGACCTCCTCCTCCCCTTCCGTCGGGCCCCCCGGTGCGTGATCGGCCAGCTCGGCCAGAGCGTGGACGGCCGGATCGCCACGGCGTCGGGGCACTCCCACTACATCAACGGGCCGGAGGACATCCTCCGGCTCCACCGGCTCCGGGCCCTGTCCGGCGCGGTCGTGGTGGGGGCCGGGACGGCCGTGGCCGACGATCCCCGGCTCACGGTCCGCGAGGCCCCCGGCCCGAACCCGGTGCGGGTGGTCCTGGACCCGCGGGGCCGGGTGCCCGGGGACCGGCGGGTCTTCCGGGACGGAGCCGCACCCACCCTCTGGATCCGGGGGGCGGGCACCCGCGCGGAGACCGACGGAGCGCTCCCTGCGCACGTCCGGATCCTGGAGCTTCCCCTGACCGAAGACGGGATCTTCGCGCCGGAGGCGGTGGTGGAGCTCCTGGCCACCCGGGGCCACACCCACGTGCTGGTGGAGGGGGGCGGCCGGACGGTGTCGAGCTTCCTGGCGGCGGGGGCGCTGGACCGTCTCCACCTGTCCGTGGCGCCGCTGATCCTGGGATCGGGCCGGCCGGGGATCAGCCTTCCGCCGATCGACCGCCTCGACGAGGCGCTCCGGCCCCGGGTGCGCCACGTCCGGCTGGGGCGGGACCTGGTCTTCGACCTGGATCTCCGGACCTCCGGCGACCCAGCGGGATGAGGGCCAGGAGGCCGGCTCCCGGGAGGCTCGACACCAGGACCAGGAGCCCATACGCGACGGAGATCGCCACCCCGTCCGCCGGGCTGAGACCCGCGGTGGCCCAGAGGGCCGCGGCGGCCCCCTCCCGCAGCCCCCACCCCGCCACGGTCACCGGAACGAGCATGGTCACGAGCACGGGCGCCACCAGGGGGAGGAGCGCGGTGGTGGGCGTCTCGACCCCCAGGCTCCGGGCCCCCAGGACGAAGACGGCGAGGTAGCTCCCCACCACCAGCAGCGAGGTGAGGAGCTGGACGGGGAGGGCGCGACCCAGGAGAGCCGTGCGGGCATGGGCCAGGGCCTGTCCCAGGACGGGCAGACGCCCGAGCCGCCGAGCCATCGGCGGCGCCGCCAGGACGCCTGCCGCGACGGCCACCGTCAGGACGAGGCCCCCTGCCGCCCCGGGCGTGGGGAGACGGGTGAGGCCGGCGGACACCAGGACGAGCCCCGAGAGGACGGCCACCCCCGTCATGATCACCTGGCCGGAGACCCGCTCCAGGACCACCGCGCTCACCGCCTCTCCCCCGGACCCCTCGTGGGCGGAGGCGTGGCGCCAGGCCCGGGCGACATCGCCGCCGACCCCGCCGGGGAGGACCTGGTTCAGGAAGGTGGCCAGGTAGTACTCCGCCACCGCACGGTGCAGCGGCAGGTGGAGGCCGAGCCGGCCCGCGGTATACCGCCAGCGCCAGGCCGAGAGGACCACCTGCACCACCGTCACCGCCAGGGCCGCGGCGACCCAGCCCAGGCGGAGCCCGGCGAGTCGGGCACCCACCGCGGCGGGATCCAGGACCGTGGCCACCGCCACCAGGAGGGCCACGCTGACGGTCCCACGCAGGACGAGGCGCGCCCGGGGATTCACCCGCCCGCCCTCACGTCCCGGGGAGACCCAGGAGGTCCCGATGCCCGACCTCGAGGTGGAAGGCCCCGGCGGCCACCGCGGCGGTCCGTCGGCGGAGCCATCGCTCCACACGGACCTCCGCCTCCGGTGCGACGTCCAGGGCGGCCTCCGCCCATCCCCGGATCAGCGCCAGGGCGAGCGATGCGTCCCCCCGGCCCTCCAGGATCCAGGGCGACGCCGCCTCCTCCGTCCGGTAGCCGGCGGCGGAGAGCCGGGATCGGGCCGCCTCGGCGCCGCCGGGGCCCAGGGCCCGGCCGAGTCCCTTGTCCCGGAGCTGATGGGCAGCGACGGCTGCCCGGATCACCTCGTCGTCCGGGTCCTCCGGCTCCCACCGGATGACACCGTCCCACGTGAGGGCGAACAGGACCCCGGCCCCGGCGGCTGCGCAGCGACCCACGAGCCGGTCGAGCCAGGCTCCCGACACGAGATCCAGGAGGGCCGAGGCGGTCACGACGTCGGCCCCCTGGACCGCGTCCAGCCCCTCTGTGGCCAGGTCCCCCGGGACGCGCCGGAGCGTCCGTCCGGGTGCCGGGTCCGTCGCCCGCACGAGGAGCGCGGGATCGTGGTCCACCAGCGTCCAGTGGCGCACCCACGGGAGGCGGGGGTCCAGGTAACGGAGGTTCGATCCCGTTCCCGCGCCGAGGTCCAACACCCGGGACCAGCCCCGGGACGACCCCGCCTCTACCAGGGCCCGTACGACGGCCTCCGGCCGGGCACGGTGATCCGCGGGCTCCCGGAGCTCGAGCCAGTCGGCTTCGAATCGGGCTTCGGACGACATCAGTCCCGTGCCTCGCCGACCAGGACGGGAAGGGGCGTGAGGTGGTGGAGCGCCGCGGCGAAGGCGACGGCTCGGCTGCTCCAGTCCGGGAGGAATCCGGCGGCCCGGCGGGCTCGGAGGGAGAGCCGGTGGAGCTCCTCCGGGTCCTGGAGCAGACCCTTCAGCGCCCGGGCCAGCGCTTCGGGGTCTCCGGGGGGGACCAGGATCCCGGCGCCGTCCGGCACGGTCCCGGGACTGGCGCCCCCCGTGGTGCTCACCACCGGTAGCCCCCGGGCGAGGGCCTCCGTGAGGGCCATCCCGTACCCTTCGAAGTGGGACGCGAGGACGAAGAGGGACGCGGACGCCCAGGTCGCCTCCAGCTCCCCGTCCTCGAGCTCCCCCAGGAAGAGGATCCGGGACTCGAGACCCGCCTCCCGGACCCGGCGGCGCACCCGCTCGGCGAAGTCCGGCGCCCGGGACAGGGCCCCGGCGCAGACGCACACCCAATCCTCGTCCTGGAGCCGGAGGAGGGCCTCCACGAGGACGTCCTGGCCCTTCCTGGGACAGACGGTGCCGACGCAGAGGAGGCGGGGAGGGGCCCCGGGCCCCGGGCCCGTGGCGAGGGGCGCGGGCTCCGTGCCGGGGACCACGACCCGGATGATGGCCCGGTCGACGCCCCACCCGGCGAGGCGGTCGGCAGTGTGGGGGCTGGTGACCACCACCCCCTCCACGGCGGCTAGCGTCCTGCGCTCCAGGCTCCGGAAGCGGTCCGCCTTGGCGGCGTCCAGTCCCGTCTCGTCCGCCAGGGGATGGTGGACCAGCGCCACGAGGTGCAGGCGGGCCCGGTGGGCGGCGAGGACTTCGGGTAGGGCGCCCCCCGCGAGGCCGTCCACCACCACGACCGCACCGTCCCCGCAGGCCTCCAGGGCTTCGCCCAGGCTGGTCCTCGCCAGCTCGTCGGGATCCGGGAAGCGCCCCCGGACCTCGTGCACCCGGACCCGCGCCCCCCGGGACCGGAGTCCGTCCACGATCCGGCGGTCGTACAGGTATCCGCCGGTGCGCTGGTCCAGGGACCCGGGCACGATCCAGTGGAGGGTCGGCGAGGGATCCGGCGTCACACCGGACCCTCGTAGCTCGCCCAGGCCACGTGGGACTCCCGGAGCGTGACCTCGAGGGCCGTACATCCCGGGGCCCCGGGCCCCAGCCGGCCCGCGTGGATCCGCTCCACGAGGCGACGGTGGAGCTCCCGGGCCAGGAACTCGGTGGTGGTGTTCTTCCCCCGGAACGCCTCGACCTCGTCGAGATTGCGGTAGTTGAGATCGTCCAGGACCGCCTTGAGCTCCTGCCCGGCCAGGGCGATGTCCACCACCAGGCCGTCGGCGTCCAACTCCTCCCGATGGAAGGTGGCGTCCACCACGTAGGTCGCGCCGTGGAGGCGCTGAGCGGGTCCGAAGGCCTCACCGGTGAAGCTGTGGGCGATCATGAAGTGGTCCCGGACGTTCAGTCTGTACACGCGTGCGACTCCATCTCAGGCGGGTTCGTAGCGGATGCGATGACACAGGGTGGCCCCGGGATCCGAGGCCAGGCGGGCCATGACCTCGGGCAACGCCTCGAAGTCGCTCTCGCCGGTGATGAGGACGTCCAGCCGGGGATCGGCGAGAAGGCGGAGGGCGAGGTCCAGGCGGCGGCGGTGATCCCATCGGGGAGCACGATCCGGGGGAATGCGGCCCACCTGGCTGCTCCGGAGGGTCAGCCGCCGCGCGTGGAAATCCTCCCCCAGAGGCAGGCCGACCTCGGCGTCGCCGAACCAGCTCAACTCCACCACCACGGCCTCGTCCCCGGCCACCCCGAGGGCGGCCCGCAGCCCCTCGGCGCTGCCGCTGGCGTGGAGGACCCGGTCTGCCTTCAGAGCCTCGGGAACCGACGGCGCCCAGGGGATGGAGAGCCGTGCCGCGGTCTCCTCCCGGGCGGGCTCGGGATCCACCAGCAGGAGCTCACCCCCCGGAAGGGAGCGGC
Organism: Longimicrobiales bacterium; assembly: GCA_035464715.1. GTDB lineage: Bacteria > Gemmatimonadota > Gemmatimonadetes > Longimicrobiales > Gaopeijiaceae > Gaopeijia. The sequence continues at coordinate 6,521 of DATHRY010000357.1, forward strand.
ACAGCCAGGCAGCCAGCATCCCCACCACGCCACCCCCGATCACCACCACGCGATCCCCGGGACCGGGGCCCGCGTCCCAGACCCCGTTGATCGCGGTCTCCAGGTTGGCGGCCAGGATCGCCCGGGCGGCAGGCACATCGTCCGGAAGCGGGACCACGGCGTCGGCGGGGACCACGTAGCGGTCCTGGTGCGGGTGCAGGCAGAAGACGGTCCTTCCCCGGAGCGCCTCCGCGCCGGGTCCGCACGCCTCCACGGTCCCGACGTTCATGTAGCCGTACTTCACCGGTGCCGGAAACGCCCCTTCTTGGAAGGGGCAGCGCATGGCGTCGTGCTGCGACGGGGGGACGGCACCCCGGAAGACCAGCGACTCGGTGCCCCGGCTGATCCCCGAGAAGAGGGTCCGGACCCGCACCTCTCCGTCGCCGGGCGGGGGGAGGGGGCCGCTACGGATCTCACCGGATCCCGGGGACCGGACCCAGAAGGCACGTCGGGTGTTCTCTGGAGCCATGTCCGCCTTCGCTTCTTCCTTCGAGGATCGTCGCCCGGCCCGGTCCGTCCGGGACCTGGTGTCCGGCCTCCTGCTGCTCGTCCTGGTCGCCGTCGGCCTGCGCACGGCCCTGGACCTGCCCGGAGCCCTTCCGGTCCAGGCGGTGGCTCTGTACCTCGGTGCGGCCCTGCTGATCCTTCTCGCCCTCCCCGGAGGCCTGCCGGGGCCCGGTCTCGGACCGGCCAACCGGGTGACCCTGGGCCGGCTGGTGCTGGCGCTCCCGGTGGCCGCTCTCGGCCTCCAGCCCGGCGTAGGGTCGGAGGCGGTCCGTTGGACGGTGGTGGCCGTGGGCACGGTGGCGCTGGTGCTGGACGGCGTGGACGGATGGGTGGCCCGGCGGACCGGAACCGGGACCGCCTTCGGCGCCCGGTTCGACATGGAGGTCGACGCCTTCCTGATCCTGGCCCTCTCGGTCCTGGCCTGGCGGGCCGGCCCCGTCGGCCCCTGGATCCTGGGCATCGGCGCCCTCCGCTACCTCTTCGTGGCCGCCGGAAGGGCCCTCCCGGCGCTCCGGACGGAGCTCCCGCCCAGCGTCCGTCGCAAGGTGGTTTGCGTGGTCCAGGGGATCGCCCTCCTGATCTGCATCGGCCCCGTCGTCCCGCCGATCCTCGCGATCGCCGCGGGCGCCGGGGCCCTCGGCGCGCTGGTGGGCTCGTTCGCCGTGGACGTCCGCTGGGCACTCCGGACCGCTGCGGAGACCCCGCCGGAGCCGTCCTCGAGCTCTGCCGCCCAGCGCCGGCCCCCGAAGGCCTTCCGCCGGGCTACCGGCTCCGCACCCGGATGAGCCCCTCCTGCGCCACGGACGCCACCACGTCGCCCTCCCGGCTGAAGTAGGTCCCCCGGGCGAATCCCCGCCCGCCTGACGCCACCGGACTGTCCACCGAATAGAGGAGCCACTCGTCCGCCCGGAACGGGCGGTGGAACCAGATGGAGTGGTCCAGGCTCGCCACCATGAGACGGGGATCCCGGAAGCTCATCCCGTGGGGGCGCAGTGACGTCACCAGGAGCCCGTAGTCCGAGGCGTACGCCAGGACGGCCTGGTGATGCAGGGGATCGTCCCCCATCTCCGCGGTGGCCCGGACCCAGAAGCACCTCCGGGGAGGGCGCTCATCGGTCATGAACGGATCCGGATCGTCCACCGGCCGGATGTCCAGCGGACGGTCCTGGGTCAGGGTGTCCCTGAGGGGCTCGGGGATCCGCTCGCGCTGCGCCCGGATCACCTCCAGCTCCGGGGTCAGGGAGTCCGGGTCCGGCGCCTCGGGCATCGCCTCCTGGTGTCGGAGCCCCTCCTCGTGACGATGGAACGAGGCCGCCAGGTTGAAGATGGCGTTCCCGTGCTGGATCGCCGTCACCCGCCGGGTGGTGAAGGAACCCCCGTCCCGGAGCCGGTCCACGAAGTACACCACCGGCACCGCGAGGTCGCCGGCCAGGATGAAGTACCCGTGCATGGAGTGGATCGGACGGTCCTCGGGGACCGTCCGGGCCGCGGCCACCAGCGCCTGGGCCAGGACCTGACCGCCGTAGATGCGGCCCGCGCCGATGTCCCGGTTCTGCCCCCGGTAGATGTTGTGCTCGATGGGCTCGAGGTCCAGGAGGTCGATGAGGTCTGCGGCGGAGAAGCTCATGTCGTATTCGGGGAGGATTCTGCGCCTCGCCGGGCGGAGAGCCCGCTGGCGAGTTTGAATCTCGTGACAGTCGCGGGCAACTTGAAGGACGCGCCGAGGGCCTACTGCGCCGGGGGGGCAGAGTGACCGAGGATTCCGCCGGGCCATCGATATCGCCGGGAGACGTGACCCTGATCATCGACCGGATCCGGGGAGGCGACGCCCGGGCCGCGGACGAGCTGCTGCCCGTCGTCTACGAAGAGCTCCGCCGGATCGCCGCCGCGGCCATGGCCCGGGAGGCGCCGGGTCATACGCTCCAGCCCACGGCGCTGGTGAACGAGGCCTACCTGAAGCTGGCCGGAGGACGCACCCCCACCCTGCACGGCCGGGAGCACCTCCTCGCCGTCTCCGCACGGGCCATGCGGCAGGTCCTGGTGGACCACGCCCGACGCCGGCAGGCCGAGCGGCGGGGCGGGGGGCTCACGCCGGTCACCCTCTCCCTCGCCGATCCGGCCGTGGAGATGCCCCTGGACGACATCCTGGCCCTGGACGAGGCCCTCGACGGACTGGAGGCACGGGACCCTCGGCTGCGGAAGGTGGTCGAGTACCGCTATTTTGCCGGTCTCAACGACTCGGAGATCGCCGAGTGCCTGGGCGTCACCCGGCGGACCGTGCAACGGGACTGGGTCCGTGCCCGATCCTGGCTCAACCGGAAGATCTATGACCTCTGACGGATCCATCGCCACCGGCGACCCCCGCTGGGACCGGATCTGGGAGCTGTTCGAAGAGGCCCTGGAGGTGGATGCCGAGGACCGGGAGGGGTTCCTCGCAAGGGAGGAGGCCGACCCGGAGGTGGTGGCGGAGGTCGAGGCCCTGCTCCGGGGTCACGAGCAGGAAGGGGGGATCCTGGACGCGGTGGCCCTGGCCCACGGCGACCTGGAGGAGCGGGTCCAGCACGCCCTCGACGAGCGGTACGGACTGGTCCGCGAGCTTGGGCGCGGAGGAATGTCCCGGGTGTGGCTGGCCTGGGAGCGCAAGCACCAGCGCCGGGTCGTCCTCAAGGTCCTCACCCCGGAGTTCGCCGCCCGCCACGGCACCGACCGCTTCGAGCAGGAGGTCAAGCTCGTCGCCCGCCTGGCCCACCCCAACATCATCAGCCTCATCGATTCGGGCGTGGTGGACGGCCTGGCCTACTACGTGATGCCCTACGTGGACGGCGAGACCCTCCGGCACCACCTCCGGAGCCTCGAGGGCGAGCTCCTTCCGATGGACCGGGCCCTCTCGATCCTCCGGAGCGTCGCCGAGGCCCTGGACTACGCCCACGGGGAGGGCGTGGTGCACCGGGACCTGAAGCCGGACAACATCCTGCTGGCCGGTCCCCACTCCTACCTGTTCGATTTCGGCGTCGCCCGGGCCCGCCTGGATTCCGCGGACGCCACGGACGAGGCGTCGGGTCCGGTGACCCGGGAAGGTGCCTTCCTCGGCACCCCCCGTTACGCGGCACCGGAGCAGGCCTGGGGCCTGCCCAACGTGGACCACCGCGCGGACCTCTACGCCTGGGGCGTGCTGGCGTGGGAGCTTCTCACCGGAGAGCTCCCCCCGAACCCGTCCGATCCGGAGGCCGTGGTCGAGGGTTCCGCCCGCACCCTGTTCTCCGAGCGGCGCCCCGGGCTCCCCCCGGACGTCGTCGCGCTGGTGGCGGACTGCCTGGAGGCGTCGCCGGCCCGGCGCCCGGAGTCGGCGGCGGTCCTGCTCAAGGTCCTGGGCGGCACGCCGGTGACGGAGGGCCCGACCCCGGAGTCCGGGCGGTCCCGCCGATGGCCGTGGTGGGCCGCCGCCGCGGCCGTGGTCGGGGTGGGAAGCCTCGCGGTCCTGAGCCGGGACGGCGGCGAGACCGCGTCGGCGGAGGTGGGCGGCGTTTCCGTCCCGGTGGTCGTCGCGGCCTTCGAAAACCAGACCGGCGACCCGGACCTCGACGTGCTGGGCCGATTCGCCGGCGACTGGGTCACCCAGGGGATCGAGCAGGTGGAGCGGGTCGCGGTGGTCCCGTGGCCCGCGGCGAACCGGGCCTCGGCCGAACTCGGCTCCGAGGACCCCATCGCCGGCATGGCCAGCCGGACGGGAGCCCGCACCGTGGTCCGCGGATCGTACTACGAGATCGGAGGCACGCTGCAGTTCCGGGCCGAGGTGGTGGACGTGGCCACCGGACGGGTCCTGGCGGCCCCCCAGCCGATCTCCGCCCACAGGGATTCCGCCGCCGCGGCCATCCACGAGCTCCGCGACCGGATCGCCGCGAGTCTCGCGATCGCCGGCGACACCCGGCTGGCCACCATCCCCGGCATCACGCTCCGCCCGCCGACCTTCGACTCGTACGGCGCGTTCGACCAGGGGATCGACCGGTACCTGGACCAGAGCTACGGACCCGCCACGGAGAGCTTCATGGAGGCCTGGCGCCGGGACACGACCTTCACGTCGGCCCTGGTCTACGCCGTGTACACGATGGTGAACAGCGGGCAGGCGGCGCGGGCGGACTCCCTGCTGGAGGTGCTGGACACGCGGCGCCACACCCTCTCCGAGACCGAGCGTCTCCGGATCGACTACATGCGGGGCTACCTGCACGGCGACGGAGAGGGGGCGCTCCAGGCCGCGCGGGAGGCGGCGCAGATCGCCCCAGGCTCCCGGGCCTCGTACAACCTGGCCTCGATGGCGGTGGACATGAACCGGCCGCGGGAGGCTACGGAGGCCCTCCGGTCCATCGATCCGGACAGGGGAGAGCTGCAGGGCTGGGCGCAGTACTGGACCGAGCTCGCCCACGCCCACCACCTGCTGGGGGAGCACGACGCCGAGGCCCAGGCGGCCCGACAGATGCGGGAGCGCTACCCGGAGCGTCGCATCGCCCTCGTGCTGGAGATCCGGGCCCGGGCGGCACAGGGCCGTACCAGAGCGGTGGAGAACCTCCTGGAGGAGGGGAGGACCCTCTCCGACCAGACCTACTGGTCGCTGGGCGCCGGAATGGTGGTGGCGGCCGAGGAGATGAAGGCCCACGGGCACGAGGGATGGGAGTCCTATCTCGATCGGGCGGAGTCGTGGCTCCGGGCGCGTCTCACCGAGACCCCGGACTACCGGTCCCACCTCTACTGGCTGGCCAGCATCGCATACGACTCCCGGGACTGGGAGGAGGCCCGTCGACGCTTCATGGAGCTGAGGGAGATCCTCCCCACCTCCACCAACTACCGCGGCATGGCGGCGCTGGCCGCGGCCCATGCCGGGGATTCCGGGACGGCGGCGGCCGAGCTGGCCGAACCTTTCCCCTACGCCGTCGGAGAGCAGTCGGGGTACCTGGCCCGCCTGGCGGCGATCCAGGGGGACGCGGACCGGGCCGGAAGCCTCCTGAGCCGCGCGTTCGAAGAGCGCTACGGAGGGTGGGCCTGGGTGCACGCTTCGGGGTTCGACGACTTCGCGCCGGTTGCAGGCGATCCGCTGATCCAGCGACTCCTCGGTCCGGGCGGCTGAGCGTTCGGGGCGCGCACGCCCCACCCTGGGCGCCAGCCGACCGGCGCCCCGCCGGGACTGATTCGATTCCACCCGTACCCGCCGCAGGGCGAGCGGTGTCACACCTGGGGTCGTCCCTGCGCAGGAGAGGATGGAACCGAATCCCGTCCACCCCAGCCCCTCCGGCCATGTCCACCGCCCCCCCCACCATCGCCCCGGACGCTCCGGCCACCGCCCCGTCCTTCGCCCGGCACCTCCTGACCATCGCGGACCACGGCGCCCTGTGCCTGGCCATCTCGCTGGGTCACCGGTCCGGGCTCTTCGACGTCATGGGCGGGCTTCGTGCCCCGGCGACGTCCGACGAGATCGCCGCCGCGGCCGGCCTGGATCCGCGGTACGTCCGGGAATGGCTGGCGGCGGTGACCGCGGGCGGCATCGTCGAGCTCCAGGAGGACCGGGTCCGGTACCTCCTGCCCGACGAGCACGCGGTGGTCCTCACCAGGCGTGCCGACCCGGGCAACCTGGCGGTGCTGATGCAGTGGATTCCCCTGCTGGGTGGCGTCGAGGATCGAGTCCTGGAGTGCTTCCACGAAGGCGGCGGGCTCCCGTACGACGCCTACCCCCGCTTCCACGAGGTCATGGCCGAGCTGAGCGGTCAGACCGTGGTCTCGGCCCTCTTCGACGCCATCCTGCCCCTGTCCCCGGAGCTGCCAGGTCGCCTCCGGGACGGGATCGACGTCCTGGACGTGGGCTGTGGCCAGGGCCGGGCCGTCCTGGCCATGGCCAGCGAGTTCCCCAGCAGCCGTTTCCACGGGCTCGACATCTCCTCGGATGCCATCGCTTGGGCCCGGACGGAGGCCGAGGAGATGGGCCTTCGGAACGTGCGCTTCTCCGTCGCCGACGCCGCCCTGATGGAGGAGGTGGCCGCCTACGAGCTGATCACCGCCTTCGACGCCATCCACGACCAGGCCCGGCCCCGGACGGTCCTGGCGAACATCCGGCGGGCGCTCCGCCCCGACGGCCTCTTCCTGATGCAGGACATCGCCACCCACACCGAGGTCGCCGACAATCTGCAGCACCCGCTCGGTGCCTTCCTCTACACCCTTTCGTTCACACACTGCATGAGCGTGTCCCTGGCCCAAGGCGGAGCGGGACTCGGAACGTGCTGGGGACGGCGCCAGGCCCGGGATCTCCTCGAGGACGCGGGGTTCCGGGAGCCGGAGCTCCACAGCCTCCCCCACGACATCCTGAACGACTTCTATCTCGTCCGACCCTGAGGGTGGGGCCCGAGGCCCCTGGAGTCGGAGGGTGGGGCCCGAGGCCTCTGGAGTCGGAGCCCGGTGCCCGAGCAGGGGGTCGGTAGCGGCGATCCCGGGTGCCGACCCGGGCCGGCGAAACCGCCGGCGCGCACGCCTCGTCCGGATGGGTGGCCACCGACCCTTCCCACCCTTCGGATCCGCGTCCACATGGACACCCTGCGTCGCGACCTGCGTCAGGCCCTGCGCGTGCTGGCCCGCGAACGGACCTTCACCGCAACCATCCTCCTGACCCTGGCGGTCTGCATCGGGGCCAACGTGGCCATCTTCAGCGTGGTCCACACGGTCCTTCTGGAGCCCCTCCCCTTCGACGGCTCCGACCGCCTGGTGAGCGTCTACAACAGCTACCCCGGAGCCGGTAGCGCCAGGGGTGGTACCGGATCGGTGGACTTCTTCCAGCGCCGGGAGAACGTGGCCGCCTTCGAGGAGGTGGCCATGGTGCAAGGGTCGGGCAACACGGTCGGGGAGACGGGAAGCACCGAGCGTGTGAGCAGCCTGCGGGTGACCCCCTCGTTCTTCCCCCTCCTGCGGGTGGAGCCGGCCCTCGGCCGGACGTTCACCGAGGACGAGATGGAGCTCGGCAACCATCGGAAGGTCGTTCTCACCGACGCCTTCTGGCGGGAACACTTCGGGGCCGACCCGGCCGCCGTCGGTCGCACCCTCCGGGTCGATGGGGAGCCCTACGCGGTGGTGGGGGTCCTGGGACCGGACTTCGCCCTTCCCCAGCAGGCCGACGCCCGCATCGTGCTGCCCGTCGCCTTCGACGAGGGCGCCCGGGACATGGACCGGTGGCACAGCAACAACCTGCAGATGCTGGCGCGCCTGGCTCCCGGGGTCGGCATCGCCCAGGCGACGGCCCAGAACGAGGCCCTGAACGACGCCCTCATCGACCAGTGGCCCCTGGCGAACGCCCGCCAACTGCTCACGGACGTCGGGTACCACACCGTGGTGGTGCCTCTGCAGGAGGACCTGGTGCGGGACGTCCGGCCCGTCCTCTACATGCTCTGGGCCGGCGTGGCGTTCGTCCTCCTGATCGGGTGCGTCAACATCGCCAACCTGATGCTTGCCCGGGCCCAGACCCGGGTCGGCGAGGTGGCCACCCGCCTGGCCCTGGGCGCCCGGCGCGCCGAGGTGGCCCGTCAGATCCTCACCGAATCGGTTCTCGCAGGGGTCGTCGGCGGGGCGCTGGGGGTCGGCCTCGGAGCGCTGGCGCTACGGGGCCTCCTGGCCCTGGGGGCCGCGGATCTTCCCAGGGGGACGGAGATCGGAGTCGACGGGGCCGTGGTGGGCTTCGCCGTGCTTCTCGCCGTGCTCGCCGGAGCGCTGTTCGGCGCGGTGCCGATGGGGCAGATCCTCAGGAGCGACCTCACGCCGGCGTTCCGGGGCGAGAGCCGCACGGGCACGGCGAGCCACCGGGCCGTCCTTCTGCGGAACGGTCTGGTCACCTCCCAGGTGGCTCTGGCCTTCATCATGCTGATCGGTGCCGGGCTCATGTTCCTCAGCCTCCGCAAGGCACTGTCCGTGGACCCGGGGTTCGAGGCGGACGGCGTCCTCACCGCGTTCCTGTCCCTGCCGTCCGCACGCTATGCCGAGGACGCGGACCGTAGCCGGTTCTGGGACGAGCTTCTCCGGGAGGCGGAGGCGCTCCCCACGGTGGAGGCCGTGGCGGTGACGTCCATGCTTCCCTTCTCCGGGAGCGGCAACAGCAGCGTCATCGTGCCCGAGGGGTACGTCCCCCCGCCCGGGGAGTCGCTTCTCTCCCCCTTCCAGAACACCGTGAGCGCCGGCTACTTCGAGGCCATGGGGATCGAGCTCGTCCAGGGTCGGGAGTTCCTCCCGTCCGACGGACCCGACGACCTCTCGGTCCTGGTCATCGACGAGTGGCTCGCGAACCGGTACTGGCCGGGCGAGAGTCCCCTGGGCCAGCGCATGCTCTACGGGGCGGTTCCGGGCATGGAGGACATCCCCGACGACGCCTACACGACCATCGTGGGCGTGGTGCGGACGGTGAAGCAGAACGATCTGACCCGTCCCGAAGCCGAGCACGTGGGGGCCTACTACTTCCCGCTGGCACAGCGGCCCATCGGGTTCGGGACGGTGGTGGCCCGCGCGGCCTCCGGCGACGCGGGTCCCCTGGCCGGGGACCTCCGGAGCGTGGTCGGACGGATGGACGGGGAGCTGCCCCTCTTCGGGGTCGAGACGCTCCGGGGCCGGATCGACCGGTCCCTCCTGCAACGGCGGATTCCGCTGGTCCTCCTCTCGGTGTTCGCCGCCGTGGCCCTGTTCCTGGCGGTCGTGGGGATCTACGGCGCGCTGGCGTACTCGGTGAACCAGCGGCGGCGGGAGATCGGGATCCGCATGGCCATGGGCTCCGCGCCGGGAGCCGTGTTCCGGGCCGTCGTGGGACAGGGGCTCCGGGTCACGGCCGTCGGCCTGCTGACGGGCGGGGTCGCCGCGTTCTTCCTGACCCGGACGATCCGCTCCCTCCTCTTCGAAGTCCAGGCCACCGACCTGCGGGTCATCCTGGGGGTCGCCGGCATCCTGGCGGTGGTGGGGCTCGCTGCCTGTATCGTCCCCGCCCGGCGGGCGACGACCGTGAACCCGGTCGAGGCGCTCGGGAAGTAGGGGGCCCGGCGGGCGACGGCCGTCAGGGGACCCGGTGCAGGCGCTCGGCGGGCAACGGGACCACCCGCGCTCACCGGGAACCTCCAGGGGGCCGCACGGTTCCATGGGATGGCTCATTCCCGGCCCCATCGGCCCGACGTCGCCCACGAAGAGAGGACAGCATGCACCGGTTTCGCCTTCCCCTTGCCGCCGCCACCCTCCTGCTGGCCGCACAGCCCGCCTGGAGCCAGGTCGAGCGGACCGACCTCGAGGACTACAGGATCGTGACCGTGGCCGAGGGCCTGGAGCATCCCTGGGGGATGGCCTTCCTTCCGAACGGCGACCTCCTCGTGACCGAGCGGCCGGGACGGCTCCGGATCATCCGGGACGGGCGACTCCTGCCCGATCCGGTGCCGGGCGTGCCGGAGGTCTTCGCCCGAGGCCAGGGGGGGCTGCTGGGCCTGACGCTCCACCCTGACTTCGCCTCGAACAGGACCCTCTACCTGGCCTACTCCAAGCCCCTGCCCGGAGACGCCTCGACGACGGCGGTCATCCGAGGCCGCTTCGAGAACGACCGTCTCACCGGGGTCGAGGAGGTCTTCGAGGCGAACTCCCGCGGGAACGGCCACTACGGCTCGCGTCTCGCCTTCGACGACGACGGCTACCTCTTCTTCTCGGTGGGTGACCGGCAGGCCCCGCCCCGGGGAGACCTGGAGGCGCACCCGGCCCAGGACCGGTCGAATCATCACGGTACGATCAACCGCATCGAGGACGACGGCGGCATCCCCGGCGACAACCCCTTCGTCGGCCAGGCGGGGATCGAGCCCTCCATCTGGAGCTACGGCCACCGCAACCCCCAGGGCCTGACCTTCCACCCCTCCACTGGAGACCTCTGGATCACGGAGCACGGCCCCCAGGGCGGTGACGAGCTGAACCGGGTCCAGCCGGGCCTCAACTACGGCTGGCCGGTGGTCGGCTACGGGGTCAACTACGGGAGCGGGGCGGCGATCCACGAAGGCACCATGCGGGACGGGATGGAGAACCCCGTCCACTTCTGGGTGCCCTCCATCGGCACCTCGGGGCTGATGGTCTACACCGGTGACGCCTTCCCGGAGTGGCAGGGCGACCTCTTCGCCGGGGGACTCTCGGGAGCGCGCATCGACCGGTTGGAGCTGGACGGACAGTCGGTGTCGTTCGAGGAGACGATCCTCCACGGCCAGGGACGGGTTCGGGACATCGTCCAGGGCCCGGACGGGTTCATCTACGTCGCCATCGACGACCGCCAGGGCAATCCGACGCCCATCCTGCGCCTGGAGCCCGCGCGCTGATGCGGCAGCCACCGGGAAGCGGGCGGCCGGCCCCCTTCGGGTTGGCCGCCCCCCCGAGCCTCCGGGCCGTCCGGGGTACCCCCCCCGGGGCCTGACCTCCGGGCAGACCGCTCACTCCTCGCGGATCGCCCGGACGGGATCCACCCGGCTGGCCCGCCGGGCAGGGACCCACGTGGCGGCCAGGGCCGTCGCCAGCAGGAGTCCGGTGACCGCCAGCAGCGACACCGGGTCGGCGGGAGACACTTCGAAGAGCAGGTCCACCGCGAGGCGCCCGCCGAGGGTCGCGGCGCCGAGGCCCAGGGCGAGCCCCGCCAGGACCGGCAGCATGCCCTGGCTCAGCACGAGGCCCACGACCCGGCGGCGATCCGCGCCCAGCGCCATGCGGACGCCCACTTCCCGGGTGCGCCGGGCGACGGTGCCCGCGGTCACCGCGTAGACCCCCACCGTGCCCAGGGCGAGGGCCAGCACGGCGAAGGTGCCCAGCAGGCCCAGGACCAGGCGGCGGTCGGCGGCGTAGGGTGCCGCCAGCGACTCGCCGGAGGTGACGCGGTAGACGGGGGCACCCGGCACGACCCGCTCGATCCGTTCCCGGAGGGCCTCGGCGAGTCCCGGCACGCCGCTGCCGGCGCGGACCACCAGGAGGGCCGCGTCGCCGCGGAAGCCGGGTCCCCCCTGGGCCATGGGCCGGAAGAGCACGGGCTCGGGCTCGGCGGCCGGTCCCCGGTTCCGGGTATCCGCCACCACCCCCACGATCCGGACCCAGCGCCAGTCGCCGTCGGGCGTCCGGCCGTCCAGCCCGGTGTTCACCAGTCGGCCCACGGCATCCGCGCCGCCGAACACCGCCCGGACGAACGCCGCGTTGACGAGCGCCACCGGCTCCCCCCGGGCGTCGTCCCCGGACTCGAAGCCCCGCCCGGCGATCAGGGGGACCCCGAGCGTGGCGAAATAGCCGGGATCGACCACCTGCCACCGGACGCCGGGGAGGTCGTGTGCGGCCCACTCCTCCGGCCCCCCGGCGAAGGTCCGGAGCCCCGCCCCGGGCCCCAGCTCCAGGGGGCCCCGCTGGGTCCATCCGGCGCTCAGGACCCCGGGCAGCGCGGCCACCTCGGCGGCCATGGCTTCGAAGACCGCCGCGGGCTCGGGAGAACCCACCTCCCCGTCCGCCCCCGCAGGCAGGGCCACCGAGGCCAGGGTCAGCCCCGGAGCCTCGAAGCCGGGATCAACACGCTGCAGCCGATCGAGGCTCCGCAGGAGGAGGGTCGCCCCGAGGACCAGGGTGACCGCCATGGCGACCTCCGCGGTCACCAGCCCCCGTCCCAGCGTCCGGGCCAGCCGGCCGTCGGTGGCGCCCCGGCTCCCGTCCCGGGGGATCCCGTCCACCCGGGCCGCCGCCAGCCACGCCGGGAGGCCGCCGAAGAAGCCGGCACACACCACCGCCACCGTCGCGGCATAGCCCAGAGCCCAGAGGTCCAGGTCGATCGTGGCGCCCGGAGGCAGGAGAGGCCCCAGGCCGTCCCGGAGCAGGGCGACACCGCCCCACGCCAGGAGCGCGCCGGCCGCCGCACCTCCGGCCCCCAGGGCCATGGACTCGCCCAGGACGTACCGCACCAGCCGCCCACGGCCGGCCCCCAGGGCCTGCCGGATGGCCAACTCCCGGGAGCGGTCCGTGGCCCGGCCCAGGAGGAGGTTGGCCACGTTGGCGCAGGCCACCAGCAGGACCAGGGCCGTGGCGCCCAGCAACAGCAGGAGGGTTCCCCGCACGGGCCCCACCAGCTCTTCCTTGAGGGGCACGAGCCGGATACCGAGCCCCTCGTTCACCTCCGGGTGCTCGCGCTCCAGCGCCGCGGCGAGGGCGTCCATCTCGGCGGAAGCCGCCTCCAGGTCCCGCCCGGGGGCGATGCGCCCCACTGCCTGGAAGTACCAGGCGTCCCGCACGGTGGTGATGTCACCGGGGAAGCCGAGACCGACGGGCACGTCCCGGGGAGCCCGGATCCACAGATCGGCGCCGGCCGGGAAATCGAAGTCCCGGGGCATGACCCCCACCACCTCGTGGGGCCGGCCATCGAGCCGGATCACGGCCCCCAGGGTGCCCGGATCGCCGCCGAACTCCCGACGCCACAGCCCGTCGGAGAGGACCACCGCTGGCGTCCCCTCCGCGCCCTCGAAGGCTCGCCCACGGTCCGCCTCCACGCCCAGGGTCCGGAAGAAGTTCGAGGAGACCGAAGCCGCCCGGATCCGGAGGGCCCGGTCCACGCCGTCCAGCGTGGCGTCGCTTTCGTCCCAGGCCGCGAGGTCCTGGAGGGTCCCGGTCCGCTCCTTCAGGTCCAGGAAGTCGGCGGGGGAGAGGCTCCGCACGGGTCGGTGGACGTCCGACTCCCACACCTGGACCAGCCGCTCGGAGCCGGGGAACGGGAGGGGAGCCAGGACCACGGACCGGACCACCGAGAACAGCCCCACGTTCGCGCCGATCCCCAGAGCCAGCGTCCCGATCGCCGTGGCCGTGAATCCCGGTCTCCGCGCCAGGCCTCTCAGGATCGTACCCGCGCCGCCACCGTACCCCATCGACTCTCTCCGCGTTGGATGGCCCCCTGGCGGCGAGGGGCCCCCACCCCCGGCCCCGGGGTGCCGGGGTGTCCCCAATGGGACAGGGCGACGTACCGACCGGTTGCGGGGAGGAGGTCAGCCGCGGTCCTTGACCGGGATCACGAACTTGAGCCCGGACCAGTCCTCGTCCACGGCGCAGACCTTCACGTCCACGAGGCCGGCCGCCTTTCCCTCGGCCATGACCTCAGCCCGTCCGATGTCGCTCTCCAGGGACGACGACTGCTTGGGCCAGGAGACCCAGACCATCCCGTCGATCGTCATCCCCTTCCGGGCCCGGGCCAGCCCCTTCTGAAGGGCATCCTCTCCGGTGGCGAAGAGGTGGGTGAAGTCCGCCTCGGACCGGCTCCGGGAGGACAGCACCGTGAGGGCCCCGGGGTCCACCTCGGGCCCGAACAGCGACCAGTAGTGGTCGGGCTCGGACAGCAGCCGGATCCGCATGCCGTCCTTCAGTCCCAGCTTCCGACCTAGAGGAGTGCCCGAGTATCCCGCCGTGGACTGCACGTCAGCGCCCTCCCGGTCCCTCGGGACGGGGTGCCCCGGCGGGCAGGCCCAAGGCCTCGCGGACCGCCGCGACGTAGGCCTCGAAGGCCTCGCCCTCCACGCCCCAGGGGGACAGAGCCGCCCGATGGGGCTCCAGGTCCCGGACCAGGGCCGCCGAGTCCGGCGGGGGAGTCCGGTGCGCCGCCGCGATGGCGTCCCGGAGGAAGGAGGCGTGGGCGTGGAGGAGCCCGGGGCCTTCCCGGAGACGGCCGTGGGCGGGGAGGACCGTGGTGGGTTCCAGCGCCTCCAGCGCGTCCAGGGCCCTCGACCACCCCACCACGTCGGCTCCCTCGAGCCACAGCGGCGCCTCTTCCAGAAGGTCGCCCGCCGCCAGGAATCCGGTGTCGGGGACCCACACCACCAGATCGCCCCGCGTGTGGGCCGGTCCCGGGTGGAACACCACCACCTCCCGGCCCCCGAGATCCAGGGTCCGCTGCTCCGCCACGGTCTCGCGGGGAGCTACGACCTCCAGCCCGGCGAGCTCCTCCAGCTGTGCCTCGGTGCGGGCACGGAGGGCTTCGTACCGCTCCGTCTGGTCCGCCGGCACCCGCCCGGACTCGAAGGCCTCCTGGATCCGACGCAGAAGCCCTTCGAGGCGATCCCGCTCCTCCGTGATCCTCCGGTGGCCGGCGGCGCCGCTCAAGCTGTCCCGGGTCACCGGGTGGCCCAGGAGGACCGCGTCGGGCCAGGCCTCCCGGACGGCCCCGTTCCCCCACACGTGGTCGCCGTGCCAGTGGGTGTCCACCACCCAGGTCACGGGCCGGTCCGTGTGTCGGCGCAGCGCCTCCACGAGGGCACGGCCGGCCGAGTGGGAGTGCTGGGTGTCCACCAGGAGCACGCCGGCCGGCCCCTCGATGGCGACGGCGTTGGCGAACGACGAAGGGTCCACGTCGTCGACGGTGAGGGACGCGTATATCCCCGGGCCGATCTCCCGGAACGTGAACGGGCTCTCCTGGGCCTCGGCGGACGGCGCCGGAAGGAGCGTCGCGAGGCAGACGAAGAGGGACGGGACACGGGGCGAAAGGGTCACGGGTCTCCGGGCTGGGGGGTGGCGGGCGGTAGGGGACGCCGCACCTCGGCGGCGGACGGGCTCGTGGGACGTACGGAAGCGCTGCGGTACGGTGACATCCGAGGGGGGTCGGGAAGCCATGGGGGAGGGCTGACCCGAGGCCGCCGCGGGATCGGCTCGGACCCGCGTCTTCCACCCCCCGGCGCTCTCCGTCCGCACCGATGGAACCCGACCGTGACTGGACTGTACAAGCTTTGTCTAATATTTTTCCATTGCGGAAACGATGTGTCACGTTTGTGTCTAAACTGGCGTCGGTCCCCGCCCGCGACTCCACCAACGCGTACATACCTCATCAAAGGAAGGCTACATCATGCGCTTCGACCCCTTCGCCCGGCGGCTTCGTATCGCCGCCCTGGTCCCCGTTCTGGCCCTGGGTCTCGTCGCCTGCGACGACGACGACGATCCTACCGGGAACGACGTCCCGACCCTCTACGAGCTCGCGCAGGACGAGGCTGAGCTGAGCACCCTCGTTGCGGCCATCGACGCGGCCGGCCTCGACGGCGTCATCGACGAGCAGGGCCCCTTCACGGTGTTCGCTCCGGTCAACTCGGCCTTCGACGATCTTCCCGCGGGTGCCGTGGGCAACCTGGTGCTGCCGCAGAACGAGGACCTCCTGACGAAGATCCTCACCTACCACGTGGTGGCGGGTGAGGTGTTCGCCGCCGACCTGAGCGACGGCCAGATCATCACGACTCTCGCCGGCGAGACCCTCGAAGTCGACATCGCGGGCTCTTCCGTCTCGTTGATCGACGGCAGCGGCAACGCCATCAGCGTCGTCGGGACCGATCTCGAGGCGTCCAACGGCGTGGCCCACCTCATCGACATGGTGGCGCTTCCGGAGCTGGACATCCTCGAGACCGCAGCGATCAACGGCTTCACCACGTTGGTGGCGCTCGTGGAAGATGCGGGGCTGACCGGGACCCTCCAGGGCGACGGGCCCTTCACGGTGTTCGCGCCGACGGACGACGCCTTCGCGGAGATCGAGGCCCCGACCGGTGAGCTCCTGGAGTCCGTGCTCCTCTACCACGTCGTGGCCGGCGAGGTGTTCGCCGCGGACCTGTCCGACGGGCAGGTGGTCACCACGGCGTCCGGCGAGAGCTTCACCGTGAACATCGACGGAAGCTCGGTCACCATCACCGACGGCAGCGGCAACACGGTCAACGTGGTCGTCACGGACGTGCCCGCTTCGAACGGAATCATCCACGTCATCGACGGCGTGCTCCTGCCGCCCGCCTGATCGGCGAGTCATGGAATCGCGGCCCACGGCCGCGGTGTTGAACGAGACGCCCCGTCCGGCCTCCGAGCCGGGCGGGGCGTTCCCGTTTCGCGACCGATCCGGCGCGGACGCTCCGACGGATTCGTGACGCCCGTACC
This sequence comes from Longimicrobiales bacterium, assembly GCA_035464715.1. GTDB lineage: Bacteria > Gemmatimonadota > Gemmatimonadetes > Longimicrobiales > Gaopeijiaceae > Gaopeijia. The sequence continues at coordinate 22,999 of DATHRY010000357.1, forward strand.
GCAATCCTTGGGGACCGGGGGATCGCGCCTTACCCTGGAGGGGGCACCCGCGGTTGCGGGTGCTCCCCGTGCCCGCGACCCCGGCCCCGGCAGGCCCCGCATGCGCTCTTCCGCCCTTCCCCTCGTGCTCATCTTCGCCGCCGCCTGCGGCGAAGCGTCCCGGGACGACGCCGGCCAGATCGAGAGCGCCGGCAACGTGGACATCTTCACGATCCAGGTGGGTGACTGCTTCAACGACCCCACCTCCGCGTCCCCCGACATCTTCGACGTGGCCGGCGTGCCGTGCCACGAGGCCCACGACAACCAGGTCTACGCCCTCTTCGACATCCCGGGCGACGAGTGGCCGGGCCAGGAAGAGGTGGAGGCCATCGCCGAGGACGGGTGCCTGGCGCGATTTCCCGAGGCGATCGGAGCCAGCTACGAGGAATCGGTGCTGGCGTACCGGACGCTCTATCCCAGCACCGAGTCGTGGAGCGGGGCGAACGACCGGGAGGTGGTGTGCGTCGCCTATCACATGAACCGCGAGAAGCTCATCGGCTCGGTCCTGGGATCCGGCAGCTGACACGAGGTCGCCGGCGCCGGGTCGGGGCCGAGGCGACCGACGCCGCACCCGGACGGGAAGGCGGCCAGGACCTTCCCGCCGCCAACGCTACGAGGGCGGATGCCCGTCGGGGCGGGCCAGGTGCACCACCGCCTCGCCCTGATGGACCAGGGGGTTCACCCGGCGCCCGATGACGATCCCGCCCACCCCGGCCCGGACCCGGGTGGCCTTCTCTCCGAGCAGCTCGTAGACGCCCCCCAGCCGTTCGCCCTTCCGGACCTCGGATCCCAGCGCCGCCTCGATGCGGCAGATCCCGCTCCTGGGCGCTCGGACCCAGTGGGTGGAGCGGGCCTCGACGGAGGGAGTCGAGATCGCCGGCGCCTGGTCGATCATGCCGAGGGACGCCAGGACCCGGAGGGTGCCGGCCACGCCGGTCTCGATGGCGGCATCGGTGAACCGCCCCGCCTCGCCGGCCTCGTAGACCAGCGTGCGGGCGCCGGACCGTGAGGCGGCCTTCCGCAGCGAGCCCTTCGGCGGCTTGTTGTGGATCATGATGGGCGCACCGAAGGCGGTGGCCAGCTCCCGGGTCCGGTCGTCGTCCAGGTTCGCCCGGATGTGGGGATGGTTCTCCCGGTCGTCCGAGCCGCAGTGGAAGTCCAGGCCCACCTGGCACCGCTCCACCACCTCGGTCATGAAGAGATGGGCGAGGCGGGAGGCCATGGAGCCCTGGGCCTTGCCCGGGAAGGAGCGATTCAGGTCCCGGCGGTCCGGCAGGTAGCGGGACTCCGCCACGAAGCCGGAGACGTTCACCACGGGGATGCCGAGGACGGCTCCCCGCAGCCGGGAGGGCGCCAGTTCCCCCAGCACCTCCCGGATGATCTCCACGCCGTCGAGCTCGTCGCCGTGGATGGCCCCGCTGAGCCAGACCCGGGGGCCCGGGCGGTGCCCGTGGATCACCTCCACCGGCAGGACCATCCATTCGCCGGTGACGAAGCGGGCCACGGGAACCTCCACCCGGCGGCGCGTGCCGGGCTCGATGACCGTCCCACCGACCTCGAGGGCTCCGGTGCCGACGGCCACCTCGAGTCCCTCACTCCTCCGCGTCATCGTCCTCCCTGGCCGGGGGGGGCGGGACGCGTAGCGTCTTCCGCCGTCGGCGGTCGGTCTTCCGGGGGGAGGGCTCAAGCTCCGCCACGTTGTTCTCGATGAACTCCACGATCTCGCCGGCGACATCCACCCCGGTGGTCGTCTCGATCCCCTCGAGCCCCGGCGAGGAGTTCACCTCCAGCACCAGGGGTCCCCGATCGGACCGGATCAGGTCCACACCGGACACCCCGAGCCCCATGACCTTGGCGGCACGGATGGCGGTGTTCCGTTCCTTTGCCGTGAGCTTCACGGGATTGGCCGTGCCCCCTCGGTGCAGGTTCGACCGGAACTCGTCCGCGGCGGCGTGGCGCTCCATCGCCGCCACCACCCGCCCGCCCACGACGAAGGCCCGGACGTCGGAGCCCTGGGCCTCGCCGATGAACTCCTGGATGAGGATGTTGGCGTCGAGCTGCCGGAAGGCGCCGATCACCGACTCCGCAGCCTTCCGGGTCTCGGCCAGGACCACGCCCATCCCCTGGGTACCTTCCAGGAGCTTCAGGATCAGCGGTGTGCCGCCCACCATCGAGATCAGGCCCTTGTTGTCCCGGCTGGAGTGGGCGAAGCCGGTGATGGGCAGCCCGACGCCCTCGCCGGCCAGCAGCTGCATGGAGCGGAGCTTGTCCCTGGACCGGGCGATGGCGTCGGAGGCGGCCACGGTGAAGGCGCCCATCATCTCGAACTGGCGGACCACGGCGGTGCCGTAGAAGGTGCTGGACGCCCCGATCCGGGGACCGATGGCGTCGAAGCCGATCTCCTCCCCACCGAACATGACCCGCGGCTTCTTGGCCGTGATGTCCATGTAGCAGCGGAGGGGGTCCACCACCCTGACCTCGTGGCCGTGCTCTTCAGCGGCCTCCCTGAGTCGGCGGGTCGAGTAGAGCGAGCCCTTCCGGGACAGGATTCCGATCCTCATCTGGCCTTCCGTCCCGTCAGAAACGACGCCCCGGGATCCACCAGGCAGTGCCCCTTCACGGCCTGGCGGCCCAGAAGGAGCCGAAAGCCCATGGCGTCCCGGCGCGTCAACGTGATCTCGATCGGCCAGCGCTGGCCGCCCATTTCGAGGGTGGTGTGAATGACCGGCCGGATGGTCTGGGTCCCGGAGGACGATCGCACCTTCCGCTCTTCCAACCACTCCCCCTCGGCCTCCACGAAGGTCCGGTTGTCCCGCTGGTTGGGATAGATCCTGAACCGGACCAGGCGCCGCTTCCCCTTCCGGACGAAGCGGAGTTCGTGGGCGTGGAGGGCCGACGAGCGGGCCCCGGTGTCGATCTTGGCCTTGATGCGGTCGATGCCCAGGTCGGGCAGCGACACCCACTCGCGCCAGCCTACCGTGTCCGCAGGCGCGGCTCGGCGCCGGGAGCGGGGCGGGGCGTCGCCGGCCGGCGGCCCGCTGTCGGCCCCGTGACGGGGTTCCTTCGAGGGATCGGACATGGCCGGCAAGATAAGGACGCTTTCCCCACCCACACAGGATGAGTACCTTTCAGGCGTGAGTTGAGAATCGGTTTCAATCTCAGATTGGCAGGATCCCACATGAGACTACCCATGGCCACCCCGGAGGGATATGCCGGCCCCGCGGGGGCTGTCACCGAGCTGAGCCTCGCCCAGGTGGGCCTCTCGGAGGTGGTGGAGCTCGTGCGGATCGACCTTCCCGTCGAGGAAGTCGAGCCCCTCCTGGAGCGAGGGCTCCTGCCGGGATGCCGGCTCTGTCCGGTCCGCTTCTCGCCGTCGGGCGACCCCATCGTCATGGTGGACGGGGTGCTGCTGGCCCTTCGCAAGGAGACCGCCGGCTGCCTGTGCGTGCGCGTCCCCTCGGCCGGCGAAGCGGCGTAGGGGAGCGCTGCATCCGCCAGGGCATCGTCGCTGCAACCTCGGAGTAGCGGTGCTACGCCTTCGGTTGCTGCTCCTCCCCCTGACGGCGCTTCGCCCCCCTACGAACTCGATGTCTCCCCGCACGGACTTTTAGGACGTTGGCCACACTCGCAGGAAGAGGGGCCGTCTCACCGGCCGATCCGTCGACGCCCGACGCCGTTCCGCTCGTCGCGCTGGTGGGACCTCCCAACGCGGGCAAGACCACCCTCTACAACCAGCTCACCGGGCTTCGTCAGAAGGTCGCGAACTACCCGGGGGTGACCGTCGAGAAGCACCTGGGGCGGGTCGAGGTCCAGGGGCACGGCGAGGTCGAGATCGTCGATCTGCCGGGGGTGAACGGATTCTCCGCCCGGACTCTGGACGAGAAAGTCACCCGGGAGGTGCTCGAGGGCCGGGCCCCGGGCCTGCGGGCCCCCGACGCCCTGATCCTCATCGTGGACTCCACCCGGCTGGAGCCCCAGCTCATGCTGGTGGAGCCGGTGCTGGAGATCGGCGTGCCGACGCTCCTGGTGCTGAACATGGCCGACGAGCTGGCGGCCCGGTCCGGAGACGTGGACGACGCCGAGCTGGGGGACCAGCTGGGCGTCGAGGTGGTCCGGGCCAACGCCCGTGCCGGCGTTGGGCTGGAGCGGATCCGGGACTTCCTGGCCCACGTCGCCGAGCGGGGACTCCTTCCGCCCCGGCCTTGTCCGGTGATCTCCAACGTGGGCCGGGCGGGGATGTCCCTTCCGGTGGTGGATGCCTTCGCCGCCCGCCGGCAGCACATCCGGGAGATCGGGGAGGCCGCGGACTACCGGCCGCCCCAGCCCTCGGTGCTGTCCCAGCGGCTGGACAACGTCTTCCTGCATCGCGTCTGGGGCCCCCTGATCTTCCTGGGCGTGGTGGTGCTGGTCTTCCAGGCCATCTTCACCTGGGCCGTGCCCCTGATGGACGGCGTGGACTGGATGATCTCCAGCTCGGGCACCTGGCTGGCCGGCGTCCTCCCCGACAGCTGGTTCCGCTCGATGCTGATCGACGGGGTGTGGGCGGGAGTCGGTTCGGTGGTGATCTTCCTGCCCCAGATCCTCATCCTCTTCCTCTTTCTGGGCATCCTCGAGGACTCGGGCTACATGGCCCGCGCGGCGGTGATCGCGGATCGGTCCATGTACCGGGTCGGGCTCCAGGGACGGGCGTTCCTCCCGCTGCTTTCCGGGTATGCCTGTGCGGTGCCGGCCATCCTGGCGGCCCGGACCGTGGAGGACGAGCGGGACCGGCTGGCGACCATCTTCGTCACCCCGTTCATGACCTGCTCGGCCCGCCTTCCGGTCTACGCCCTCCTCATCGCCGCCTTCATCCCCGACACCCCGGTCCTCGGGCCCTTCATGGGCGCCCGAGCGGCGACGCTCCTGGGGCTGTACGCCCTGGGCGCCCTGGCCGCCATCGGCACGGCCTTCCTCCTGAAGCGGACCCTCCTCAAAGGGGAGCGCTCGAGCTTCCTGATGGAGCTCCCCCCCTACCGGCTCCCGTCCCCCCGGTCCCTGGCGCTACGCATGCTGGACCGGAGCCGGATCTTCCTGAAGCGGGCCGGGAAGATCATCCTGGGCGTCACCGTGGTGCTGTGGGTCCTCGCCCAGTTCCCCGGAGGGCCGGAGAACCCGCCGCCGGTGGAGGAGAGCGTCCTGGGGCAGATGGGTCGGGTGATCGAGCCCACCATCGCGCCGCTGGGGTTCGACTGGCGGATCGGGATCGGCCTGGTCTCGTCGCTGGCGGCCCGGGAGGTGATCGTCGGCACGCTGGGGACCATCTACGGCATCGAGGAGGCCGACGAGGGCTCCCTCGAGCTCCAGGAGACACTCCAGCGATCCATGGACGTGGGGACCGCCGTGGCGTTGCTGGTGTTCTTCGTATTTGCGCTGCAGTGCATGTCCACGGTGGCGGTCATGAAGCGGGAGACCGCCGGATGGAAGTGGCCAGTCCTGCAGTTCACCTACATGTTGGCGCTGGCGTGGGTGGGGGCCTTCGTGGCCAACGCCCTGATCTGAGCCCGCGCCTCGGAGTCCCACCGTCGCAAGATTTCCACGACCCACCCCCACGACCATGAATCGCTCTCTCCACGCCGGATCCGCTGCCTTCGCCCTCCTCCTCGTCGGTGCCCTGACCCTCCCCGGGTCGGCCGACACCCGGGAGCGGCTGCACCTCCAGTTGGACCGCTCCGCTCCGGAGGCCGAGGCCACCGTGCCCGCACCGTCCGAGATCCGGCTGTGGTTCTCCCAGGAGCCCCAGGCCGCCGGGACGTCCCTGCGGCTGATCCGGGACGGCGCGCCGCTGGAGATCGGGGACCTGAAGCCCGACCCCGAGGACGCCTCCGTGTACGTGGTGGCCCTGGAGTCGCCGCTCGCGGCCGGGAGCTACACGGTGGCGTGGCGGGCCATGGCCGCGGACGGGCACGTGGTGCGGGGGGAGTTCCCCTTCACGGTCCAGGCCGCCCACCGCTGATCCGGAGCCCATGCTCGATCTGGGTCGCGGTCTCCTATACCTCTCCCTCACCGGGCTGATCGGCGGGGCCAGCATCAGGCTTGTCCTGATGCGGGAGGGGGAGCCAGGCGTCGGCTTGATCCGATTCCTGTTCGCCCTGGCGGGCGTGGGCCTGTTTGCGCTCCTGTTCCTCGGCGTCGGGCAGTTCCTGGCCTTCCGGGACCCGTACGCGCCCGTCGTAGAGGACCTGGGGCTCCTCCTGTCCACGCCCTGGGGCCGGAACTGGCTCCTGGCTGCGGGCGGCTTCGTGGTGCTGCTCGTGGCGCTCCGGTGGCGGGGCGCGGGGGCCCTCGCCCTGGGGCTCCCCTTCGCCCTGGCGGCGTACCTGCCCGTGTCGGGGCACGCCGCCGCTGTGGAGCGGTGGACCCTGGCGGCGCAGGCCGCGGACTGGATCCACGTGGTGGCGGCCGGCTGCTGGCTCGGAGCGCTTGCCGGTCTCCTCTACATGGGGCGCACCGCGTCGAGCCCGCCCCTGCTCCGGGTCCTGGGACGTTTTTCCGTCCAGGCCCGCTGGAGCGTCACCGCACTGGTGGCCACCGGAGCCTTCGCGTCCTGGCTCCACCTTCCGGAGCCCCAGGCGCTCCTGGGCTCGGACTGGGGCCGCTTGCTCCTGGTCAAGCTGGCCCTGGTGATGCTGATGATGGGGCTGGGCGCCTGGAACTGGCGGACCCTCACGCCCCGGTTGGACGAGCCCGAGGGCGCCTCGGCGCTCATCCGGGCCTCCTGGGGCGAGGCGGGCATCGGCATCCTGGTGCTGGCGGTGACGGCGGTGCTGACGGGGACGTCGCCGCCGTAACCGAAACGCCGTTCGGGGGATGGCGGTGAGCCGGGAAACGGCCTACCGAAGGACTCCGCGACCCGCGATCTTGGGAGACGACCCTCCCTCCCATAGAACCGACGGGCGTCTCGTCTCCGTCGGTAGCGGATCTCGAAGGAGGAGGTGTCATGGAGCGCACGCGGATCCTCATTCTCGGCGCCGCCGGTCGGGACTTCCACACGTTCAACACTCTGTACCGGGACGATCCGGCCACGGAGGTCGTGGCCTTCACCGCGCAGCAGATCCCCCATATCGACGAGCGACGGTACCCGCCGGAGCTGGCGGGCCCCCTCTACCCCGAGGGGATTCCCATCGAGCCCGAGAACGACCTCGAGGCCCTGGTGGCCGACGCGGGTGTGAAGCGCTGCGTCCTGGCCTATTCGGACCTCTCCTACGGGTACGTCATGGGGCTCGCCGCACGGGTGAACGTGGCGGGGGCCACCTTCGAGATCCCCCCGCCGACCGCGTCGATGCTCGAGTCCCACCGACCGGTGGTGGCGATCTGCGCCTCACGGACCGGGGCGGGGAAGAGCCCCACCAGCCGGGCCGTATCGGCGGCCCTGGAAGCCGCGGGACTCCGCGTCGGTGTGGTGCGGCATCCCATGCCCTACGGAGACCTCGTGCGGCAGAGGGTGCAGCGGTTCGCCGACGCCCTCGACCTGGAGAAGCACCACGTCACCATCGAGGAGCGTGAGGAGTACGAACCGCACCTCGCCCGGGGAACCGTGGTCTGGGCCGGCGTGGACTACGGGGCCATCCTCTATCAGGCGGAGAGGGAGGCCGACGTGATCCTCTGGGACGGAGGCAACAACGACACCCCGTTCTTCCTCCCGGACCTCCACCTGGTCGTGGTGGACCCCCACCGGGTGGGCCACGAGCTGTCCTACTACCCCGGCGAACACAACGTCCGGATGGCGGACGTGGTCCTGGTGAACAAGGTGGACACCGCCGACCCCGCCTCGGTGGAGGCCGTGACGGCCAACGTCCGGCGAATCAACCCCGGCGCCCGCATCATCTACGGCGAGTGTCCTCCCGTCCCGGACGAGCCGGAGGTGCTCCGGGGGCGGCGGGTCCTGGCCGTGGAGGACGGTCCCACCACGACCCACGGCGGCATGCGCTATGGTGCCGCATGCATCGCAGCCGAGGGGCTGGGAGCCACTCTCGTGGACCCGCGCCCCTTCGCCGCCGGCGAGATCGCCGACACCTTCCGCACCTACCCGGAGGTGGGTCCCCTGCTCCCGGCCATGGGGTACGGACAGCGGCAGATCGACGATCTGCAGGAGACCCTCCGCAGGGCCGCGAGCGCAGGCGTCGAGGCGGTGGCCGTGGGAACACCCATCGACCTGTGCCGACTGGTGGACATCCCGGTGCCCCATACCCGGGTGCGCTACGACGTGGCCCTCACCGAAGGGGCGGAGTGGGCCGACGTCCTGTCGTCGATCCTGGGAACGGTAGCGGCCGGCTGAGGTCAGGGGGTCCGGGTCGGACTCCGGTCTAGCGATCCCCCCCCGAACGTCACCCGCACGCCGAACTGGGCCTGCCACTGGGAGTCCGGCGACAGGACGTTCCACGGCGGCACGGCCTCCAGCGTCCCTTCCTCGGTCACCAGGGCACCCCCGGCCCACCGGGAGCGGATCTCCCCCGGGCCGCCGATGCTCTCGGCCCGGCCCGTGGGCTCCAGCATGGGCACCACCGCCCGGACGGACTCGACCCGGCCCCACTCGCCGTTGATGAAGTTGAGCACGTTGATCATGTCGCCCTCCAGCCGGATCTCGGTGCTGCCCCAGCGGATGTCCTGGGAGACCCGGAGGTCGAGCCGGTGCTGGAAGGGCGCCCGGCACTCGTTCCGCCGCAGGAGGCGGCCCTTGGCCCCCGCAAGGCACTCGTCGTTCCTCAGCGCGCTGCCGAGGAGGGCCGTGGTGGCGAATCCTCCGGGGACCTCCGACGCCTGCTCGGGGACGTAGAGGATGTCGTTGGTGCGGTCGAAGGACGGCCCGAGCCCGGGATACCCGTCGCCGTTCATGTCGCCGAGGTACACGTAGCTGAAGGGTGCCCCGGACTGGCCGGTGTAGAGCAGCGAGATGCGGGTGTCGTCCAGCCCCGGGAAGGGACTCCCGAAGACCGAGGCGACGAACTTGTGGGGCCGGTCGAAGTTGGACGTGAGCAGCCGCTGGTTGTTCTGGTCCTCGCCGGTGGGGTTGAACCCGTACTTCGAGATC
>DATHRY010000358.1:0-3712 GCA_035464715.1 Longimicrobiales bacterium
GACCGGGGTCGACCACCTCATCGACGAGGGGATCGTGGATCCCGACCGCATGGGGGTGCTGGGGTGGAGCGCCGGGGGCCACTGGTCCAACTGGATCCTCACCCAGACGGACCGCTTCAAGGCGATCTCCTCCGGGGCCGGCACCATGAACTGGATCAGCATGTACGCCCAGAGCGACGTGCAGCGGAACCGGCAGTTCTACATCGGCGACGAGTTCCTGTACGAGGACTTCGAGCCGTACTGGGACCAGTCGCCGCTCAAGTACATCGCGAACGCCAGCACCCCCACGATGATCCACGTGGTGGAAGGCGATCCCCGGGTGCCGAGCCCCCAGTCGGTGGAGCTCCACATGGCGCTGAAGAAGCTGGGCGTGGACACCGAGCTCTTCATGTACCCGGGCCGGAGCCACGGCATCCCCGACGCCCGGAACCGCCTGGTGAAGTCGGTGAGCGAGATGGCCTGGATGGACTACTACGTCCGGGGCATGGGCAACAAGTTCGACTGGGAGATGGTGCTGGAGACCCTCCAGGAGGCCGAGGGGACCGAGGTCATATCGCAGGACGGGCAGGGGAGCGGCACACCCTGAGGCGGCTCGTCCGGGTGGCCTGAACGACGACCGGGGCGTCCCGCAGGGGCGCCCCGGTCGCGTTGGTGGGACGGGGCTCCGGTCAGCCCTCGTCTTCGCCGCCTCCGCCCAGCAGCTTGTACACGACGTAGCCCACGACGACGACGATAAGCACCGCCGGGATCCAGCCGATCATCCGGAGGAGCAGGCCGCCCAGGAAGACCGTGGCACCCCCCTGGATCCACCCGACGGCCTTGGATCGGGTGCGGATCCGGGACAGCTCCTTCTCGCTGTACTGCCGGGTGGGGAGGGCCAACCGTGCCTCCTGAGCCTCGAGCGCGGGACGTCCGGGACCGCGTGCGGCGCCGGGAGGGCCAACGTCGGTTCCGCCGCCGCCGGCGGCAAGCCCGGCGCGCCGGCTGCCCCGGGGCCGCGCACGGTCACGGACGATCGGGACCACCAAGGGATGCGGCAGCACCCCCCCTCTGGGGCCCCGTCCCACCCCCTCGGCCCCGGCCTCCCCTCAGTGGATGGTGCGGCCTCGGCGCCGGCGGTCCTTGTAGCGTCCAACGGCCGGGCCTATGCTCATAAGCCACGGGCCGGTGCCGGGGCCCGTGGTCCACCGGCTCCGGGTGCAGGACCCGGGGTCGGTCCACCCACCTGGATGACCGGCGCCGAGGGGGGGATTCCCAAGATGATCCGTACCGCGTTCACTCCGTTCCGCCCGCGCGGGTTGCACCTGGCCCTGACGGCCGCGCTCGCGCTGGCCCCTGCCGCAGGGCTCGCCGCCCAGGAGGACACCGAGGCCGTCTACCGGACGCCGGCGCCGGAGCTCGCCGCCCTGGTTGACGCCCCCGCGACGCCGGGGGTCAGCCTGAGTCCCGACGAGTCGATGATGCTCCTCATGATGCGCCCCGGGGCTCCCTCCATCGCCGAGGTGTCCGCTCCGGAGCTGCGCCTCGCCGGGCTGCGGATCGATCCCCGGAACAACGGACCGAGCCGGGGTCAGGGGTCGGTGGGACTGACCCTGCGGGATCTCGACGGGAACGAGACCGCCGTGACCGGACTCCCGACCGAGCCCCGCATCGGCACGGTCCGCTGGGCCCCGGACGGCAGCCACGTCGCGTTCACCAACACCACGGTCGACCGGATCGAGCTCTGGGTGCTGGAGGTGGCCTCGGGAGCGGCACGACGGATCATGGACCGTCCGCTGAACGCGGCGTTCTACGGCTCGCCCTTCGCCTGGTTGCCGGACGGCTCCGGGCTGGTGGCCCGGACCATCCCGGCGAATCGGGGCACGCCTCCAGCGGAGCCCACGGTCCCGTCGGGTCCGGTCATTCAGGAGAGCTCCGGCGAGGCGGCGCCGGCCCGGACCTACCAGGACCTCCTCGAGAACCAGCACGACGAGGCGCTCTTCGAATACTACTCCACCTCGCAGATGGTGCACGTGGGCCTGGACGGGAGGGTCCGGAACATGAATGCGCCGGGGATGATCCTGACGGCCGAGCCCTCCCCGGACGGATCCCACGTCCTCATCGAAGAGGTCCACCGTCCCTTCTCGTACCTGGTCCCCGCCAGCCGCTTCCCGACCCGGATCGAGGTCTGGGACGCCGCCGGCTCCACCGTGGCCGAGATCACCGACCTCCCTCTCCGGGCCAACGTGCCCACCGGCTTCGGTTCGGTGCCGGAGGGGGTCCGCTCGATCTCGTGGCGGGCCGATGCGCCGGCCACCCTGGTCTGGGTCGAGGCCCAGGATGGCGGTGACTCCTCGGTGGAGGCCGACCAGCGGGACCGGATCTTCACGCTGACGGCGCCCTTCACCGGCGCCCCCGAGGCCCTGGCGACGCTGCCCCTGAGGTACGGCGGCACATACTGGTCCGAGGACGGGTTCGCCGTGGTCTTCGAGTCCTGGTTCGCCACCCGTCAGGTGCGGGGCTACGTCGTCGATCCAGACGATCCGGGCTCCATGCGCCCGCTCTTCGATTTCTCCATGGAGAGCCCCTACGACGACCCGGGCCGCCCGCTGACCCGGACCACGGCCTGGGGCACCGAGGTGCTCCGGACCGCCGACGGGGGGGAGGCCATCTTCCTGACGGGGCAGGGTGCGTCGCCCGAGGGGAACCGCCCCTTCCTGCGCCGCATGGACCTGGAGACCGGAGAGACCGAGGAGCTCTTCCGCTCCGAGGCGCCCTACTACGAGTCGCCGGTGGCCATGCTGGGTGAGGACGCCGACCGGATCCTGACCCGCAGGGAGACGCCCACCGAGCCGCCGAACTTCTTCGTCCGGGACCTCTCCTCCGGCGATGTCGACGCCGTGACCGACTTCCCCCACCCCTATCCGGAGCTGGCGGACATCCAGTCCGAGGCCATCCAGTACACCCGTGGGGACGGGGTGCCGCTCAGTGCCACCCTCTACCTGCCGCCGGACTACGACGCCGAAAGGGACGGGCCGCTGCCCGCCTTCGTCTGGGCGTACCCGCAGGAGTTCAAGAGCGCCGACGCCGCGGGACAGCGCACGGACTCGCCCTACCAGTTCAAGCGGGTCAGCTACTGGGGCGCGGTGCCCTTCGTGACCCGGGGCTACGCCGTGATCGACAACGCGTCCATGCCCGTGGTGGGTGAGGGCGACGAGGAGCCCAACGACACCTTCCGGGAACAGCTGGTGGCGAATGCCCAGGCGGCCATCGACGAAGGAGTGCGACGGGGCGTGGTCGATCGAGACCGGGTGGCCATCGGCGGCCACTCTTACGGGGCGTTCATGACGGCCAACCTCCTGGCCCACTCGGATCTCTTCCGGGCCGGCGTGGCCCGGAGCGGCGCGTACAACCGCTCCCTCACCCCCTTCGGCTTCCAGCGGGAGGAGCGGACCTTCTGGGAGGCGCCGGAGATCTACTTCGGCATGTCGCCCTTCATGCACGCCGACAAGATCGACGAGCCCCTTCTCATGATCCACGGGGAGGCGGACAACAACTCCGGGACCTTCCCCATCCAGAGCATCCGCCTCTTCAACGCCATCAAGGGGCTCGGCGGAACCGCCCGCCTGGTCATGCTGCCGGACGAGAGCCACGGCTACGCGGCCAGGGAGTCGCTCCTGCACATGCTCTGGGAGACGGACCGCTGGTTGGACCAGTACGTGAAGAACGCCCC
>DATHRY010000359.1:0-5145 GCA_035464715.1 Longimicrobiales bacterium
GCGGTAGGCGAACTCCTCGTCGATGAGGAAGAACTCCTGCTCGGGACCGAGGGTGGCCCGGACCCGCTTGGCCGTGGTGCCGAAGAGATCCAGTGCCCGGAGCGCCTGGTCGTTCAGCGCCTGGATCGACCGCAGGAGCGGCGTCTTCTTGTCGAGGGCCTCACCGGTCCAGGACGCGAAGGCCGTGGGGATGGCGAGGTAGGCGCCTCCCGGCCCCTCCATGAGGAAGGCGGGGGAGGTGGGGTCCCAGGCGGTGTAGCCCCGGGCCTCGAAGGTGGCCCGGAGGCCTCCGGAAGGGAACGAGGACGCGTCGGGCTCGCCCTGGACGAGCTCCCCCGCGCTGAACTCGTTCAACGCCCGGCCGTCTCCCGTGGGCGAGAGGAAGGAGTCGTGCTTCTCGGCGGTGGCACCCGTGAGGGGCTGGAACCAGTGGGTGAAGTGGGTCGCTCCCCGGTCCAGCGCCCAGTCCTTCATGGCCACGGCCACGGCCTCGGCGACGCCCGGATCGAGGGGCCGTCCCTCGTCCAGCGTCTTCAGGAGGGCCTTGTACGCCGCTCTGGGCAAGCGCGACTGCATCTCCCCGAGTGTGAAGACGTTCTGGCCGAAGATCTCGTCCAGCTTGACGCGGGTGGCCTTGCCGTTCCGTGCGGGGGAGTCCTTGACGGCCCGCAGGGTGTCGAAACGAAGGGGTGGGGTCGTGGGCATGTGCAGCGCTCTCCGGGGGTGGGGGCTCAGCGAACCGACGGCCTCCAAGATGCGCCCCCGGGAGCCTCGCCTCAATCGGTCAATGCGGAGTATCTGTATCGGTTTTCTTAGGCTATTTTGGTTTATGCAGATTTTCCATCAGGAATCCGAGGTCGAGATCCGCAGGACGGTGCGAGGCCCGGGCCCCACGATCTCGATCCTCACCGGGCCTTCCGGAAGCGGAAAGACGACGCTCCTGCGCCGGCTGGCCCGGGACCGCCGAGTGCTCTGGTTCAGGGGTTCGGACCTGCCCGCGCCTCTCCTGGCCCGTCAGCACGTCGACCGGCTGGCCCTGGAGGACGCCGACCCGCCGGCCGGTACGGACAAGGCCGGCCCGACCGCCCCTGCGGCCGAAGGCGATCGGGGGTGGGACGGGTACCGGGACGCCCTCCTGGAGCGTCTGGCCGGCGAATCGGGGGGAACGCTGGTCGTCTGGGACCGGGCCGACGCTCTGCTCAGGGATCGCCGGTGGCGGGAGATGCTCGACCGCGTCTGGGTGGAGCTCCGGGCCCACGCCCGGGGTGTGCACCTCCTCCTCGCCGCCCGGGACGCCGGCACCGCCGAGCTCCTCGAGCTGACCCGCGCCCCCGGCGTCGCGGGGGCCCGGGTCGACCTGGCGCCCCTGGGCCTCCGGGAGGCGACGGCCGGCTTCGAGGGATGGTCCGCCCTCGATCGGCTCGTGGCCTACGGACTGCTCGGGGGCGAGCCCCGCCTCTGGGACCTCCTGGACCCCGGCGTCCGCCTGAGCACCAACCTGGGCCGGCTGCTCCTCGAGCCGGGCGGGACACTGAGGGACTTCGCGGCCGCCCGCTTCCCGGTGCCGGGGCGCAACCCGGGCCGCGCACTCGCCCTCGTCTCCGCGCTGGCCAGCGGCGCCGAGGAATGGGGGGAGCTCAGGGAGCGATCCCGGGTCTTCCGGACCAGCAGCGAGCTGGGCCCCTACATGAAGGCCCTCCAGGAGGCCGGACTCGTCGAGGCCCGCCGGTCGCTGGACGCCGCTCCGGAGGGTCGGCACACACGGTATGGGCTCGCGTCGCCCTACCTCGCGTTCTGGACGTCCGCCGTGGCGCGGCAGCTTCCGGACCTCGACGCCGGGGCCTCGCCCAAGGTGGTCTGGAAGGAGCGGATCCGGCCCGTGGTGCCGGACCTCGTGTCCCGACGACTCCCGGGCATCCTCGCGGACCACCTGAAGCGACACGGCACCGAGCGCCTCCGGGCTCCGGCCCGGGAGACGGGCGGCCTCTGGGGCGAGGGGTACGACCTGCCCGTGGCCGGGACGCTCTCCAGCGGCGCGGCCTTCTACGGGTCGACGTCGTGGGACGCTCCAGGACCCGACGCCCTGCAGCGCCTCGCCGATCAGGTCCGGGAGACGCGGTACGGCTACGGTCGCCAGATCCGCTTCCACCTCCTCTTCGTGGTGCAGCGGGTGGCCCACGAGTTGGAGAGGACGGTGGCCCGGGGCGACACGACGCTCCTCTTCCGTCCCGGGGACCTGGTGGCGCCGTCCTGAGGTCGTGCCCCGCTCCGGAACCGGGCCGTGGACGCGACGGCCGGGAGGACGGGGAGCCCGGCCCTGGAATCCGATGTCCCACCCGCCGGCGGGCCCACCGCCCGTCCGCAGATCGGAACCGGCCCGTCCCCGGTGCGTACCCCGCAACCGACTTGCGGCATCGCCGCGCCCATCGACCCACCGGAGTCGCAGCCCATGAACGCCGACGCTCTGATCACGACCATCCAGACCCTGATCGCCGATTGGGGCCTCCGCGTCCTCGGGGCGCTGGCCTTCCTGTTGGTGGGGCGCATCGTGGCCGGCCTCGTCCGGCGGGCCGTGACGCGGGCCCTCAAGCGCACGCACTTCGACGAGACCCTCACACCGTTCATCGCCAACATCGTCTACACGCTGGTGATCCTGGCCGTCGTCGTCGCAACGGCCGGGATGGTGGGCATCCAGGCCGGGAGCTTCATCGCCATCATCGGTGCCGCCGGGCTCGCCGTCGCCCTGGCCTTCCAGGGAACGCTGTCCAACTTCGCCGCCGGGATCATGCTCCTGACCTTCCGACCCTTCCACGTCGGAGACTTCGTGGACGCCGGCGGGACCGCCGGGACGGTCAAGGAGATCGGGGTCTTCACCACCACGCTCGCCACGCCGGACAACGTGAAGATCATCGTGCCCAACTCCGAGATCGCCGGAGCCACCATCAAGAACTTCACCGCCAACCCGACCCGTCGGGTGGACCTGGTGGTGGGTGTGGGCTACGACGACGACCTGAACGTGGCGCGGGACACGATCCTCGGGGTCCTGAGCTCCAACGAGAAGGTCCTGGAGGACCCGGCCCCGGTGGTGGCTGTGGACAACATGGGGGCGTCCTCCATGGACTTCGTGGTGCGGCCCTGGGTCAGGTCCGAGGACTACTGGACCGCGAAGTGGGAGCTCACCAAGGCCCTCAAGGAGGAGTTGGAGGCCGCCGGGTGCAACATCCCCTATCCCCAGCGGGACGTGCACCTCTTCCAGCACTCCGAAGACGACGCGGAGGACGACGCGGCCTGAGCCGGGCACGGGGGCCCTCGGGCGACCGCCCGGGGCAGCGCCACGCACAGCGGTCTTCGCTCCCCCGACACCGGCGTTCCGGCGACCGGGGGCGAGCACCGGGGCGGGAGGAGCGATCGTCCGTCCGCCCGGGCCTCGCCATGGATCGGTGGCGACGGATCCGGTCCCACGCGACGGAGTTATGCGGCCTTCGGCGGAGGGGTCCTTGTAGCCGGTCCCCCGGAGCCTAGAATCAGGCGTCGCCTCCCTCCGTCACCCGCCCCGCCCCACTCGTGAGCTTCGTCCACCTCCACACCCACTCGGAGTACTCCCTCCTCGACGGAGCGAACCGGCTGACGGACCTGGTGCACCGGGCCAAGGAGTTCGAGATGCCGGCCCTGGCGCTCACGGATCACGGGTGCCTCTTCGGCGCATGGTCCTTCCAGAAGATCGCCCACCGGGACGGTCTCAAGCCCATCCTCGGCATGGAGGCCTACGTGGCGCCCGGGGACCGCACGGACCGGACCCGGAGCGAGGACGGCGGGAAGAACTACTACCACCTGGTGCTCCTGGCCCGGGACCGGGCGGGGTACCGGAACCTGGTGAAGCTCTCGTCCATCGGATACACGGAGGGCTTCTACTTCAAGCCCCGGGTGGACCGTGAGGTGCTGCGGGCCCACTCGGAGGGGCTGATCGTCTCCTCGGCCTGCCTCGCGGGAGAGGTCGCCCGCTCCCTCATGGCCGACGACTGGGCCGCGGCACGGGAGGCGGCCACCTGGTACGCCGACGTCTTCGAGGACCGCTACTACCTCGAGGTGCAGGGCCACGACTCCGAAGGACAGCGGGAGCTCAACGGGAAGATCATCGCCCTGGGCGAGGAGCTGGGGCTGCCGGTCATCGCGACCAACGACGCCCACTTCCTGAAGAAGGACGATCACGAGGCCCACGACGTCCTCCTCTGCATCGGCCTGGGGAAGGACCGGGACGATCCCAACCGGATGCGCTACGACGACGGGCTCTACTTCAAGAACGGCCCGGAGATGGCGGAGCGCTTCCCGGACCACCCCCAGGTCCTGGAGAACACCCTCCGGATCGCCGACGAAGTCGATCTCACCTTCGACAAGCAGTACCACCTGCCGGAGTTCCCCCTCCCGGACACCCACTCCGACGAGAACGACTACCTGGAGCATCTGACCCGGAAAGGCGCGAAGGAACGGTACGGTGACCCGCTCCCCCACGACGTCCAGGATCGGCTCGACTACGAGCTCGGCGTCATCAAGGGCACGGGCTACGCGGGCTACTTCCTCATCACCCAGGATTTCATCCGCTGGGCCCGGGACCACGGCATCCCGGTGGGCCCCGGTCGAGGCTCGGCCGCAGGCTCGCTGGTGGCGTACGCCCTGGGGATCACCAACCTGGACCCCCTGGCCTTCGACCTGCTCTTCGAGCGGTTCCTGAACCCCGAGCGGGTGTCGATGCCCGACGTCGACATCGACTTCTGCTTCGAGCGCCGGGGCGAGGTGATCGAGTACACCCGGCAGAAGTACGGCGCCGACGCCGTCGGGCAGATCATCACCTTCGGGACCATGAAGGCCCGGGCCGTGATCCGGGACGTGGGCCGGACCCTGGGCTTCGAGCCCTCCGAGACGGACAAGATCGCCAAGCTCATCCCGAACGCGCCGGGGCAGAGCTTCACGGTGTCCGAGGCCGTGGACCGCCTCAAGGAGGTCAAGCAGCTCTACAAGCAGGACGAGCGGCACCGTCAGCTCTTCGACTACTCCATGACCCTGGAGGGGCTGAGCCGTCACTCGTCGGTCCACGCGGCCGGCGTGGTGATCGCCCCCGGACCCCTGGACGAGTACGTGCCGGTCTGC
>DATHRY010000360.1:0-2950 GCA_035464715.1 Longimicrobiales bacterium
GACGACTACACGATCCCGAGACCGGATCGCGTCACGGATCTCCTGCAGGAAGGTGAGGGCACGGCTCGGCATGCATTCCCTGTCGAACCAGACGTCGAAGCCCTCTTTGTCCAAGCGGGAATACAACGTGCGCACGAAGGGCTCGTCGTCGCCTCGTCCATACGACAAGAAAACGCGGTTTCCCACGGTCGGCGCCTGGAGTGGGGATCGTGCAACTCACCGCACATCGTATCCGCACCACCTCCTGTAGTCCACTCGGGCCCGCGGCGTAGGAGGAGGAGGGGAACCGAGGGGGGCTGGTGGCTCCAACTCAGTGAGCACCAAGCTCGCCAAGCCTGAGCTCGCATATGTCGTCGGGGGGGATCCCTTCCTCGACGAGATTCGGACCCCCGCAAGCCTGCAGCATCCCCACATCCTCGCTCTCTTCGACTCCGGCGAGGCCGACGGGCTCCCGTTCTATGTCATGCCCCTGCTCGAGGGCGAGACGCTGAAGGAGCGGCTGGAGCGCGAGGGCCCACTCCCCGTAAGACAATGCCATCCAGGGGGACGGATGCCAGAGCCGTCTAACCCATTGGTAGAGTGCACGATCTGCCGTTCTTGGCCAACGTCGATGCCGGAATCTGCCGGGGTGAAAGGGCCCAATGTCGGGCCCGGATGGACACCTGAGTGGTCTCACTGAGCGCCCGCCAAGGCTCCCCTCGAACCACAGCACAGCACCGGCCGGAGGAGGCCTACCACTCGAAGGTGGTGGAAGGCGTGGCGAAGCTCACCCCTCGAGGTCGGCCCGTGGAACTGGCCGGCTTCGCGGGCCGGACACACGACGACGCCGAGCAACATGAGACTCGTAAGACCCACCGCGCTCCAGACCGTCAGGACGGGGATGGCGTAACCCAAGGCGAGACCGGCGGCTCCGAGCACCTCCAGGACTCCGGCCGGACGACGGAAACGGGACAGGCGGAACCGCCGGAACTCCTCGACCATGCCATCGGAGAGTAGACACAGGAGCCCGTAGACCAGAAAGAGGATGATCGACACAGCGTTGGCTGCGTGATAGGCTAAGGCCATCTGCGGTGTCGATCCGTGGGGGAACGATCCTGCCAGGGAACGATCCGAAAGAGCGCCATTCTCTGAACGGAGGAACCCCCGTGCCACCCCTTTCCATCCTGACGGTCCTCCAATTCGTGGTCGGGCTCGGCCTTCTGAATGTCTGGCTCGTTCGGGCCGGGTCGACTACCGGCTATCGGGGAGGGGAGGCCAGGACGCTGAAGGAGGAGTTCCAGACCTACGGCCTTCCAGACGCCGTCTTCTACGTAGTAGGCGCCCTCAAGGTCGGAGCCGCTGTGGTGCTCCTTGCAGGCCTCTGGCTGGATCTTCCGGTACGCCTCGCCGCGGGGGTCGTCGCCGCCCTCATGGTCGGAGCCCTGGCCATGCACCTCAAGGTCGGCGATCCGGCGAAGAAGTCTGTCCCGGCTGCTCTAATGCTCGTGATGAGTGGGGCGATCGTGCTCCTCGGCTGATCGCCGATCGCGATCCCCCCAGGTTTGCGTCCCGCGCTGCCAGCGGCCCGGGTCCATCCGGCCAATCGAACGTCACTTGGGCCTACGAAGCGTTGGCCGCCAGCTCCCGTGCCCGTCACTCGGCGTCCCGGACGTCTCCCTGCACACCGGGATCCCCAGCGGACCGGACCTCCGCGTAGGCCCGGTAGAGTCGGGCCGCCTCGGTGTTTCGGCGCAGCTGCTCGTAGGCCTGGGCCACGCTCAGCTGAATCCCCGGAGCCTGGGCCAGCGGCCCGGAGGCGTTCAGCGGACGGGCAAGGAAGTCCTCGCCGACCTCCACGACCCGCTGCCACTCCCCCAGCCGCTCGGCGATGAGCACCTCGAACGACCGGAGGCAGCCCGGGCAGTCCACGGTGTAGCGCTTGAGCGCATCGAGGGATTCGGTGGTCACCGCGGCCAGGGGCTCCCCGGCGACGATGGACCGGAGCGACTCCCCGGCCCGCTCCCGCACCGAGGCCGAGAGCCGATCCAGGGCGTCGATGAGGTGCGCGTCCGTGTCCGCCGTCTCGCGGGAGGAGGCATAGGATTGTCCGGACTCGGGATCCACGATCCGAGCCGTGAGTACGAAGCCCGGCCCCAGGGAGGCGACCTCCCCCTCGATCACGGCCTTGATCCCTTCCCGGATGGCCGCCTCCCGGGCCAACTCCGGGTCCACCGACTGGACCGGGTCCCGGCCCATCCGCCGGAGGACATTCTCCAGGTAGGTCTCGGGAACGAGGCGGATGCTGTTGGACCGCTCCAGGTCCACCCGGAGCGTCCCCGTCACCACCGAGGCGAGCTGGGGATCGGGAGTCTCGTTCTCGAAGGTGGATAGGAGGACCAGGTCGTCTTCCTCCAGGACGCCCTTGGCGATGAGGGAGCCCAGGGGCCCGATGCCCAGCGACCACATGGCCCAGTAGCCGGACAGGGTGACGCCGAAGAGCACCATCGCCGCCACGCCCCCCAGGAGGGCGTTGCGCCAGCGAAAAACCTTCCGGACCCCCGCCCGTTCCACCTCGGGCTCTCCGCGACGGAGTCTCATCCCGTTCAGGAACGCCGTCACCCCGACGACGGGCAGTCCGATGGCCAGGAGGATCAGGGCGTACCCGAAGGCCCAGGACGGCAGCCCCAGGTTCTGGGCCAGCACGTCGATCACCTGGATGATTGCCCACGAGGCGGCGACGTACACGCCCACGGCCTTCAGGGTGGAGGTCTTGCTCGTCATGGGCACCAACTTGTGGGGAGGGCGGTCTTCGCGCACCTCTGCGCGAAGGACGGACGCCACCCCGCCCCGCTGGCGGCAAGCCATCGTACAGCCCCTGAAGGCACGTCGATCTCATCTCGGCCTGCTCGAGGAATCAGCGGGGCATCGGGCTTCGGCCCGGTGCCCCGTCTACGTGTCCCAGGGTGGCGCT
>DATHRY010000361.1:0-8014 GCA_035464715.1 Longimicrobiales bacterium
CGGCTTCTTCATCGACTTCTTCGAGATCGCGTTCATCATCGTTCCCCTCCTGGTGGCGCCGGCCGCCATGCTGGGCGTCGACCTGGTCGCCCTGGGGATCGTGCTGGCGGTGAACCTCCAGACGTCGTTCCTGACGCCGCCCTTCGGCTTCTCCCTCTTCTACCTGAGAGGGGTCACACCGGAGAAGGTGCCCACCACGGCCATCTATAGGGGCGCCGTCCCCTTCATCGCCATCCAGATCGTGGTCCTGGCGGGGCTCATCTGGATGGCCCGGCCGGCGGCCTGAGGCGGCCCGGATGCCGGCGCCCTGGCGCGATGCCCATGCCTTCCTTCTGAGGGACGCCGGTTTCGGTCCCTTGGTGAGGCGCGTGGGCCCTCCGGCGGTCCGGGCGCCCCGGGGGTCCTTCTTCGCGTCGCTGGTGGCGGCGATCACCTACCAGCAACTGGCCGGGGCAGCCGCCCAGACCATCCACGGCCGTGTGGTGGAGGCGCTTCAGGGCCGCGTCACACCGGAATCCGTGCTCCGGGCGGATCCGAAAGCGCTTCGGGGTGCCGGCCTGTCCCGGGGGAAGCTCAGGGCGATCCTCGACCTGGCCGGGAAATGCGACGAGGGGACGGTGCGGCTCCGGAGCATCCGGCGGCTCGCCGACGCCGACGTCGTGGAGCACCTGACGCAGGTGTGGGGGATCGGCGCGTGGACCGCCGAGATGTTCCTGATGTTCGACCTGCACCGGCCGGACGTCTGGCCCGTGGGGGACCTGGGCGTGCGGAGCGGCTGGGCCCGGATCCACGGCATGGAGGTCCCCCCGACCGCCGAGGAGCTGACCGACGCGGCGGAACATCTGCGCCCCTGGCGTTCGGCGGCCGCGTGGTACTGCTGGCGGGCGGTGGAGGTCCTTGCGCCGGGCGGGTAGGGGAGGCAGAGGACCGTCCGCCGGGCCTCAGCGGTCCTGGCTGATCACCACCCCCGATCGCGTGAGCCGGTGGATGAGGACCGCGGCCCGCTTCGCCGCGCGCTCCAGCGACCGGAGGTTCACCGTCTCCTCCACGGTGTGGGAGCCGCCCCCCTCGGGCCCGAGCCCGTCCAGACCCGCCTCGACGTGGTCCGCCACGAACGAGACGTCCGCCGCGCCGCGACGGCCCGGGTCGAAGGCCTCCACCGGTCCGGTGCCAACCGCGCGGCTGACCTCGCTGAGGACCTCCAGCAGCGCATAGTTGCCGTCGGTGGGCGGCATGGAGGGGTAGCCGTCGCTGAAGGTGATGGTCGACGAGGTGCCGGGGAGGGAGCGGGCGACGATGGCCCGCATCCTCTCCCGGGTCCGCTCCAGCTGCTCGTTGGTGAGGGTGCGCAGGTCGCCGGTCACGACGGCCGTCGGCGGGACCACGTTGGTCTTGCCGAAGGCGGTCCCCCGGGCCGCGGCCTCGTCCCAGCTCGCCTCCGTCCCCGCCACCATCGTGGCGGCATTGAAGGTGAGGTTCTCCTCGCCACGGATCTCGGCGTAGAAGGCATTCAGGATCCGGCCGGCTTCGTAGATCGCCCCGGCCCCCACCCCGTCGCGGAAGACGCCTGAGGAGTGCGCGGTGGTGGCGGTCACGTCGATACGCCATGCGCTGGAGCTGCGGCGGGCCACGACGCCCAGCCCCCGGGTGCCCCCCTCGAAGCCCAGGGCGATGTCCGCCTCGATCCCCGCCTCCACCAGGGCCCTGCGGGATTCCTCGAGGGGACGCCCGGGCTGCTCTTCGTCGCCCGTCAGGACCACGGTGATGGCAGTGTTCTCGAGGGCGCCCTCCCGGTACAGCGCCTCCAGCGCCGACCAGATGACCACGTTGCCGCCCTTCATGTCCGCGACGCCGGGCCCCCGGGCGATGGAGTCGTCGAGCATCTCCCAGCTCTGGAAGGGGCTGTCCTCCTCGAAGACCGTGTCCAGGTGCCCGATCAGGAGCAGGTGCTTGCCCTGGCCCCCGGCGCGGCGCGCCACCAGGTGCCCTCCGCGCTCGGGGATCGCGGGCTGCACGTACTCCACGGTGAAGCCCAGTTCCTCGAAGTACGGCGCCATGACGTCGTAGACCGCTCTCTGCCCGTCCGCGTTCAGCGTGCCGCTGTTGATCTCCACCGTCTCCCGGAGGAGGGCCACGGCACGGTCTTGGTTCCGGGTGACCGCGTCCACGACGCGGGATTCGGGCCCGCTGAGCTCCTGGGCGAGGAGGGGCAGGGGGGTAGCGAGCGACAGGGCGAGGAGGAGGGCCGCGGAGGAGGGCCGGTGGGCGTTCGTCATGGGGAGGCTCGGATGGGGCGGGATCAGGGAGCGGGGGTCTCGGCGGCCCGCGTGGACTGCCAGGCGACGGCCCGCCACTCCCCGTTCCGCTTCAGGAACGTGCCGGTGTTGAGGTTGTAGCGCGTGGGCTCGTCGACACCCGGGGGCGGCTCGATCACCAGCCGGAACGCCACTACCGCCGTGGTCCCGAAGAGCCGCGTGTCGACCTGGTCGGCGGAGTAGCGGGGACCGGGGTCGGCGTCGGCTTCGGTCCCGTCGAACCCCGCCAGGATGTCGGGCTTGTAGGTGCGGGTCCCGTCGGAGGACGTGTACACCAGGTCGTTCGCCCAGAACCTTTCGTGGGCGGAGGCCAGGTGGGCGTTGGAGAGGAAGTCCACCAGGAGCTCGTCCAGGGCCTCGATGTCGGCCATGGGATCGTCGTCCTCGACCACGGGGGGCCCCGGTGCGCACGCGGGGACGGTGCAGACGACCGCGAGGACGACGAGTCGAGAGAGGCGGCCAAGGGACATGCGGGATTCCTGGAGTGGGAGGCGGGACGAGGGAGGAAGCGGTGCACCGTAGGGTCGGCATCGGGCGGCGGGCAAGCCGGCGTGCCCGCCTCCGGGACGGAATGGACGCGGTCGGCCCGGCATCGGACCAGGGGCTCTTGCCCCGGATCGGGGCCCCGCCGCATCTCTTCTTCCCGTGGCTCGGGATCGCTCCCCGCCCTGAGCCCCTACTCGCTCATCAACCCGTTCGGCACCTGGCTGAACGCGAACTGCGCGTAGTGCTGCTCGTTGCCGGCGAAGTACGGGAAGACCTCCATGCGGTAGGCGTTCCACGATTCGTAGACCCGACGGAAGGTCGCGTCGTCGGCGGCCTGCTCCTCCAGGTAGGCGTTGCTCTCCCGCCAGGCCGCCTGGAGGATGTCGTCGGAGTACGCCCGGAGCGTCACGCCGTGCTCCTCCACCAGTCGCCGCAGGGCCCGGGGGTTCTCCACGTCGTAGCGGGCCATCATGTCCGTCACCGACTCGCTGCAGGCCGTGGCCAGGAGCTCCTGATACGCCTCGGGCAACTCGTCGTAGGCGGCCTGGGAGACCTGGAGCACCGCGTTCAGGCCCGGCTCCCACCAGCCGGGCAGGTAGTAGTTCGGCGCGATCTGATGGAAGCCGAGCTTCTCGTCGTCGTAGGGGCCGACCCACTCGGTGGCGTCGATGGCGCCCCGCTCCAGCGCCGGGTAGATGTCCGGCCCGCCCAGGACCTGCACCGACGCCCCCAGCCGGGTCATGATCTCCCCGCCGATCCCGGGAATGCGGAAGCGGAGCCCCTGGAGATCCGACAGGCCCTCGATGGGCTCCCTGAACCATCCCCCCATCTGGCAGCCGGTGTTCCCGGCGGCGAAGGGGATGATGCCGAAGTCGGAATAGACCTCCCGCATGAGCTCGAGGCCACCGCCGTGGAGGAGCCACGCCGTCTGCTGCCGGGCCGTGAGTCCGAACGGCAGGGACGAATCGAAGGCCAGGGCGGGACTCTTGCCGATGTAGTAGTAGCCTCCCGTGAGCCCGGCCTGGGCCGTGCCCTGCTGGACGGCGTCCATGACCTGCAGGGGGGGCACGATCTCGCCGGCGGCGTAGACCCGGATGCTGAAGCGCCCGCCCGTGAGGCCCGCCACCCGCTCGGCGATCCGCTCCGCCGCCCCGTGCAGGATGTCCAGTGAGGGGGGGAAGCTGGTGACCAGGCGCCACTGCACCTCCGGCCCCTGGACGGCGGCTTCGGCCGTGGCCACCCCCGGGGTCGAATCGGCGCCGCACGCCGCCAGCGTTCCGGCGCCGGCGGCGCCCAGGGCGGTCTTCTTCACGAACTCGCGGCGTCGCATCTGTCACTCCATCTGGAATCGGGGAGGGTGGGACGCCAGGCGGCGTCCGGTCCGGCCATCAGGGGCCCGCCGGTAACGAGGCGTACGAGGGTCTCACCGGCGCCGCCGTTGCGGCGTGAGCCGGACATGAAGTAATGGTCCTCCCTTGCCCCGGCAAACCCCGACCGTGGAGGCCCAGTGACCGGATCCGCCCTTCCCCAGAACGTCGCAGCCTGCCAGGAGGCGGCCCGCGAGCGGCTGGCCCACGACGTCTACGAGTACTACGCCAGAGGCGCCGAGGACGAGGTGACGCTGGCCGGTAACGACCGGGCCTTCGCCGACATCCACTTCCGTCCCCGGGTGCTGGTGGACGTGACCCGCGTGGATACGTCGTGCAGCCTCCTGGGCGTCGATCTGCCGTCGCCGATCGCCCTGGCCCCCACGGCCTTCCAGAAGCTCTGTCACGAGGACGGGGAGCTCGCCACCGCCCGGGCCGCCGGTCGGCAGGGGCACCTGATGGTGGCCTCCACCCTCGCCACCACGAGCATCGAGGACATCGCGGCCGCGACTTCCGCTCCCCTCTGGCTCCAGCTGTACGTGTTCAGGGATCGGGCGCTCACCGAGGCCCTGGTGCGCCGCGCCGCGGACGCCGGCTGCCGGGCGATCTGCCTGACGGTGGACGTGCCGGTGCAGGGCAACCGGGAGCACGACGTCCGCAACCGCTTCTCCCTGGAGGGCCGGGGCGAGATGGCGAACTTCGCGGGCCACCTCCAGAGCGACCTCCCCGACGTCGCCGACGATTCGGGGCTGAACGCCTTCATCCGGAGCCAGTTCGACGCCTCCCTGACCTGGGAGGCGGTGGAGTGGCTCAAGGGGGTGGCGGACCTCCCGGTCGTGGTGAAGGGGATCCAGCACCCCGAGGACGGCGAGCGGGCGGCGGATGCCGGGGCCGACGCCGTGGTGGTCTCCAACCACGGGGGACGGCAGCTCGACGGGGCGGAGCCCACGATCCGGCTCCTCCCCCACGTGGTGGCCGCGGTCCGCGGGCGGATTCCCGTCGTTCTCGACGGGGGGATCCGCCGGGGGAGCGACGTGGCCAAGGCGCTGTGCCTGGGCGCCGATGCGGTCCTCATCGGACGTCCGTACCTGTGGGGCCTGACGCTGGGCGGTGCGGACGGCGTTGCGCACGTGCTGGGGGTCCTGGACGAGGAGCTCCGGCGGACCATGGCGCTGCTCGGCTGCACCAGCCTGGCGGCCCTCGGTCCCGACCGCTTGGCCCCCCTTCCCGCCGCGTGGTAGCTTTTCGCGGATTCTTCCGCCCACGCACACCGACCGAGGCCTCATGCGCCCCAAGATCGAGAACCCCGTCCAGTTCCTGAGGGACCACGGGATCCTCTTCGAGATCAACCGACAGGTCCTCCATCCCCTGGGCCTCGAGCTCCATTTCGAGCTGAACGAAGAGGGCCGGATCACCGGGATCGACCTCCTGGACAACCGGGCCATCCCCGAGCCGATCTTCTTCCCGCCGGAGGCGTTCAACGAGGGGCGCTCCAAGTACGAGGAGTACCTGGCCGAGCACGGGCGACGGAACATCCAGAAGCGCCGGCAGATCGGGGTCGTGATCCAGACCGGGCCGAACGTGCCCCGGCAGCTGCATTCCGACGACCTCGATGGGTGACGGGGCCGCCGGGTCGGCACTCCGCGGCCGGGTCCGACGGCGCCGGTCGCTTCGGGGCGTCGGCGGGGTCTTCCTGGCCGGGGTCCTGGCCGTCGCGGCGCCCCTCGCGGCCCAGCAGGTCGTCGTGGGCGAGCCCGGAGCCACCCTCCGCGCCGCCGGCGGCATGGTGGTCTCGGAGCATCCGGAGGCCTCCCGGGCGGGGGCCGAGGTCCTGGCCGCCGGCGGGAACGCGGTCGACGCCGCCATCGCCACCGGGTTCGCCCTGGCGGTGACCTGGCCGGCTGCGGGGAACATCGGCGGCGGCGGCTTCATGGTGGTCCGGTTCCCCGACGGCACCACCACCGCCCTGGACTTCCGGGAGAAGGCTCCCCTGGCCTCCCATCCCGAGATGTGGCTCGAGGACGGGGAGTATTCGGCCCGGGTGCATCACGACAGCCACATGGCCGTGGGCGTGCCCGGCACCGTGGCCGGATTCGACAAGGCCCACCGGCTGTACGGCACGTCTGCCTGGAGCGACGTGGTCGCCCCGGCCGTGGAGCTGGCCCGGGACGGGTTCGTGCTTTCCGAGGGACTGGCCGGGAGCCTCGAGCGACTGGTCCAGCGGCGGGCCGAGTATCCCGCCACGGTCGCCGCCTTCAGCCGGGACGGCGTGCCTTACGGTCCCGGTGAGGTGCTGCGTCAGCCGGACCTGGCCCGGACGTTGGAGCGGATCCGGACCGGCGGGGCCGAGGGCTTCTACCACGGGGAGACCGCGGATCTCCTCGTCGCCGAGATGGAGCGCGGCGGCGGGATCATCACCCACGAGGATCTCGCGCTGTACCGGGCCCGGGAGCGGAGCCCGGTGACCGTGGACTACGACGGATGGGAGATCGTTTCCATGCCTCCCCCGAGCAGCGGTGGCGTGGCCATCGCCACGATGCTCAACATCCTGGAGGGGTACGACCTCGAAGAGCTCGGGCCCGGCACGCCGGCGACGCTCCACCTCCTGGCCGAGGCCATGCGACGCGCCTTCCGGGACCGGGCGACGTACCTGGCGGACCCGGACGTCGTCGACGTGCCGGTCCACCGCCTCGCCTCCCAGGCCCATGCCGACGGGCTCCGGGCCACCATCGACCCGGCCCGGGCCTCGATCTCCTCGCCCACGGACGTCCAGGAGGTCACCGAGAGCATGGAGACCACCCACTACTCCGTGGTGGACGCCTCGGGGATGGCGGTGTCGGTCACCTACACGCTGGAGCAGGGCTACGGCTCGGGGATCGTGGTCCCGGGGGCGGGCTTCCTGCTGAACAACGAGATGGGCGACTTCAACGCGCAGCCGGGCGTTACCGACGAGCGGGGCCGCATCGGCACCGAACCGAACATCGTCCGGCCGCAGCAGCGCATGCTGTCCAGCATGACGCCGACGATCGTTGCGAAAGACGGTGTACCGTTGTTTGCCACCGGCAGTCCGGGCGGCAAGACGATCATCAACACGTCAATGCAGACGATCCTCAATGTCATCGATCACGGCATGAACATCGGCGAGGCTCTGGAGGCCGGACGCATTCATCACCAGTGGCTGCCCGACCGCACTCTTATGGAAAAGCTGTCGTTTTCACCGGATACGCGGCGCCTTTACGAGGGCTATGGACACACGGTGCGCGAGGTTGATGGCATCGGCACAGCCATGGCCGTGTATCGCGATCCTGAAACCGGTGTCGTCTCCGGCGCGGCCGACACGCGCGCTGCGGACGGCGCGGCGCTGGCGTACTGACCGCGCTGCAGGTTGTGACGAGCGTCGCCGGCGCCCTACTGTGCCGGCACCGACTTCAGGTAGACCGCGATGGCCAGCCGGTCCTCGCGCGTCAGGTGGCTCGTGCTGTCCTCGATTACGGATCCCATCAAACCACCGGTGAAATCTCCATCGGGCAACATGCCGATGTCGAGAAAATACTCGATGTCGTCGACTGACCAGTCGCCGATACCGTTTTCCTCGTGCGGCGTGATATTGGGAATCTCCTCGCCGTCCGGCCCGTCCGGGTTGCCGGCCAGTTCCTGGTCGCGTACCAGTGCCCCGAGCGCGCGCCTCGGCGTGTGACATTCGCCGCAATGACCGACGTGCCGCACAAGATACGCGCCGCGATTCCACTGATCGTCCTTGTTGATGTTCGGCTTGAATCGCTGCGGTTTGAAATAACGTTTCTTCCAGGCAGCGGCTGTCATGCGCGACGACATGACGATCGGGAG
>DATHRY010000362.1:0-6853 GCA_035464715.1 Longimicrobiales bacterium
CTCGCCCAGACCCTTCGCCGCCTGGATCATCGTGATCGCCGCCGTCAGCGTCGTCTTCCCATGATCCACGTGGCCGATCGTCCCGACATTCACGTGCGGCTTCGTCCGCTCGAACTTCGCCTTTCCCATCGCTCGTTCCTCTGCTGATCGGGTTGGGGTTAGTCGTCTCTGCCCACTGCGGCCATGATCTCGTCGGCCTTCGACTTGGGCACTTCCTCGTAGTGGGCGAACTGCATGCTGTAGACCGCCCTGCCCTGGCTCATGGAGCGCAGGTTGGTGGAGTAGCCGAACATCTCGCTCAGCGGCACGCTGGCGCCGATGACCCGGGCACCCGCCCGCTCGGTCATCCCGCCCACCTTCCCGCGCCGCGAGGAGAGGTCGCCGATGATGTCGCCCATGTAGTCCTCGGGCGTCACCACCTCGACGTCCATCACGGGCTCCAGGAGCACCGGAGCGGCGCGTCTGACGCCCTCCTTGACGGCCATGGAACCGGCGATCTTGAACGCCATCTCGTTCGAGTCCACCTCGTGGTAGGACCCGTCGATCAGCTCCACCTTCACGTCGATGACGGGATAGCCGGCCAGCACGCCGTTCTCCAGCGCCTCCCGCATCCCCGCCTCCACCGAGCTGATGTACTCCCGGGGGATCACGCCGCCCACGATCTTGTCCTCGAAGACGAAGCCGGCACCCGGGTCGGCCGGGGCGATGTTGATCACCACGTGCCCGTACTGCCCGCGACCACCGGTCTGGCGGACGAACTTCGCCTCCACCTTCTCGGCAGGACGACGGATCGTCTCCCGGTACGCGACCTGCGGCCGACCGATGTTCGCCTCGACGTTGAACTCACGGCGCAGCCGGTCGACGATGATCTCCAGGTGCAACTCACCCATGCCCGAGATGATGGTCTGGCTCGTCTCGGGGTCGGTGTGCACGCGGAAGGTCGGGTCCTCCTCCGCCAGCTTGATCAAGCCGGTGGAGAGCTTGTCCTGGTCGGCCTTCGACTTGGGCTCCACGGCCACGTCGATGACGGGCTCCGGGAAGTCCATGGCCTCGAGGATGATCGGGGAGTCCTCCGCGCAGAGCGTGTCCCCCGTCTTGACGTCCTTGAGGCCGATCCCGGCGGCGATGTCGCCGGCGTAGACCATGTCCAGCTCGTCCCGCTTGTTGGCGTGCATCTGGAGGATCCGGCCCACGCGCTCCCGCTTCTCCTGGGTGGCGTTCAGCACGTAGGACCCCGAAGGGAGCGTGCCGGAGTACACCCGGAAGAACGTCAGCTTACCGACGTACGGGTCGGTGGCGATCTTGAACGCCAGGGCCGAGAAGGGCGCGTCGTCGCTGGCCTCGCGGTCCTCGTGGGTCTCGTCGTGATGCGGCAGGTGCCCGGTGATCGCGGGAATGTCCAGCGGGGAGGGCAGGTAGTCGATCACGCCGTCCAGCAGCAGCTGCACGCCCTTGTTCTTGAAGGCCGAGCCGCAGAAGACCGGGAAGAGGTAGCCGTCGATGGTGGCCTTCCGGACCGCGGCCCGGACCTCCTCCACCGAGAGCTCGTCGCCCTCGAGGTACTTCTCCATCATGACCTCGTCGTGCTCCACCGCGGCCTCGATGAGCCGCTGCCGGAGCTCCTCGCACTTCTCCCGAAGGTCGGCGGGGATGTCCTGCTCCACGAACTTCGAGCCCAGCTCGTCCTCATAGTGGACGGCCTTCATGCCCACGAGGTCGATGAGTCCCGTGAACATCTCGCCCTCGCCCATGGGATACTGGACGGGGTGAGCGTTCGCGCCGAGCCGGTCGGACATCATGCCGACGACGTTCTCGAAGTCCGCGCCGGTCCGGTCCATCTTGTTCACGAAGGCGATCCGGGGCACGCCGTACCGGTCGGCCTGACGCCACACGGTCTCCGACTGGGGCTCCACGCCACCCACGGCGCAGAATACCGCCACGGCGCCATCGAGAACCCGCAGAGACCGCTCCACCTCGGCGGTGAAGTCCACGTGCCCGGGGGTGTCGATGATGTTGATGCGGAACTCGGTGCCCAGTCGCTTCCAGAACGCGGTGGTGGCCGCGGAGGTGATGGTGATGCCCCGCTCCTGCTCCTGCTCCATCCAGTCCATCGTGGCCGCGCCCTCGTGGACCTCCCCCATCCGGTGCAGCCGGCCCGTGTAGAACAGGATGCGCTCGGTGGTGGTGGTCTTTCCGGCATCGATGTGCGCCATGATGCCGATGTTCCGCAGATGTTTGAGAGGCGTCTTCCTGGCCATCAGTCCGTACCCGTGTCGTTATGCGAAATCGGCGCGAACGCCGAGGTCGTCTCGTGAAGCCGGCCGCAAGAAAAAGCGCGGTCCGGATGTCGGCCTCCCTCCCGGCAGGCCGCACGCAACCGCGCTTCCTGGTGACCGGAGAGGGCCCGCAGGCCGTCGCGTGTCCCACATGCTGCTGTGTCGCCGGGGCGATGCCCGGCGGGTCCTGCTACGCTACCACCGGTAGTGGGCGAAGGCCTTGTTGGCTTCGGCCATGCGGTGCGTATCGTCCTTCTTCTTCACCGTGGAGCCCTCCCCACGAGCGGCAGCCATGAGCTCCGCAGCCAGCCGGTCCGCCATCGTCCGCTCGGAGCGTCCCCGGGCGAAGCCGATCAGCCACTTGATGGCCAGGGCCTGGCGGCGCTCCGGCCGCACTTCGATGGGCACCTGGTAGGTGGCACCACCGACCCGTCGGCTCTTGACCTCGAGGGCGGGCTTGGCGTTGGTGACCGCCTGCTCGAAGACCGTGAGGCCGGGCTGCCCGGACTTGTCCTCGATCACGTCGAGGGCCTGGTAGAAGATGTTCTCCGCGAGGGAGCGCTTCCCATCCAGCATCAGCCCGCTGATGAACTTGGTGACGACCGGAGACCCGAACCGGGGGTCCGGCATCACGTCGCGATGATCTGCCCTGGAACGACGGCTCATGAATCTTCCCGCTACTTGGGCCGCTTGGCGCCGTACTTGGAACGGCCCTGGCGGCGATCCGAGACCCCAGAGGTGTCCAGGGTGCCACGAACGATATGATACCGGACACCGGGGAGGTCCTTCACACGACCGCCACGGATCAGAACGATGGAGTGCTCCTGGAGGTTATGCCCTTCCCCGCCGATGTAGGCGGTTACCTCGAACCCGTTCGTGAGCCGGACACGGGCCACCTTGCGGAGAGCCGAGTTGGGCTTCTTCGGCGTCGTGGTGTACACGCGCGTGCACACACCCCGACGCTGCGGGTTTCCCTGAAGGGCAGGCGACTTGTTCTTCTTCTGGATCGCCTTGCGTCCCTTCCGGACGAGCTGATTGATGGTAGGCATAACGCAGGATCGAAGTGGTGCTTCCCGCCGCGGCGGAAAGGCTTTCCAATAGAGCTTGCTAACTTACCCAGGGACCCATGGAGTGTCAACGGCTCCCCGGGCCCCGGACGGGGAACGGAATCGGGCCGTCCCGCCGAGACGGGACGGCCCGATCGACCACCCTCTGAAGTGCCGCTGCGACTACTCGCCGCTCTCGGCCTCCGCACCCAGACCCAGGAGCAGGTCGCCGGGCTCGGACAGGGGCAGGATCTCGTCCTCGTAGAAGGACTGATCCACCATGAACTCCACCTCGTGATACCGGTGGATCCCGGTCCCCGCGGGGATCAGGTGTCCGATGATGATGTTCTCCTTCAGCCCCTTGAGATCGTCCCGGGCGCCCCGCACCGCGGCGTCCGTGAGGACTCGCGTCGTCTCCTGGAAGGAGGCCGCCGAGATGAACGACTCGGTGGTGAGGCTCGCCTTGGTGATTCCCAGGAGGAGCGGCTCGCTCCGTGCCGGCTTCTGGCCCCCGCCCACCGTCGCCTGGTTCGCGGCCCGGAACTCGGCCCGGTCCACGTTCTCACCTTCCAGCAGCTCGGTGTCCCCGGGGTCCGTGATCTTCACCTTCTGCAGCATCTGGCGGACGATCACGCCGATGTGCTTGTCGTTGATCTTCACGCCCTGGAGCCGGTAGACCTCCTGGATCTCGTTCAGGAGGTACTCCTGCACGGCCCGGGGTCCCTTGATGCGCAGGATGTCGTGCGGGTTGATCGGGCCCTCGGAGAGCCGGTCACCGGCCCGCACCTGGTCTCCCTCGTGCACCCGCATGTGCTTCCCGACCGGGACGTCGTAGGTGCGCTCCCCACCGTTCTCCGGCGAGACGATCACCTCCCGCTTCCCGCGCTTGATGTCGCCGAAGCTGATCCGCCCGTCGATCTCGGTGATGACCGCCGGATCCTTCGGGCGGCGCGCCTCGAAGAGCTCGGCCACCCGGGGCAGACCCCCGGTGATGTCCCGGGTCTTGTAGACCTCCCGGCTGATCTTGGCCATGGTGTCGCCGGGCGAGACCTCGGCGCCGTCCCCGACGGTGAGCTGCGCCCCCACCGGCATGATGAACTCACGGAGCTTCTCGCCGTCCTTCGCCACGATCTGGATGGTCGGGTGCAGCTTCTTGTCCCGATCCTCGATGATCGTCATCTGGCGGCGTCCGGTGGACTCGTCCAGCTCCTCCCGCATGGTGACATCGTCCACGATGTCCCGGAACTTCAGGACACCCGGCACGTCGGCCACGATGGGCTCCGAATAGGGGTCCCAGCTGAAGAGCAGGTCGCCCGCGGAGATCTCCTGCCCCTCCTCCACGGCCAGCGTCGCACCGTAGGGGACGGAGAGCCGGCTTCGGACCATGCCCTCCTTGGTCTTGAGGATGATCTGCCCCTCCCGGGACGTGATCACCCGCTCCTCGCTGGGCGTGTCCACGGTGGTGACCCGGTCCAGGCTCACCACGCCGTCGATCTTGGACTTCCGCTGCGTCTGGGCGGCGATGCGGGACGCCGTCCCCCCGATGTGGAACGTCCGGAGGGTCAGCTGCGTCCCGGGCTCCCCGATGGACTGGGCCGCCAGGATCCCGACGGCCTCACCGATGTCCACCGCCTTCATGGTGGCGAGGTTGCGGCCGTAGCACATCCGGCAGACGCCGCGGTTGGCCTCACAGGTGAGGACCGAGCGGATCTTGACCATCTGGATGCCGGCGTCCTCGATGGCGTCGGCCGCCTCCTCGTCGATGAGGTCGCGGGCCTCGACCAGCAGCTCCCCGTCGATGGGGTCGTAGACGTCCTCGAGGGCCACGTTCCCCACGATCCGGTCCTTCAGCGGCTCGATGATGTCCTCGCCCTCCTTGAGGGCGGTCATCTCGAGTCCGAGGATCGTGCCGCAGTCCTCCACCGTGACCGTCACGTCCTGTGCGACGTCCACCAGGCGGCGGGTCAGGTAGCCGGCGTCGGCCGTCTTCAGGGCCGTGTCCGCCAGTCCCTTCCGGGCCCCGTGGGTGGAGATGAAGTACTCCACCACCGTGAGGCCCTCACGGAAGTTCGACTTGATGGGCGACTCGATGATCTCGCCGATGCCACCGGTGAGCTTCTTCTGGGGCTTGGCCATGAGGCCGCGCATCCCGGCGAGCTGCCGCATCTGGTCCCGGTTCCCCCGGGCGCCAGACGTCATCATCATGAACACCGGGTTGAAGCCGTCCTTCGACCGCTCCAGGTGACGCACCATCGCGTCGGCCACGTCGTTGTTCGCGTGGGTCCAGGTGTCGATGACCTTGTTGTAGCGCTCCCCGTTGGAGATGTAGCCGCTGGAGTAAGCCTTCTGGAACCGGCCCACCTGCTCGTCGGCGTCCTGGAGGATCTCGTACTTCTCCTCCGGCACTTCCAGGTCCTCGATTCCCACCGAGATGCCCCCGAGGGTGGCGTAGCGGAAGCCGAAGGACTTCAGGTCGTCCAGGAACCGGGTGGTCGCGGACAGTCCCGCGTCCGTGAAGCAGGCGAAGACCAGGTCTCCGAGCTCCTTCTTCCCGAAGGTCCGGTTGATGAAGCCCAGGACGGGCGGGATGATGGAGTTGAAGAGGACCCGGCCCGCCGTCGTGCGATGCCAGCGACCCTCGTCTTCCTCACCGGTCGCATCGACCCAGAACCACACCGGCGAGTGGAAGCTGACGTCCTCTCGCTCAAGGGCCATCTCCACGTCGCCGAAGCTCCCGTAGCGGGGCGCGTCGGCGAAGATCTCCGTCAGGCGCTCCTCGGCCTTGGAACGGGCGCTCTTCGCCGACTTCACGTTGGACACCGTGGCTTCCAGGTCCTTCATCTCCAGCGAGGGGTTCGTCAGGTAGTACGAGCCGATCACCATGTCCTGGGTCGGCGCGGCCACCGGGCGTCCGTTGGAGGGAAGCAGGATGTTGTTCGAGGAGAGCATGAGCACCCGTGCCTCGAGCTGCGCCTCGAAGGAAAGGGGGACGTGGACCGCCATCTGGTCCCCGTCGAAGTCGGCGTTGAAGGCCGAGCAGACGAGGGGATGGATGCGGATCGCCTTCCCTTCCACCAGGACCGGCTCGAAGGCCTGGATCCCGAGGCGGTGCAGCGTGGGCGCCCGGTTCAGAAGGACCGGGTGGTCCTTGATGATGTCCTCGAGGACCTCGTAGACCTTCGGGTCGTCCCGCTCCACGATCTTCTTGGCGCGCTTGACCGTCTCGGCCTCGCCCCGCTTTTCGAGCTCGTGGATGATGAACGGCTTGAAGAGCTCCACCGCCATGGCCTTGGGCAGGCCGCACTGGTGCAGCTTGAGCTCAGGACCCACCACGATGACGGATCGGCCCGAGTAGTCCACCCGCTTTCCGAGCAGGTTCTGCCGGAAGCGCCCCTGCTTCCCCTTGAGCATGTCGCTCAGGGACTTCAGCGGCCGCTTGCCGCGACCCCGGATCGCCTTGGAGCGGCGTCCGTTGTCGAAGAGGGCGTCCACCGCCTCCTGGAGCATGCGCTTCTCGTTCCGGAGGATGAC
>DATHRY010000363.1:0-29097 GCA_035464715.1 Longimicrobiales bacterium
CCTGCAGGCCGCCGCCGCCACCGACGTGGCCCAGTTCGCCGACGGCAAGGTCCAGCTCCTGGGCGTGCGCGTGAAGGAGGGTGCGCCCGTGGCCGGGAAGACCCTCGCGGAGATCGGCGAGGAGCTCAGGGACTTCCACTACGTCACGGTGGCCATCGCCCGGGGGGGGCGGACCATGATCCCCCGTGGGCACGACCGCATCGAGGCCGGTGATCAGATCT
This sequence comes from Longimicrobiales bacterium, assembly GCA_035464715.1. GTDB lineage: Bacteria > Gemmatimonadota > Gemmatimonadetes > Longimicrobiales > Gaopeijiaceae > Gaopeijia. The sequence goes on from DATHRY010000363.1 coordinate 222, forward strand.
ACATCCTGGCCCCGACCGAGGAGGCGGCGGACATCCACCGGCTGGCGGGCTACGACGGATTCGCGCTCCGTCGGGTGATGATCGCCGGGGGCAGCGCCGAAGGGGAGTACCTGGCCCGGCTCCTCGAAGCGAACGGGGTGGAGTGCACCATCCTGGACAACGATCGCCGCCGCTGTCTCGAGCTGGCCGAAGAGCTCCCGCGCTCCCTGGTGCTCCACGCCGACGCCACCGACCTGGAGCTCCTGGAGATGGAGGGCGTGTCGGGGATCGACGGCTTCGTCGCCTGTACCGGCCACGACGAGACGAACATGCTGGCCTCCCTGCTGGCGAAGTCCGTGGGCGCCCGGAAGGTGGTGAGCATGATCCACAAGTTCGACTACCTCCCCATCGTGCCCAAGGTGGGGATCGACGCGGCCGTCTCGCCCAGGATGTCCACCGTGAACGGGATCCTGCGCTACGTGCGCCGGGGACGGGTGATGACCGTGGCCGCCCTGAAGGGGATCGACGCGGAGGCCATCGAGTTCAGCGTGGGCCCTCACGCCAAGGTGGCCTGGAAGCCCCTCCGGTCGCTCCAGTTCCCGAAGGGGGCGGTCGTTGGAACGATCATCCGGGGCGACGAGATCATCCTGGCTCGGGGCGACGACGAGATCCATCCGGGTGACGAGGTCATCGTGTTCGCGCTCCCCGAGGCGATCGGGGACGTCGAGAGCCTCTTCTCGGAGTAGGGCGAAGCCTCCGTGTCTCTCCGGAACGTCGCCAACGTCGTCGGGATCCTCCTGGCCTTCTTCGGCCTGTCGATGGTGGTCCCCTGGGCCGTCGCCCTCCTGTACGGGGACGGCGACGCCCTGGGCATCTTCCTCTCGATGGTCGTCACGCTGGTCTGCGGCCTCGGCATGTACTTCCGCACCAGCCTCGACACCGACATCACGCCCCGGGAAGGCTACGCCATCGTCACCTTCGCCTGGGCCGGGGCAGCCCTGTTCGGGGCCCTGCCCTACCTCTTCACCGGGACGGCTCCCGGCATCGCTGCCGCCTACTTCGAGGCCATGTCCGGCCTCACCACCACCGGAGCCACGGTCTTCACGGACATCGAGGCCCTTCCCCACGGGATCCTCTTCTGGCGCTCCTTCACCCACTGGATCGGCGGGATGGGGATCATCGTCCTCGCCGTCGCGGTCCTCCCCTTCCTGGGGATCGGCGGCATGCAGCTCTTCCAGGCCGAGGTCCCGGGTCCCACGCCGGAGCGCCTCCGGCCGCGAATCACCCAGACGGCGAAGCTGCTGTGGCTGGTCTACCTGGGCATGACGGTGGTCCAGACCGGCCTGTACCTGCTGGGCGGCCTCGACCTCTTCGACAGCCTCACCCACACCTTCGGCACCCTGGCGACCGGCGGCTTCTCGACACGGAACGCGTCCATGGCGGCGTTCGAGTCCCCCTACGTGCAGTACGTCACCATCGTCTTCATGTACCTGGCCGGCATCAACTTCGCCCTCCACTTCCGGGCGGTGACGGGACGGCTGGACTACTTCCGGGACGTGGAGTGGCGGTTCTTCACCGCGGTGGTGCTGGCCGCCGGCGCGGTCCTGGCGCTGGTGAACCTCATCGTGGGGGACTACGCCTTCTCCCTGGGCGGGATCGAGGCGGCGGTTCGGGACGGGCTCTTCCAGAGCACGTCCATCACCACCACCACGGGCTACGTGTCCGCCGATTTCGAAGCCTGGGTGCCGGCGGCGCAGATCGTCCTGCTGGCGCTGATGTTCGTGGGAGGGATGGCGGGATCCACGGGCGGAGGCATCAAGGCCGTCCGGGTGCTCCTTCTCCTCAAGCACGCCCGCATGGAGATCCGGAAGCACCTCCATCCCAAGGCGATCTTCCTGGCCCGGGTCGGGCGTCACGTCGTGAAGGAGGACGTCATGGCGAACATCGTCGGCTTCGTCCTCCTCTACCTCCTGCTGACCCTCGCCGGCGCCCTGGCCATGGGCTTCCTGGGGATGGACATCCTCACCGCCGTGGGCGCCAGCCTCGCTACCGTGGGCAACATCGGACCGGGATTTGGTGACGTGGGCGCCACGGACAACTATGGTTGGATGTCGTCCCCCGCGTTGGCCATCCTGAGCTTCCTCATGCTCGTCGGCCGTCTCGAAGTCTACACCGTCCTCCTCCTCTTCCTGCCTGAAACCTGGCGCAGACGTCGCCCCAGGAGCGTGCGTCCATGACCACCGACAAGCGTGCCCTCCCACCCCACGTCCTCCACGTGCACGAGCACCTGGAGCGCCTGTCGAGCGGGATGAACCTCAACTCCCAGCCCGGCGAGGTCTTCCTCGGTCCCGACGACGGGACCCACTTCTGGGAGGTGGTGGGGTTCCGCATGCGGGGCGTGCCGACCATCGTCCTGGGCGCGGTCCGCTTCCAGCGGCACGACCTTCCGGGTCGCGATCACGCCCGGGAGTCGCTGGGGGCCTACCTCTCGTCCCCTCCGCCCCCGCTGGTCACCAAGCACGGGGCGGCCCGCCCCGGAGAGGTCTCCGCGTTCCTTCCCCGCTGGACCGAGTCCGTGCCGGACTTCCTGGGTCGTCTGCGGGTCGGCGTGGACACCGACGCCGTCCACCTGTCGCCGGAGCTGATCGAGGTGGCGTTCGACCTGCGCATGGAGAATCCCGGCGGGTACGAGTCCGGGAAGCGTCGGGCGGGACCCCTGGTCCCCCATGCCATCCGGACCGCCGACGGGCACGTCCTCTACGGCCTGGCCCGGAACCGGGCCGGGGACCCCGACCGGTTCATGGCCCTCACCCACGGCCAGCAGTTCACCCCGAAGCGGAAAATCCGCCTGCCGGCCATCATGGTGAACCGGGACTACATCTCCGCGGTGGTGCCGCTCTCCCACGAGCGCACCCGCCTGGCCGCCGCCAACTGGGCCCCCTTCCTCCCCTCCACCGCCAACGAGCGGCACGTCCTGCACCTCTGAGGAGCCGGACCGGCGTGCGCCACGACCTGGCAGCGAAGGGCGGCTCGCCGCACGCAGGTGTGGACGACCCACGGAGGTAGGACGGATGCCGGGGCGCCCGAATGCAGGGGGTCCCCCGGTTCGGGATGCGCGTGCTCCGGATCCAGGAACCCCCGTCGCACCGAGGGGATCGCGGCGCCGCGCGGGCAAGGCACGACAACGAGGCGTAGCAGCGCTACGGCGAGGCGGAGAAACGCCGGCCGGGCGGATGCCCCGATTCCCGAATGCAGGGTGTTCTGGATTCGGGGCACTCACCTCTTGATGCGTTCGCCCCGGTCCTCGATCCGGAAGATCCACGAGGCCAGGCGGCCCGGCCGGATGCGGCCGCTCCCGTCCCCGTATTCGTGGTCCGCCACGGAGCCCGCTTCGACCCCCGGGCGGGTGGCGATCTCGTCACGGATGGCGGCGACCCGACCCTGCCAGCGGGCCCAGTTTCCGCTGCGGAGGTCCACCCAGCCGGCGTCCACCACCCGGGGGTGGTCCGCCGGCAGCCCCGGCTCCGGCGGCACCTTCACCCGGGCACCCCGGAGCAGCCGGCCATCGGGGAGGAGGATGGGGAGCCCGATGGACAGGATGCGCTGGCGCAGGTCCTCGTCGCCCTCCACGAGCTCCCGGGCCCGGCCGGCCGTCGCCTCGGGGTCCAGCCTGGCGGCGGCGTCCAGGTCGTCGTAGAGCCGCTCCAGGATCGCGGCCTCGAACAGGAGCTTCGAGAGGCGGGGCGGGCCCAGCATCTCGTAGGCCACCGAGTGGACCCCGTGCTCGGCCTCCATCTCGTCCATGCGGGCCAGGACGCGACCCCGCAGCACCCCGGCCCGATAGGTGGGCCCCAGGGTGGCTCCGTCGAGGGCGGCCACCACGTCCTTCCCGGTGGGGTGGGCCATGATCTCCCGGAGAACGGTGTCCGCGATCTCCTCGGGCGTGAGGAACTCCATCAGGCCCAGGGCCGTGAGGGTCTCGAACTCGGCCGGGCTGAACAGGCCGTTCTCCCCGGCGTCCAGGAAGACGCCGTCCAACGTGCGGTCCAGGGCCTTGAAGGGCGCGTCGTCCCGGAAGGCCTCGTCCAGGGAGAGAGGGCCCGTGGTGTCGGACCGCGTCAGCGGCTTTCCCCCCTGACGGACCGGCCCGAACCCGATGGACTTCCAGGAGATGGCGGCGGTGGGCTTGACCTCCTTCACCGCGGGTGCACCGGGTGTGCGGGCCATCAGGTACAGGAGGAGGGTGTGGGCGCCCGCCAGCGACGCCTTGGCCAGGAGCACCCGGGAGGGCCGCTCCTCGGAGTGGGTGAACGGGATGTTGAGGCCCATTCCCCCGGTGCCGGCGGTTCCGACCTTCACGTACATCCCCGTCCCGGCCTGCTTCATCCCCTCCAGCGCCACCTGCACGTGCCGGATGAGCTGAGGGAGGTACAGGGTGGCCAGGTGCTCCTCCACCGCCGCCGTGTCGGCCCCTCCGGCCGCGGCGGCCGCCCGGAGCCCGGCCGCCGAACGGAACGCGTTCTGATAGGCCAGGGCGCCCGCCGTGTTGATGCAATCCACCACGACATCGGGACGGTAGTCCAAGAGGAGGCGTCCCAGCGACGAGCGCTCCAGGACGTCCTGGGTCAGCTCCCCGTAGAGATCGTCCACCAGGCGGGCCCGGGCCGAGGCGTCGGCCTGGATGTCCGCCCGGGCCCGGCTGCGGTCCGAGTCGGGCACGAAGAGGTCGCCCCAGAAGCCGTCCACGTGCTCGGCCCGGTCCGGGAACCCCATGTGCAGCTCGTCCAGCGCGGGGGTCACCTCCGATTCCCGGAGGGAGGCGATCCGGAGCGCGGACGGGCCTTCGGCGAGCACCCGCCGCGCCACGGCCATTCCCACCAGGCCCGCCCCGCCGAGCACCAGCACCCTGCGTCCCTGCAGTTCCATGTCTACTCCGTTTGATCGCCGGGGGTGGCCGATCCCGCCACCCGGCGCAGTTCTTCGATCTCGTCGTCGCTCAGCTCCCGCCACGTCCCGGGGGCCTGATCCCCGAGCCGCACCGGGCCGTAACGCACCCGGACCAGCCGCACCACGGGATGTCCCACCGCCTCCATCATGCGCCGGACCTCCCGATTCCGTCCTTCGGTGAGGATGAGGTGCAGCACCTCGGGCGCCGCTCCCGCCGGCGTCCACGCCCGCCGGGCCCGGGCGAGACCGTCCTCGAGGCGCACGCCCGCCACCAGGCGTCGGAGCACCTCCCGCCCCGGGGCCGTCCGGACCTCCACCCGATATTCCCGCTCGACCTCGTAGCGAGGGTGGGTCAGGCCGTTCAGCGTGGCGCCCTCGTTGGTCAGGAGGAGGAGCCCTTCCGTCTCCCGGTCCAATCGGCCGACGTAGCGAAGACCTCCGGCGTCGGCCGGCAGCAGGTCGTAGACGATGGGGTCCCCGCCGGGATCGCGGGCCGTGGTCAGGACCCCCGGCGGCTTGTGGAGCGCAATCCACCGGCTCGCCTGCACCACGACCTCCCGACCGTCGAGCTCCACCCGGTCGTGGTCCGGATCGACCCGGGTCCCCAGCTCCCTGACCACCTCTCCGTTCACCCGGACACGTCCGGCCAGGATCAGACGCTCGCCCTCTCTGCGCGACGAGGCTCCCGCCCGTGAGAGGTACTTCTGCAGGCGCACGATCAGCCCTCGGGGGCCCGGTCCGGGTCCTCCTCGGCAGGGGACTCCCCGGGACCCTCCTCCTCCGCCTCCGTCGGCTCGACGGTCGCGGCGGTCTCGTCCCGGGCGTCGTCGCCGACGGGCGCGGCCTCACCCCCGGGCGCAGAGGCGTCCTCGCCGTCCTCGCCCCCGAGGGTCGATCCGGAGCCCGCGTCGTCCCCGGCCAGGGTGAGCTGGGTGTCCGGCTCTTCTTCGTCGTCGTCCAGCCCCAGGGGGATCCGGTCCCGAAGGACCACCGGAAGCTCTTCGGGGCGCGGCAGATCGTTGAGGGAGGCGAAGCCGAAGTGTTCCAGGAACCGGGCCGTGGTGCCGTAGAGGAGGGGTCGGCCCAGCCCCTCGCCCCGGCCCACCACATCCACCAACGCCCGATCCTGGAGGCTCCGGATCACCCCGGACGACGACACGCCCCGGATGTACTCGATCTCGATCCGGCCGATGGGCTGCCGGTAGGCGATGATGGCCAGGGTCTCCAGCGCCGGGCCCGAGAGCCGGGACGGGCGTGGGACGGTGTCGAAACGCTCGAGGTAGGGAGCGAACTCGGGCCGGGTGAGGATCTGCCAGCCCTCGGCCACCTCCTCGACCTGGAAGCCCCGCTCGGTCTCGTCGTAGAAGACCCGGAGCTCCTGGAGAGCGGCCTCGACCCGGTCCTCGTCGAGGCTCTCGTCGGCTCGTGCGATCTCCTCGGCCTTAAGGGGAGCATCCGAGGCGAAGAGCACCGCCTCCACGATCTGGGTGGCCTTCACACGTCCTCCCCGTCCGGGGCGGTGGGTTCCTCGGAGGGCGGAGGGCCCTCGTCTTCCTGTTCGTCCCGCCGGTAGATCCAGAGCTCCGAGAACGGGTCCACCTGGCGCAGGAAGACGGTCCGACGCCGCGTGAGCTCCAGGCTCGCCAGAAGGGTCATGACGCCGTGCATGCGGGCCTCGATCCCATGGATGCCCCGCAGGAGCCGTGAGAACTCCACCCGGGCCGCACCGGTGAGCGTCCGCAGGATCAGACCCACCTTCTCCTCCATGGCCACGGGACGCACCTGGACCCGGTGCCGATGATCCCGGGGCTCGGGCACTTCCACGCCCAGGGCCGCCTCGAACACCTCGTCCCAGGTGGTCTCGAGAGGGGAATCCTCGAGGGACGCCCGGGGCCGGGCCTCGACCCACCCCTTCGGGAACCGCCGGCTCCGCTCGGTCTCCGCGGACTGGAGCCGCGCCGAGATCTCCCGGATCTGCTCGTACTCCAGGAGCCGCCGCACCAGCTCGGCCCGGGGGTCCATCTCCTCGTCCTCGCCGTGGCGAGGCAGGATCATCTGCGCCTTGATGCGGACCAGCGTCGCGGCCATCTCCAGGAACTCACCGGCGCTGTCGAGCTGTCCCGCGTCGATCTTCGTCACCGCTTTCAGGAACTGATCCGTGATGCGGTGGATCGGGATGTCGAAGATGTCGATGTCCTGGGCGCGGATCAGGTGGAGCAGAAGATCCAGCGGCCCCTGGAACCGGTCGATGTCGACGAGCCAGAAGCCTTCCTTCTCCACGAAGGGACTGCCCAGGAGGGTGGGCCCGGCCGTCACAGCCACAGCCGGATGAACGAGTCCGCCAGCCCCTGCAGCCAGAAGACGGGGGCCAGGAGGACCTCGAAGGCCGCGGGCCAGAAGAAGACGAGGAGGAAGAGGACGGGAATGCCGAACTTCCCGAGGCTCCGGTACCGCTCCCGGGGTCCCGGCGGGAGGAACTGCTCCAGCACGTGGGAGCCGTCCAGGGGCGGAATCGGGAGGAGGTTGAAGAAGGCCAGCAGCAGGTTGATGAAGATCCCGAAGTACGCGGCCTCGAAGAGGACGAGCGTCACGTCCTCACCCAGGAGGCCCGACGCCGCGGCGACCCCCGCGCCGATGAGCGTGCTCACCACCGCCAGGGCGAGGTTCGAGACGATTCCCGCCATGGAGACCCGGATGTCGCCGCCGGGATGGCTCCTGAAGTTCGACGGCACCACCGGGACCGGCTTCGCCCATCCGAAGATGAATCCTCCCTGCATGTACAGGAGGACCGGGATCACGATGGAGCCCAGAAGGTCCAGATGGGGAATGGGGTTCAACGTGATCCGACCCAGACGCTCGGCGGTGGGGTCCCCCTCCCGTCGGGCCTGCCAGGCGTGGGCCACCTCGTGGACCACCACCGACATGATGAGGATGGGGATGAGGAGCGCGAGGTCGAGGTTCATGGAGGGTAAAGCTATTCCGGGCCCCCGGGGCCGACCACCCTTGACGGGAAGACGTCCGGATGCTGCGGGTCCCCGGTTGATCCCGGATCTGGACTGCGGTATCTTTTCGGGCTCGTTGAGCGAATCACAGCCTCATCTGTACATCCAGGGCCCACGGCCCCCGCATTTCAGAGACGTCGATGCCGAACATCAAGAGCGCCAAGAAGCGCATGGAGCTCAGCCGGAAGTGGAACGAGGTCAACCGCCGCAAGCGGGCCACCCTCCGAACCGCCATCCGCAAGGTCCGTAGCGCCGAGACCGCCGAGGAGGCGTCCGAGCTCTATCAGCGCGCCGTGACCCTGATCGATCGGGCCTCCGGCAGGAACCTGATCCATCCCAACAAGGCGGCCCGGATCAAGAGCCGACTGTCGAAGCACATCCAGTCTCTCTAGCGGACGCCTTCCCGCCGCACCCCGGTTCGTCCGGGCGACGGCCTCGGGATTCGCGAAGGGCCCCGCAGCTCCAGGCTGCGGGGCCCTTCGTCGTCCTGGCGGGGCCGAAGACTCGCACCACCACCGTCTATCCGGGCTCTCCCTGCCCCGCCTCGTACACCACCAGGCCGTCCACGATGGTCATCGCGGCCCGCCCCCGAAGCTCCCAGCCCGTGAAGGGCGTGTTGCGGCTCAGGGACAGGAACGCTGCCGGGTCCACCGTCCAGGACACGTCGGGATCCAGCACGGTCACGTCGGCCGGGGACCCCTCGGCCAGCGTTCCGCCCGGAAGCCCGAAGGCGCGGGCGGGCTGGAGGCTCATGCGGACCACCATCTCCGACAGCGTCAGCTTCCCCTCGTGGACGAACCGGGACAGGATGAGGCCCACCGAGGTCTCGAGCCCCACGATGCCGTTGGGGGCGTCGTCGAACGCCCGCTCCTTCTCGTCGTAGTGATGGGGGGCGTGGTCGGTGGCGATGATGTCGAGGGTGCCGTCCAGCATCCCCGCCTCCACGGCCGCACGGTCCGCCTCGCTCCGGAGGGGCGGGTTCATCTTGGCCTCGGTCCTGTAGCCCTCCACCGCGGCGTCCGTCAGGAGGAGGTGGTGGGGCGACGCCTCCGCGGTCACCCGCACGCCCCGGGCCTTGGCCTGGCGGATCATCTCCACCCCGAACGCGGTGGATACGTGCTGCAGGTGGATGTGCCCCCCCGTGAACTCGGCCACCAGGAGGTCCCGGACGATGTGGACGTCCTCGCTGGCGTTGGGCTTGCCTCGGATGCCGAGGCGCGTCGACACCAACCCCTCGTTCATGTGCCCGCCGGCGGAGAGGCCCAGGTCCTCGGGGTGGTCCGCCACGGGGATGTCGAAGCCCCGGGCGTACTCCAGGGCCAGCCGCATGAGCCCCGAGTCCATGACCGGGTGGCCGTCGTCGGTGATGGCCACGGCGCCGGCCTCCACCATCTCGCCCACCGGCGCGAGGCGCTTGCCCTCGAGCCCCAGGGAGATGGCGCCGGTCGGATAGACCCGGGCCGCTCCGGCCCGTTTTCCCGCCGCGGCCACGAAGCCGACCAAGGCCGGAGAATCGATCACCGGGTCGGTGTTGGGCATCGCCACCACCGCGGTGAAGCCCCCGGCCGCCGCCGCCCGGGCGCCGCTGGCGATGGTCTCCTTGTGCTCCTGCCCGGGCTCCCTCAGGTGGACGTGGGGATCGATCAGCCCAGGGGTGACCACCAGGCCGGTACAGTCCACGATCCGGGCCCCTTCCGGGGCGTCCAGGTCGGGACCGCTCCCGGCCACCTCCCCGTCGACGAGGAGGACGTCCCGGACCTCGTCGATCGTCTGGTCCGGGTCCACCACCCGGCCTCCCTTCAGGAGCAGCGCGCGGCGGCTCATCCCTGACCTCCCTGCTTGGCGGCTTCCGCGGTATCCGGGGCACCTCCGGCCAGGAGGTAGAGGACCGCCATGCGGACGGCCACCCCGTTGGTCACCTGATTGAGGATCACCGAGTGGGGCCCGTCGGCCACGTCGGAGTCGATCTCCACCCCCCGGTTCATGGGCCCGGGGTGGAGGATGAGGACGTCCCTGGGCGCCCGGGCCAGTCGGGCCGACGACACGCCGTAGATCCGGTTGTACTCCCGGAGGGAGGGCACGTACCCCCCCTCCATGCGCTCGAGCTGAAGCCGGAGGACGTTGAGGACATCGGCCCACTCGATCGCCTCCTCGACCTTCCCGAACACCTGGACCCCCAGTTCCTCGATGCCCACGGGCAGGAGGGTCCGGGGCCCGCACACCGCCACCTCGGCCCCGAGCTTCAGGAGGCCGTAGATGTTGGAGCGGGCCACCCGGGAGTGGAGGACGTCCCCCACGATGCAGATCCTGAGCCCGTCGATCCGGCCCATGTGATCCCGGATCGTGAGCATGTCCAGGAGGCCCTGGGTGGGGTGCTCGTGCCGCCCGTCGCCTGCGTTGACCACGTTGGACGGGATGCGCTCGGCCAGGAATCGGGCCGCCCCCGAGGCGCCGTGGCGTATCACCACCATGTCGATGCGCATGGCCTCCAGGTTCCGGGCCGTATCCACGAGCGTCTCGCCCTTGGACACCGACGACCCGGTGGAGGAGATGTTCACCGTGTCCGCGCTGAGCCGCTTCTCCGCGAACTCGAAGGACACCCGGGTCCGGGTGGAGGGCTCGAAGAACAGGTTCACGATCGTCTTGCCCCGCAGCACCGGCACCTTCTTGATGGCCCGCTCGCTGATCTCCTTGAAGGGCTCCGCCGTGTCGAGGATGGCCCGGATCTGCTCCCCGGTCAGCGGCTCGAGGCCCACCAGATCCTTTCCCAGGTAGGGACTGTCGGGGCTCATCCGGCGTTCTCCACGTCCTCGATCTCCACGGCGAGGGTGTCGTCCAGGGGAGGCACCCGGACCTCCACCCGCTGGCTCCCCAGCGTCTCCACGTGCCGCCCGACGATGTCCGCCTGGATGGGCAGCTCGCGACCGCCGCGGTCGGCCAGGACGCAGAGGATGATGCGGGCGGGCCGGCCGTAGTCCATGAGCTCGTTCAGGGCGGCCCGGACCGTCCGGCCCGTGAACAGCACGTCGTCCACCAGGACCACCGTGGCGTCGTCGATCCCACCGGGAGGCAGCTGCGTCTCTCCCACCAGCGGCCGCGGGCCGACCGTGGCCAGGTCGTCGCGGTAGAGGGTGATGTCCAGGGCTCCCAGGGGAACGTCGTGCCCGTCGGCCGAGAGAATCTCCTCGTGGAGGAGGCGGGCCAGGAGGTCGCCCCTGCGGCGGATCCCCATGAGAACGAGACCGTCGGGCCCGCCGTTCCGCTCGAGGATCTCCCGGGAAATGCGGGCGAGGGCCCGGCGAACCGAGGCCTCGTCCATGATCTGCACGGGTTTCGACGAGGCCATGGCGGGTGGTGTGCGGGGACGGACGCGCCTCCCTGGGCGCGGGATCCACGAATCTTCGCCGGGCCCGTGCGGGGTGTCAACGCGACCCTCCGCGGGGTGGCACCGGGGCTTCGGGGGCGCCCGCAACCGCTTTACTTCGGGGCCGTACGTCTCCATTGTGACGGGATTTTTTTCCCCGGAAGCCCCCGCCCCAGCGACATGAACCGACCTCTTCGCCCCCTGCTTCGGGTCCTCGTCCTGCTCACCCTCGCAGGACCGGTCCAGGGGCAGGAGGTCAGGCACCCCCCCGAGGTCGTGCTTCGGGGCGTGCCGTTCTCCCTGACCCTGGGGGGCTCCTCGGATCGCCTGGCGCCGGCCGATCCCTGGTCGATCACCGACGCCTCGGGCGCGAGCCTGGCCCAGGGGACGGTGGCGCCCTTCGACAGCGTCGTGGTGCAGGACCTGGTCGTGACCTCCCGGGACCGCCTGCCCCTCACGGTGGCGGTGGGTGACGTGGAGACGACACTGTCCCCCACGCTGACCGCGGGGTGGTTCTCCCTCCTGCCGCCCCTGATCGCCATCCTCCTGGCCCTCATCTTCAGGGAGGTGATCACCGCCCTGGTGGCCGGCGTCTGGCTCGGTGCGCTGGCCGTGGCCGGCTTCAATCCCGTGTCGGGGCTCTGGCGGATGATCGACCAGTTCATCGTCCCGGCCCTGGCGGACGAGAGCCACGCCTCGATCATCGTGTTCTCCTTCCTGCTGGGCGGCATGGTGGGGATCATCGGTCGGAACGGGGGCACCTCCGGGATCGTGGATGCGGTGGCGCCCTTCGCGTCCTCGCCGCGGCGCGGGAAGATCGCGACGTGGCTCGCCGGGATGGCCATCTTCTTCGACGATTACGCCAACACGCTCATCGTCGGGAACACGATGCGGCCCATCACCGACCGGCTGCGCATCTCCAGGGAGAAGCTGGCGTACCTGGTGGACTCCACCGCGGCCCCGGTGGCCGCCCTGGTGCCGGTGAGCACGTGGGTCGGCTACGAGATCAGCCTCATCTCCGACGGCTTCGGCATCGCGGCGCAGCAGCAGGCCGGCTCGCCGGAGCTGGCGAGCACGCTGGCGGCCACGAGCCCGTTCACCGTCTTCATCCACACCATCCCCTACCTGTTCTACCCTCTCCTCGCCCTCCTGCTCGTCTTCCTGACCTCTGTCATGGACCGGGACCTGGGCCCGATGGCCCGGGCCGAGCACCGGGCGGCCCGGGGGGATGGGCTCTTCCGGAAAGGGGCGCAGCTCGCGGCGGACACGGGCGCGGCGGAGATGGCCTCCAAGCCGGGGGTGCCCCAGCGGTGGTGGAACGCCGCGATCCCGGTCCTGACGGTGGTCGTCGTCGTGCTGCTCGGCCTCTACGTGAGTGGCCGGGCCGAGGTGGGGCCCGACGCCCCGCTCCGGGACGTCTTCGGGGAGGCGGATCCGTTCGCCACGCTGCTGTGGGGCTCGTTGGCGGGCTGCCTCGTGGCCTTCGGCCTCTCGGTCGGCCAGAGGCTGCTCACCATGAACGAGGCCATCGAGGGATGGCTCGCGGGCATGAAGGCCATGATGATCGCCATGATCATCCTGACCCTGGCCTGGTCCCTGGGCGCCGTGACCGAGGCGGTCCACACGGCCCAGTTCCTGGCGGGCCTCCTGGAGGGCAACCTTCCGCTCCAGCTCCTCCCGGTGGTGGTCTTCGTGACGGCGGCCGCCATGGCCTTCGCCACCGGCACGTCCTGGGGAACCATGGCCATCCTCATCCCCCTGGTCATTCCGTTGACCGTCACCCTGGGCGGTGCGGTGGACTTCGACGGGGGCGCCCACTACTCGATCCTGCTGGGTGCGATCAGCTCGGTCCTGGCGGGGGCGATCTTCGGCGACCACTGCTCCCCGATCTCCGACACCACCGTCCTGTCGTCCACGGCGGCCGGTTGCGACCACGTGGACCACGTTCGGACCCAGCTCCCCTACGCCCTCCTGGTGGCCTTCGTGGGGATGCTCCTGGGGGACGTGGGCACGGCGTACGGGCTGCCGAACTGGATGGCCCTCGCGGGCGGCGCCGTGGTCCTGATCCTCGTCGTCCGCTTCTTCGGACGACCGGTGCACGAGGGCGCCGAAGGGGCCTAGCAGCGTCCCTGAATCCGACGTGGTGAGGTCGCTCGGGGCCCCGGTGGCTCCCGGCCCTGCGACATGGACCCCGGGTCAGCCCCCGGGCGGGAAGGTCCCGGGCGGTGCGTCCGGGGACGATCCCGGGAAGAAGGCCCGGCGGGCCAGCCCCTCGAGGTACGGCTCGCCGTTCCCCAACGGCCCCTGCTCCCGGGCCCAGTCGTAGCTGAACAGGACCACGCCGGCCACGCCCGAGGCTCGGGCCAGATCGACCTTTCGCACCGCGCCGTCGACGGTGGTCTGGTAGATCCCCACACCCGCCCAGACCCGGGCCCCGCCCCGGTCCCCGTCGGCCTCCGTCGCGGCCCGCATGAGATCCGCGAAGCGCTCGTCGTCGGGCGTGTACGCCATGGGGGCCAAGGCGTCCACGTCCCCGTAGGTAAGCCAGCTGGGCCAGTCCTGGAACCGACCCCGCTCGGCGTCCACCGGGTCGGCGAAGACCGCGACGGAGAGGACGGCATCGGGCGCCGTGGCGTCCATGGTCCGCCGGACCTCCCGCAGGAGACCGGTCACCCGGGTCTCCCGGAAGCTGTCCCACAGCCCCGGGTTCTCCCGGGCCCACGCGGTGACGTCGCCCCGCCGTACCCGGTCGTCCAGTGAAGCGGCCAGCCCCCGGGGTACCTGTGCGCCGGCCCAGTCCCTGAACCGCTCGAGGCTCCGGCGGGAGTAGTCGAAATCCGGCGACGAATAGCGGAGGTAGTCCAGGTGGACGCCGTCCAGGTCGTACCCCAGCAGGAGGTCCCGCACCACCGCGCCGAGCCGCTCCCTGACCTCGGGGTGGCCCGGGTCCACGAAGAGCCCCTCCACCCGGGTCCGGTTGGCCTGCGCCCACTCGTGGAGGGCCGTCGGGAACCCCGGATCCCACGGATCGGCCCCCCACAGCGCTTCCGCCAGGGGCTCGGGAACCGAGAGCCAGTCCGGATGCCGGTTGACCAGATGGTCGGGGTCGGTGGGGAGCGGCCCCAGGCCCCAGACCAGCTGGGCCACCACCCAGGCGTGGACCTTCATGCCCCGGCGGTGCGCCTCCCGGATCACGGCGGCCAACGGATCGAAGTCTCCGGCCGCGCCGGCCAGGGCGTCGGAACGGGGCTCGAGGGCGGACCGATAGAACGCGTCCCCCCGGCCCCGCACCTGGACCAGGAGCGTGTTGAATCCGGCGGCGTGGGTCCGCTCCACCATCTCGGTCACCGAGGCCGGCGAGGTGAGGCTGGTGCGCACGACCCAGACCCCACGCACTTCCGGGGCGACGGCAGGTCGGGCGGGGCCCACCGGCTCGGGATCGGGCGCGGGCTCGAGGACCTCCGGGACCGGAGGCGCCGGGGCCTCGGGGGGCCGGACGGGGGTGCACGCGCCGAAGCCCAGGAGTCCCAGGAGGATCCAGTTGCGTCGGCGAAGCGTTCTCAACGGCGTCGGGCCCGGAAGAAGCTGCGGAGAAGAGAGGCGGACTCGTCCGCCAGAAGGTCCGGGGTGACAGTACACCGGTGATTCAGACGGGGGTCCTGCAGGAGGTTCTCCAGGCTCCCCGCCATCCCCGCCTTCGGGTCCCGGGCGCCGTACACCACCCGGGGCACCCGGGCCAGGACGATGGCTCCGGCGCACATGGCACAGGGCTCGAGCGTCACGTAGAGGGTCGTCTCTTCGAGACGGAAGTCCCCCTGGCGGGCGGCGGCGCGCCGAAGGACCACCGATTCGGCGTGGGCGGTGGGGTCGGCGTCCAGGAAGGTCCGGTTGTGGCCCTCCACGACGAGCCGGTCGTCCCGGACCAGCACCGCGCCCACGGGAACCTCGCCTCGGACGACCGCCAGGCGGGCCTGCTCCAGGGCACGGGCCATCCAGCGGACGTCGCCCGGGCGTCGAGCGTCGGGCTGCAGGTCGGGGGTCACGCGCGGAAGGACGAGGGCGCGTCCGGAGGCACGCCGCGAGCCGCCGTGGCGACCGGGCGCGGCCTCCGGGCCCTCAACTCAATGTGCCGTGAAGCTCGAAGCCCCTCCCGGGGCGTCGAAATGGCGGAACACGCCGCCCACCCGTCCCACCACCGACACGGACTCGAGGTCCTGCACCACCAGTGGGTCCGTGCCGGGGCGGAGGCTCTGGAGCGAGACACCGTGGCCGTTCCGATTGACCCGGTAATACCCCGGTGCACCCCCGCCCGGCCGGGCGACGATCACGGCCCCCTCCAGGACGTCCCCTTCCCCCACCGGCTCGACGAGGACGTAATCCCCGCTTTGGGCGCCCATGGAGACGAGCTCGTCCCCTCGGGCCCGCACCAGGAAGGAACCCCGGGCCCCGGCCAGACGCCGGTCCAGGGTCAGGTACGTCTCGGCGCCCTCGCCGAATCCCCCGAACCCCCCGTCGTCGGGAAGGGCCGGATAGCACGGCAGGGTGATGGCGTCGGGAGAGAGGTCCACGCCCAGGATCTTGACGCCCCTGGAGCGGGACGGGTCCCGCTCCAGGAACCCCTTGTCCGCCAGGGCCTGGAGGTGCTCCGAGACGGTCTTCGTGCTCTTGATGCCGAACTCCTCACCGATCTCCCGGATGGAAGGCTGGTAGGTGTTCGCCCGGAGATACGAGACCATGTAGTCCAGGATACGGCGTTCGATGTCGTTCAGAGATGGGGCCATCCCGGACTCCACAGTATGAGCCTCACCGGCGGGGCACGCCGGCCTCCCCCTTTACGGCGGGGAGGAAGGACCAGGGAGGGTGACAAGAACGTGTCTCTCGCCCCACGCCTCGAGAGCCACCCGAGTTTCCACAGTACTACCGTTTTCTCGGGGGTGTCAAGCAGATCCTGACCCCCCTTGCGCCATATGTTCCCAAGCATTCTCAAGCCTTTCCAGCGTTTTCTCCCGACCCAGCAACGCCAGGACCTCGAAGATGCCCGGGCTGTTCCCCCTGCCCGTCACGGCCAGCCGAAGCGGGTGGATGACCTTGCCGGCTCCGACCCCCTCCCGCTCGGCCAGCGCGCGCACCTCCCGCTCGAGGCTCGCTTCGTCCCAGTCGGCGGCGCCGAGGACCCCGTGCAGCGCCCGCAGGAGTCCCGAAACGCCCTCGGGGTCCCGGTACCAGTGCCGGGCCGCGGCCGCTTCCTCGTAGCCGGCCAACCCGTCCTGGACGAACGGCATCGCCTGCTCGGCCATCTCCTCCAGGGTCCGGGCCCGGGGCTTGAGGAGCCGAACCAGCTCGCCGAACCGCGTGCCGTCGGGATCCCAGTCCCCGACGTCGACGCCCCGCACCTCCAGATGGGGGCGCAGGAGGTCGGCCACGACGGGCGTCGGCGCCGAGGCCAGGTACTGGCCGTTCAGCCACTCCAGCTTGTCGGTGTCGAAGACCGCGCTCTTCTTCTGCACGCGGTCCATGGAGAAAGCCTCCACGAGCTCGTCCCGGCTCATGACCTCCCGCTCGTCGCCGGGATTCCAGCCCAGCAGGGCCAGGAAGTTGACCATGGCCTCCGGCAGGAATCCCAGGCCGGCGTAGTCCTCCACCGCCGTGGCTCCATGCCGCTTGCTGAGCCGCTTGCCGTCGGGCCCCAGGATCATGGGAACGTGCCCGAAGACAGGCACGGGCAGCCCCAGCGCCTCGTACAGGAGGATCTGCTTCGGCGTGTTCGACAGGTGGTCGTCACCCCGGATCACGTGGGTGATCCCCTGCTCCGCGTCGTCGGACACCACCGCCAGGTTGTAGATGGGCGAGCCGTCGCCTCGGAGGATGACCAGGTCGTCGATATCCTCGTTCTGGAAGCGCATCTCCCCGTGGACGAGGTCGTCCCACCCGGTGCTCCCCTCGGGCACGCGCAGGCGCAGCGCATGGGTCTCCCCCGCCGTCGCCTTCCGTTCCGCCTCGGCTTCGCCCATCTCCCGGGCCCTCTCCCGGGCGATGACGCTGGGATGTCCCACCCCCCGGGCCTCGGCCTCGGCTCTGAGCTCGGCCGGATCCGTGAAGTCCCGGTAGGCCCTCCCTTCGGCCAGGAGCCGCCGCGCCTGGGCCCGATGCCGCTCCACGCCCTCGCTCTGGAAGAGGGGGCCCTCGTCCCAGTCGAGGCCCAGCCAGCGCATCCCGTCCAGGATGGCCCGTGTGTGCTCTTCCGACGAGCGGGCCCGATCCGTGTCCTCGATCCGCAGGACCAGGGTGCCGCCGGACTGGCGGGCCAGGAGCCAGTTGAAGAGGGCCGTACGGGCCCCACCCACGTGGAGGTAGCCTGTGGGGGAGGGCGGGAATCGCAGGCGCATGGTCATGCGTCGCCTCCCTCGGGCGGGGCGCCGAGGCGTGCTTCCAGGAGACCCCGGACCACCCCGGGATCGGCCTTCCCCCCCGAGCGTCGCATCACCTGGCCCATGAACAGGCCGAAGAGGTTCCGGTTCCCGTCCCGATACTCGGCGACCTTTCCGTCGAATTCTGCCAAGACGTTGTCCACAATGGGTTTGAGATCGTCTACATCATCCATCTTCTCGAGCCCCATCTCGGCGATGAGCCGGTCGGGATCCCCGCCCCGGTCCGCCATGGCCTCGAGCACGGCCCGGGCCCCCCTGCGGTTCAGGGTCCCATCGGCGAGCCGGTTCAGGACGGTGCCCAGGGCCGCCCCGTCGAAGGCCGGCCCGTCCTCGCCGTCCACGAACCGGGCGACCTCGTTGACGACCCATGCGGTGACCTCCCCGACGTCACCGTGGACCTCCAGGGCCTGGTCGAACATCCGGGCCAGGGCGTGGGAGCCCGTGAGGACGTCGGCGTCCAGCTCCGGGACGCCCAGTTCGTCCTGATATCGTCGGAAGGCCGCCGCGAGGGCCGGGTGGGCGGCGCGGACGGCGTTGCGGGCCTCGCTCACCCGCGGAGCCACGGCAGGCTGGGGTGTCCCTCGCTCCCTGGCCTTAGCCCCGGCGCCGGACGCTCCCTCGGCCCCCTCCCCACCTGCCGCCGCGTCGACGCGGCCGCCGAAGGCCATCGTCTCGGCGGCACGCTTCCCCCACGTGTCCTTCATCGTCACGATGCGGTTGAGCACCGGCGCCTCGGGCGTGAAGTCCACGTCCCGGGCGAAGTAGCCGAGCCGCTCGAGCTGGACCCGGACGTCCCAGGGGTCCTGGCCGGCCTCCGGGTCACCGGCACGCACCAGCTCGCCGACCTCCTCGCCCGCCAGGAACGGCTCCACGTAGCCCCGGGCCACCGTCAGGGAGTCGGGATTCAGGTGGTCCGTGAAGTCGCCGCCCTCCGGGACGTCGTCGGGATCCGGGACCCGGTAGAGCCGGTCGTACAGCCGGAACTCCGCCGGAACGGCGTCCTCGGCGGAGAGCCAGTGGATCGTCCCGCCGATCTTCCGGTCCGGGTTGGCCCCCAGGGTGTCGGGATCGTGCGTGCACAGGAGGGCCGTGACCTCGCCGGTGGCGGCGTCCCGCTCCACTTCGTCGCACCGGATCACGTATCCGTGCCGCAGACGCACCTCCGCCCCGGGGGACAGTCGCTTCCATCCCTTCGGAGGGTCCTCCGCGAAGTCGTCGGCCTCGATCCAGAGCTCCCGTCCCAGGGTCAGGGGGCGGGTCGGGCCGTCCTCCCGGTCCGGGAACAGGGGGGCGTCCACGACGTCCCGGCTCCCCTCGTTCCGGTCCGTCAGGATCACCTTCAGCGGTCGGATCACGCCCATGAGGCGGGGCGCCAACGGGTTGAGGGTGTCCCGGATGGCGAACTCGAGCTTGCCCACGTCCACCGTGGAATTGGCCTTGGCCACCCCCACCATGTCGCACAGGGTCCGGATCGCCGCGGGGGGAACGCCCCGTCGTCGCAGACCGGCGAGGGTCGGCAGGCGGGGATCGTCCCAGCCGTCCACGTGGCCCTCCTTCACCAGGCGGATCAGCTTCCGCTTGGAGAGCACCGTGTAGTCCAGCTCGAGCCGGGCGAACTCGTACTGGTGGGTCCGGGGCTCCCGGAACCCGGCCTCATCCAGGATCCAGTCGTAGATCTCCCGGTTGTTGTCGAACTCCAGGGTGCACAGGGAGTGGCTGATCCCCTCGAAGGCGTCCTCGAGGCAGTGGGCGTAGTCGTACAGCGGATAGATGCACCAGGCCTCGCCCGTGCGGTGGTGCGCCGCGTGGCGGATCCGGTAGAAGACCGGGTCCCGCATGATCATGTTCGGCGAGGCGAGGTCGATCTTCCCCCGGAGGACGTGGGACCCGTCGGGAAACTCCCCGGCCCGCATGCGTCGGAAGAGATCGAGGTTCTCCTCCACGGACCGGTCCCGGTCGGGGGTGGGACGTCCGGGCTCGGTCACGGTGCCCCGGGCCTCCCGGATCTCCGCTTCGCTGGAGGAGTCCACGTAGGCCTTCCCCTTCCGGATCAACCCCTCGGCCACTTCGTACATGCGCTCGAAGTAGTCCGACGCGAAGTAGAGATCCTCGCCCCAGTCGAATCCGAGCCACCGGACGTCCCGCTGGATCGCCCGGATGTACTCGTCCTCCTCGGTGAGGGGGTTCGTGTCGTCGAAGCGCAGGTGACAGCGCCCCTGGTATTCCCGGGCCAGGCCGAAGTTGAGGCAGATGCTCTTCGCGTGCCCGATGTGGAGGTATCCGTTCGGCTCCGGCGGGAACCGTGTGACGATCTCGTCGTAGCGGCCCTCCTCCTCGTGCCGGTCGATGATCTGGCGGATGAAGTCGCGACCGGGCGAGGAGCGGGAATCGGACCGGGCCATGTCCCACCGTCGGAAAAGAGGGGATGGAGTTTCGGGAGGGCCTCTAAGCTATGGAAATCCCCCCGGGACACGAGGGGCGCCGCACCGCCGGGACCGGCCCCCGCGACGAGGCCCACCCGCCTCGCTGGGGGCGCCCCACGTCCCGTGAACGGACATCGGCACCCGTTCCCCGAGCCGGAGGCGGACGCCCCAACCGGCACCGCGCCATATGTTTACCGGCTTTCGTGAATGTGGAGAATTCGGGCCGGAACGCCCAGACCCGTTGGAATCACTGGCCGAGTTCGGCAGGCGGAAAAGCGGTTCCGCTGCTCGGCAAACGGTATCCGTTGACCGGGGACCCCTCGTGGAGTGCTGATTGGTCGTAGCGGGCAGAATCCACTTTCACGATTGGAAGGGATCGACCCATGAACGCACGCAAGAGGCTCATCCTGTCGGCGGTGCTGTTGGCCGCCTGTGATGCCGGCACTCCGGTGGCCGAAGATCCGATCGAGTTCGAGCCCGTGCCCGACGGCCCGGCCGCCCAGCAGTTCCTCCCGGGTGAGCCGAGCTTGCTCACGGCCTCGGGGAGCGACTGGTGGCCCCGGATCGAGGGCGACCGGGTGGCCTGGTACCGGAGCGCGCCGGCGGCCGAGCAGGGCCTCTGGCGGATGGACCTGGCCACGGGCGACAGGGAGCACGTGTGGGCCGGCGAGATGCGGGGCCCCTTCGCCCTGCGGGACGGCCGCGTCTACTGGGGAGGTACCGACGCCCTGCGGGTCCACGATCCGGCGTCCGGCATCCAGGTGCTGTCGGACCAGTGGTACAACTACGCCTGGATCGACGTGTCGGACCGCTACGTGACCGGGATCGCCCGGGTCGGATCCGACCGCCCCTTCTACCTCGATCGGGTCACCGGAGCCGAGGCGTGGATCCCGACGCCCACCGCGGTACAGGCCGCCCACGGGTGGGGCGAGTACCTCTCGTGGACCGACCGCCGGGACGGGCTCCACATCGCCCAGCACTTCCTCCTCCACATCCCCTCCGGCACCGAGACCCGGGTCACCGACCAGAGCGAGCTGCTCACGGCCGTCAACGCCGAGATGGAGGACGGGCGCCTCGCCTACTTCGATCGCCGCTACTGCCCCGGGGGCATCTCGGTGTACGACGTGGCGACCGGCGCCACCACCGGCGTGCCCCTCGGCTCGAGCTGCCCCGCGGTGGCGGCGCTGCAGGGCGACGTCCTCGTGACGTATCACCCGGACGCCACATGGCCGAGCATGGCCGTGGTCGTCCGGGATCTGGAGACCGGCGCGGAGGCCGAGCTCCCCCTGGCCGGGAACGCCTCGCGGCGCGTCGACGCCGACCTGGACGGCACCCGGATGGTGTTCACCACCGCCGAGGGCCTGGCTCTGGTCGAGTTGGCCCCGCCGCCGGCCCCGGTGGCCCTGGCGGGCGGGCCCTACGAGGGGATGGAGGGACGGAGCCTCCTCCTGGACGCCTCGGCCTCCACCTCGGCCGCCGCCCTCCCGGGTGAGCTCCATTTCTCCTGGACCTTCGGCGACGGCTCCGGAGCCGAAGGGCCGCAGGTCGAGCACGCCTGGGCGGACGATGGGACCTTCACCGCGACGGTCACCGTCACCGACCCTCTGGGCCAGAGCAGCACCGCCAGCGCCCGGGTGGTCGTCGAGAACGCCCCGCCTGACGTCCAGGCCAACACGCTCATCCAGCCGCGGAGCTTCCGGGCCGTGGAAGGCTCGCCCATCCCGCTCCGTCCGGCCTTCTCGGATCCGGGGGCAGACGACGCCCCGTGGAGCTGGGCCGTCTTCGTGGACGGAGAGCGCCTGGAGAGCGGGTCCGTCGCGGAGCAGGGCACGCTGCCGGAGGTGGTGTGGACGCCGGAATCGGCCGGAGACCACACCGTCCGGGTCGAGGTGCTGGACGCCGACGGCGGGCTGGGCGGCGCCGAGCTGCGCTTCCTGGTGAGCGAGCCGGAGCCCACGGTCCGGGCCCTCCGGGTCTGGGCCGGAAGCGGCACCCAGAACAATGCGCCTGCGCCGGAGAGCAACGGGCGGCTCCCCGTCATGGTGATGGGCGCACCGGACCTTCCCGTGGGGCAGCACGACCTCGCGTCCTTCCGGGCCGGGCCCGCGGGCGCGTCCCCCATCGAGGACGGGGACGGACTCGGACGCCTGGGCGACTTCAACGGGGACGGCTTCCCGGACGTCCTCCTCCACTTCCGCATGCGGGACACCGGCCTCTCCGCCGGCGACACCGAGGTGTGCGTCGTGGGCGACTCCGAGCTGGGCGCCGTGCAGGGCTGCGGTCCGATCCGGATCGCCGGGAGCTGACGGCGGTCCGACGCCCCTTCCTCAGTCCCCCGCGGTGGCCCCGACCCACGGGCCGTCGGCCTCTCCCCCCGGGAGGTCGGCGGTCCGCGGGGCCGCCGCCCCTCGCTCGAAGAGGTAGTAGAGGGAGGGCGTGGTGGTGAGCACGAAGAGCGTGGAGCTCAGGAGCCCGCCGATCAACGTGTAGGCCAGGGCGTTCCAGATCGTCGAATCCGACGACTGGGAGAAGAGCACCAGGGGGAGCAGCCCGAACACGGTGGTGGTGGTGGTCATGAGGATCGGCCGCACCCGCTCCAGCGTCCCCTTGAGGATGGCGTCCCGCAGGGGGAGCGTCGTCTCGGCCCGGACCCGGTTGATGTGGTCCACCAGCAGGATCGCGTTGTTCACCACGATCCCGCCCATCATGATCACCCCGATGTAGGCCTCCCGGGTGAAGGTGGCCTGGGCCCAGAAGAAGATCATGAAGACGCCGATCAGGGCCATGGGCACGGTCAGGAGGACCGCCAGGGGCTGGCGCAGCGACTCGAAGAGGGCCGCCGTGACCATGTAGACCAGGAGGAGCGCCACGGTGAGCACCAGGGCGATCTGCTCCTGCTCGTCCCGGCCCCAGCTCCAGCGGTCGTCCTCCTTGATGGTGTAGCCGGGGGGAAGCTCGGTGTTCTCGATGATGGCGTCCCGGTAGACGTCCCCGAGCCGGCTGGGGCCCCTGAACTCGTAGGCTACGCGGCGCTCGTACTGCTGGTCCTCCCGGCGGATGCTGGCCAGGACCTCCCGGGGCGTCACCTGGATCACCTCGCCCAGGCGGATCGAGCGTCCGTCGGGGACCCGGATCAGCGTCTCCCGGAGGGCCAGGACGTCCACCGTCTCCACGTCCCGGACCTTCACCTCGTAGCCCACCTCCTCCCCCCCGAGCTTCACGTAGCTGACCCGGGCCTCACCCCCCACCGCCGCCTGCATCTGGTTGACCAGGTCCTGGACGGTCATGTCGTACCGGGCCAGGGCGATCCGGTCCAGGTCCACCACGTACTCCACCGCCCGATCCCGGGTGAAGCCCCCCGAGGCGTTGGTGTCCACCTCCTGCACCCGACTGATCCGCCGCAGCCGGGAGCCCAGGTTCTCGGCGATGTCCCGCACCCGCTCGAAGTTGTAGCCCAGGACCAGGATGTTGTACGTGGGCGGGCTCGACCCTCCGCCGTAGAACGAAGGCCCGTAGCCGTAGACCCGCACCTCCGCCCCGGTGAAGGTGTGGGAGTAGGCCAGCATCTGCTCCTTGATGGCCGGCGGGATCCCCGTGTTCTCCAGGGAGTCCGGGAAGGTCACCTCCATGTAGCCGTAGGTGCCCTGCACCTGGGAGGTGTACTGCTCCACCTGGGGGATGCGGGAGAGCTTGTCCTCGAAGAACTACACCAGCTGGTCCGTGCGCTCCAGGTTCGAGCCCCGGGGGAGCCGCACGATGATGCTGATGTAGGTCCGGCCGCTCCCGCCCCCGCCCCACACCACGCCCCGGGTCACGTGCTGGTCGAAGAGCCAGGCGGACCCGCCGAAGCAGGCGAC
The DNA here is from genome assembly GCA_035464715.1 of Longimicrobiales bacterium. Lineage (GTDB taxonomy): Bacteria > Gemmatimonadota > Gemmatimonadetes > Longimicrobiales > Gaopeijiaceae > Gaopeijia. The sequence goes on from DATHRY010000363.1 coordinate 24,222, forward strand.
CGTCACCACGATGGCCACGACCGGTCGGGCGAGCGTGAAGCCGACCATGGCCCGGTAGAAGCGGACGTAGAGGGGCTCCCGGCGACGGTGACCGTCCCCGGACGCGGATGTCCGAGAGGTGCCCGACGTCTGGGACGCGCCACCCCCGAACGCCGTCCGGCCCTCCCCCCGGCGCCGCCCCCGGGCCAGCCAGCGGGCCGACAGGGAGGGAATGAAGGTGAAGGCCACGAAGAGGGAGGCCAGGAGGGTGAGCCCCACCACCACCGCCAGGGGCACGTAGAAGACCCGGAGCTCCCCCTGGAGGTAGACGAAGGGAACGAAGACGATGAGGGTCGTGGCCGTGGACGCCAGGATCGGGAGCGCCACCTCGACGGCGCCCCGCTCCGCCGCCGTCGCCGCCCCTTCCCCGCCCTGCCATCGCCGGTAGACGTTCTCCAGCACCACGATGGAGTTGTCGACGATCAGCCCGAAGCCCAGGGCCAGCCCCATCAGGGTCAGCAGGTTCAGGGTGAGCCCGCTGAAGTAGATCAGGTTGAGCGAGATGAGGACGCTGAAGGCGATGGTGGCGAAGATCAGCCCCGCCGAGCGGAAGGACCGCAAGAAGACCAGCAGCACCACGAAGATCACGCCGGCGGCGGCCAGGGCCCGGGTCCGGAGATCCGTCAGCTGGCGCTCGATCTCCTCGCTCTCGTCGGCCTCCAGGATGAACCGGGAATCGAACGGACTGAGTCGCTCCAGCTCGTCCATGCGGGCCTTCACGGCCTCGGCCACCCGGACGGTGTTCGCCCCCAGCTCCTTGAGCACCCGCAGCGTGACGGCGGCCTGCCCGTTCACCCGCTCGTAGCGGCGGGCCTCCTCGTAGGTGTCCGTGACGGTGGCCACGTCCCGGATCCGCACCACGGTGCCGCCGGCCGAGGTGAGGACGGCGTCCCGGACGTCCTGGGCGCCCTGGGGCCGGTTCACGATCGTGACGGTCCGCTCGGCCGTCCCTTCCCGGACCACCCCGGCCTCCTGGACCAGGTCCAGCTCCCCCACCGCTTGCAGGACCTGCCAGGGGCTCAGGCCCAGGGCCAGGGCCGCGTCCTCGTCGACCCGGATCTCCAGCCGCCGCTCCCGGCCTCCCGAGGCGATGGCGAGGCCGACGCCTTCGACCTGCGCGATCTCCGGGATGACCACGTCCTCGAGGTGCCGCTGCAGCGCCTCCAACGTGTAAGGCCCCGTGAACCGGTAGAGGAGGAAGGGACGGTTCTGGTCCTGGAACTCCTCGGGCACGTAGGGCGACACCCGGACGTCGGTCACCGCGGGCGGGAGCTCGTCCTCCAGCGCCGACAGCCGCTCCGACAGCTCCAGGCGGACGAAGTCCATGTCCGTGTCGCGGTTGAACTCCACGTCGATGTCGGCCCGCCCGATCCCGTTGTCCTCCCGGGACTCGGAGGTGATGCGCTCGACCCCCGCCACCTGCTGGATCGTCCCCTCCAGCGGGGAGGTCAGGAAGGCCTCCACCGTTTCCGGGGACGCGCCTCGCCAGGTGGCCTCCACCGTGAGCCGGGGGAGCTGGGTGTCGGGCAGCAGCTCGATGGGGATGTTCCGCCAGGCGAACAGCCCCAGGAGAGCCACGGCGGTGTACGCCATGGCCACCGCCACCGGCCGCTGGATGCTGAGCCGGACCACGGGTCAGTCCGCCCCGGAGGGCTGGGGACGGGGCCCGCTCTCGGCGACGGCCTCCCGGTCCTCCGTGCCGCTCAGCCGCTGCCGCAGCTCCTCGGTGGCGGCGTAGACCACGGGCACCACGACGAGGGTGAGGAGGGTGGCTACGGTCAGTCCGCCGATCACCGCGATGGCCAGGGGCGCCCGGAGGTCGGCGCCCCGCCCGATGCCCAACGCCATGGGGGTCAGCCCCAGGACGGTGGTGACGGTGGTCATGACGATGGGCCGGAGCCGGACGCGGCCGGCCTCCAGGATGGCGTGCCGGAGCGCGAGGCCCGCCCGCCGGGCCTGATTGATGAAGTCCACCTTCACGATGGCGTCGTTCACCACGATCCCCACCAGGATCACCACGCCGATCAGGCTCATGGTGTTCAGCCCCTGGTTGGTGGCGAAGAGGGCCAGGACCGCCCCGACGAGGGCCAGGGGGACGGCCATGAGGATCGTGAAGGGGTGCAGGAAGGACTCGAACTGCGCCGCCAGGATCATGTACACCAGGATCAGCGCCAGCCCGAAGGCGAAGCTCAGGTCGCGGAACGAGCGCCGCATCTCCTCGTTCTCCCCGCCCACCTCCATGCGCAGGTCCCGGCTCGACGGGTAGTCCGCCAGCTCCGCCTGGATCCCGGCGATGGCCGCATCCAGGCCGCCCCGGGCGACGTCGGCGTAAACGGGGACCATGCGGCCCTGCTCCTCCCGGCGGATCTCCGCGGGGCCGGTGGCGTCCCGGATGCGCACCAGCTCCCGGATCGGCACCCCCTGGATGCGCAGCCCCTCCAGGGTGGCCCGGGAGTACCGCTGATCCCGGGGATAGCTGACCACCACGTCGATCTTCCGGTCGAAGTCCACGAACTCGGTGGCCCGGTCGCCCCGGAGGGCGCGGTCGACGGTCTCCGCGACGGCCCGGGGCTCCACGCCGTAGCGCGCGGCAGCGACCCGGTCGATCTCCACCTGGACCTGGGGCGTTCCTTCCTGGGCGCCCACCCGGACGTTGGTGAGGAACTCGAGTCCCTCCAGGCGGCCCCGGACCTCCTCGGCCCGGCCCAGGAGGAGCTCGAGCTGCTCGCCCCGCACACGCACCGCGATGTCGGCCTCCCGTCCACCCAGGAGGGTGCCCAGAGCCGTGGCCTGCCCGGCCTCGAGGCTCAGGGCCCCGTCGGGGAAGCGCCTCGCCAGGGGCGCCAGGCGTTCGAGCACGTCGGGCGTCGTCACCGCCCCCCGGAGACCCTGGCCGTTGTCCCCGTAGCGGTCCCGCAGGCGCACCTCGAAGACCGCGGTATTGAGCCCCGTCTCCTCGTCGCCTTCGGCATAGGCCCGCACGTCGCGGCCGACCCGCCCGAAGAGGGACTCCACCCCCGGATCCTCGAGGATGGCGGCCTCCAGCGCCTCGGCCGCCTCGGCGGTGGCCTCCAGGCCGGTCCCCTCCGGAAGGGTGAGCCGGGCCCGGAACGCCCCCTGGTCCACGGACGGGAGCAGATCCCGGGGCAACGCCGTGGCCAGCAGAACGGTGCCCGCCAGGGCGAGCCCCGCGAGGCCCAGGACCCGGAGCTGGTGATCCAGCGACCAGGCCAGGGTCCGGTGGTAGCGCTCGGCGAAGACGGCGAAGCCCCGGTCGAAGGCGTCCAGGACCGGCCGCGTCGCGCGCCCCACACCCCCGGCGATCCCCCGCCACCAGAAGAGGACGAGCGCCTTCCCCAGCCGCCAGAGGAAGGCCAGCAGGCGGAACGGCCCAAGAACGATCCAGCCCAGGGCCCGGCTCGCCCAGCCCAGAATCCCGGAGGGGCGGGAGCGGGCCTCGGTCGGAGGGTCCGCCACCGGCTCCTCCCCCGAGCCGAACCGCCCGGAGAGGGCCGGGAGCAGCGTCAGGGCCACCAGGAGCGACGCCACCAGGGAGAAGGCCACCGCCAGCGACAGGTCCGCGAACAGCTCCCCGGCCACCCCTTCCACGTAGATGATGGGGCCGAACACGGAGATGGTGGTCAGCGTCGATGCGGTGATCGCGCCCTGGACCTCCTCGGCGCCCCGGGCCGCGGCCACGGCCGCGCCCACACCCGCCTCCCGGTGCCGGAAGATGTTCTCCAGGACCACGATGGAGTTGTCCACCAGCATGCCCACGCCCAGCGCCAGGCCCCCGAGGCTCATGATGTTCAGGGAGACGTCGAAGGCCTCCATGAGGGCGAAGGTGGCGATGACCGAGATGGGGATCGCCGTGGCGATGGCGAAGGGGTAGCGCGGGTCCCTGAGGAAGAAGAAGAGGACCACGAACGCCAGGATCCCCCCCAGCACCAGTGCCGACACCACGTTGCTGATGGCTTCCGAGATGAAGCCCGCCTGGGAGGTCGCCACCACCAGCTCCACGTCGGGATACTCGACCCGGAGCTGCTCCAGCACCTCCTCCACGGCCCGGGCCACCGACACGGTGTTCGCACCGGACTCCTTGAAGACCAGGACGCCGACCGACTCCTCGCCGTTGTACTCGGCGATGGTCTCCCGCTCCGCGAAGCCGTCCACGACGGTGGCCACGTCCCGGAGCCGGATCAGCCGGAACGGCGGAGCGTCCTCCTCCCCTCCCCCTCCCCCGGTCTGCTGCCGGGCCACGACCACGTCGGCGATCTCGGCCACCGTCCGGAACTCGCCGATGGTCCGGAGGGGATAGCGGTAGCGGCCCTGGCGGATGGTGCCCCCGGGCGCGCTGACGTTGGCCTGGGCCAGCGCCTGGCCCACGTCGGCCAGATCCAGGCCGTACGCCTCCATGAGCCGGGGATCGACCTCCACCTGGATCTCCCGGTCCAGCCCGCCGCTCACCGCGGCCTGGGCCACCCCGTCGAGCTGCTCCAGCCGGCGCCGGAACACCGTCTCGGCGAGCTCCTTGGTGTTCCACAGGTCCCCGCCGCTGGCCACCGAGATGGCGAGGATGGGCTCGGACTCGGGATCGACGCGGAGGATGCGGGGGCGGGTGGCGGTCTCGGGGAGGGCCTCCCGGAGGTTGTCCATGCGCTCCCGGACGTTGAGCATGGCGAAGTCCATGTCCGAGCCCCAGGCGAACTCCAGCGTCACCAGGCTCACCCCCTCCCGGGACACCGAGGATACCCGCTCCACCCCGGGGACCGCCGCCGCCTCGGCCTCGACCCGCTCGGTGACCAGCCGCTCGATCTCGGCGGGGGCCACGTCGGCG
>DATHRY010000364.1:0-14638 GCA_035464715.1 Longimicrobiales bacterium
CCACGCCGATCCAGACCCGGGAGGAGCGGGTGGACCAGGTCTACGCGGTGAAGATCCGGGTGCCCAACCCCGAGGGCGTCCTCAAGATCGGGATGCCGGGAGAGGTGGTCCTGTCCGGGTCCGGCACGGGGGAGGGAGCCGAGCCCTCGGGGGCGGCGGCCGAGGACCCGTCGGGCGGCGGAGCCGGCGGGCTCGCGAACGCCACGCTCCGCGCCGCCGGAGCGGGCCGGTGAGCCCTCCCGCCGTCGAGATCCGCGGCCTGACCAAGGCCTACGGGGAGACCCGGGCCCTGGCCGGGATCGACGCCACCGTCGAGCCCGGCGAGATCTTCGGGTTCCTCGGCCCCGACGGCGCGGGGAAGACCACCCTGTTCCGGATCCTGTGCACCCTGCTCCTGGCCGATGCCGGCAGCGCCCGGGTCCTGGGCCTCGACGTGGAGGACGACCTGTGGGCCATCCGCCGCCAGGTGGGCTACATGCCGGGCCGCTTCTCCCTCTACCTCGACCTCACCGTCGAGGAGAACGTCCGCTTCTTCGCCACCGCCTTCGGCACCACCCTCGAGGCGCAGCGGGACGTCATCGCCCCCATCTACGACCAGATCGCCCCCTTCAGCGATCGGGCGGCCGGGGCGCTGTCCGGGGGGATGAAGCAGAAGCTCGCCCTGTGCTGCGCCCTGGTGCATCGGCCGGGGATCCTCTTCCTGGACGAGCCCACCACCGGGGTGGACGCCGTGTCCCGGCGGGAGTTCTGGGACCTGCTGGAGAACCTCCGGGACGGGGGGCTCACCGTGGTGGTGTCCACGCCGTACATGGACGAGGCGGACCGCTGCGACCGGGTCGCCCTGATCCAGGAAGGGGCCCTCCTGGCCATGGACACGCCCGCGGCCCTCGTGGCGGGCTATCCCCTCCCGCTCCTCGAGGTCCGGGGGGGCGACCGGGTGAAGGTCCTGGCCGCCCTCCGGGACGCTCCGTGGGCCCATTCGGCGTACCCCTTCGGCACGTCCATCCACTACACCGACGCCCGAGCGGGGCGGGATCCCGCCGAGATCCGTCGGGACGTGGCCGGCCACCTGGCGGCCCGGGGCCTCGGGGAGGCCACGGTGACCCCCGCCGCCGCCGGGATCGAGGACCTGTTCATGTACCGGATGGCGGCCTCGGGGCACGGAGGAGGGGCAGGGTGAAGGATACGGCGGCGGTCGAGGCGGTCGAGCTCACCCGGACCTTCGGGGACTTCACCGCCGTGGACGCCATCTCCCTCCGGGTGGCGCCCGGCGAGGTGTTCGGGTTCCTGGGTGCGAACGGAGCCGGCAAGACTACGGCGATCCGCATGCTCACCGGTCTCCTGGAGCCCAGCGGGGGGTCCGCCCGGGTGGCGGGGCACGACGTGGCTTCCGACCCCGAGGCCGTGAAGCGCTCCATCGGCTACATGAGCCAGCGTTTCTCCCTGTACGAGGACCTCACGGTCCAGGAGAACATCCGGCTCTACGGCGGCATCTACGGGCTCTCGAACGGGGAGATCCGGGACCGCTCCCGGGAGCTCCTCACCCGGCTCGACCTGGTGACCCATCGGGACGAGCTGGTGGCGTCCCTCCCCCTGGGGTGGCGACAGAAGCTGGCCTTCTCGGTGGCGCTGGTGCATCGCCCCCGGGTCGTCTTCCTGGACGAGCCCACCGGCGGGGTGGATCCCGTGACCCGGCGACAGTTCTGGGAGATGATCTACGAGACGGCCGCCACCGGGACGACCGTCTTCGTCACCACCCACTACATGGACGAGGCGGAGTACTGCGACCGCCTCTCCATCATGGTGGACGGGCGCGTCGCCGCCCTGGGCACCCCCGACGAGATCAAGGCCCGCTTCGGCGTCTCCACCATGGAGGACGCCTTCGTCCGGCTGGCCCGACCCGGGGCGGCGGCGTGAGCTCGGCCCCACCTCCCGCCGTCGGCGCCTCCGGCCCGGGGCAGCCCACGCCGTCCCGGGCGCCCGCCGGGACGGGCCACGCGCCCGGCGCCCGCCGATCCCGCATCCGGAGCCGGCTCTCGGCGCTGGCCGGCTTCATGGGCAAGGAGTTCCGCCACATCGTCCGGGACCGCCGCACCCTGGCGATCCTCCTGGGGCTGCCCCTGGCCCAGGTGCTCCTCTTCGGGTTCGCGGTCCGCACCGACATCCGGGGGGTGCGGGTGGCGGTGGTGGATCCCGCGCCCGATGCCGCCAGCCGCTCCCTGCAGGCCCGCTTCCGGGGCACGGACCTCTTCGAGGTGGTCGCCGTTACCGGGTCCGTGGATCAGCTGCCCGGGCTCTTCGCCCGGGGCGCCATCGACCAGGCCCTGGTCTTCCCCCCGGACTTCGGGACCCGGCTCCGCCGGGGTGATGCGGAGCTCCAGGTGATCACCGACGCCACGGACCCCAACACCGGGGCGACGATCCAGGCCTACGCGACCCGGGTCGTGACCGGCTGGGAGGCCACGGAGCGGGGGGCCGGATGGGACGGGGGCGGGGGCGCCGGCGTCCGTATCGAGCCCCGGGTCCGGATGCGCTTCAACCCCACCCTGGAGAGCGTGAACCTGTTCGTCCCGGGGCTGATCGCCATCCTGCTCACCGTGGTCTCGGCCCTCATGTCCGCCATCTCCCTCTCCCGGGAGAAGGAGACGGGCACGCTGGAGGTGCTGCTGGTGTCGCCCCTGCGTCCCTGGCAGATCATCGTGGGCAAGCTCCTGCCGTACCTGAGCCTGGGCTTCGTGAACCTGGCCACGGTGCTCCTGGCCGCGTGGCTGGTGTTCGGCGTCCCGTTCCGGGGGAGCCTCGTCCTGCTGGTGGCCGAGTCCCTCCTCTTCATCCTGGCCTCCATGGGCCTGGGCGTCCTGATCGCCGCCCGGACGTCGTCGCAGCGGACCGCCATGATCGGGGCCCTCATGGGCCTCCTCCTGCCCACCCTGCTCCTGTCGGGGATGGTCTTCCCCCTGTCGAGCATGCCCAACTGGCTCCAGGCCCTCTCCAACGTCGTCCCGGGGCGCTGGTACCTGCTGACCGCCCGGGGGATCATGCTCAAGGGGGTGGGCCTCGCCGAGCTGTGGCAGGAGACGGCGGTCCTCGTCGCCATGACCGTGGGGCTGATCGTGGTGTCCATCCGGGCCTTCAACATCCGGCTGAACGGTGGGCGGTAGCCGATGAACCCCCTCACCTGGTCGGCCGCCGACTGATGCGCACCGTCCGCTTCCTCCTGGCGAAGGAGTTCCGGCAGATCGTCCGGGACCGGGCCATGCTCCGGATGCTCCTGGTCGTCCCCATCGTCCAGCTCCTGATCCTATCCAGCGCCGCCACCTTCGAGGTCAAGGAAGGGCGCCTCTGGGTGGTGGACCTGGACGGCTCCGCCGCGTCCCGGGGCCTGGTGGATCGGTTGGCGGGGTCGGGCCGCTTCACGGTGGTGGGCACCTCCTTCTCCATGGACCCCGCCGACCGGGCGCTCCTGGACCGAGAGACCTCCGGCATCCTCCGCATCCCCGCGGACTTCGAGGCGGAGCTGTGGCGGGAGGGGGCGGCGTCGGTCCAGGTCGTCCTCGACGCCGAGGACGGGGCCGCCGCCGGAGTCATGTTCTCGTACCTGGAGCGGGTCATCCAGGACCACGCGACGGCGTGGGGGCGACGCATCCGGCCCGAGGTCGTCAGCGCCTCGATCGGACCGCTCGACCTCAGGCACCGGGGCTGGTACAACCCCGAGCTCAACTACCACCACTACATGGTGCCCGGGATCCTGGTGGTCCTGGTGACCGTGGTGGCCATGGCCATCGCGTCCATGAACATCGTCCGGGAGAAGGAGATCGGGACGTTGGAGCAGCTCAGCGTCACCCCCGTGACGAAGGGCCAGTTCATCGCCAGCAAGCTGCTCCCCTTCTGGACCATCGCCCTCTTCGACCTCGCGCTCGGGCTGGTGGTGGCGCGGCTGGTCTTCGGGATCCCCTTCGAGGGAAGCCTGCTCGTGGTCGGCGTCTCGGCCCTGGCCTACCTCTTCGTGGCCCTGGGCATCGCGCTCCTGATCTCCACCGTGGTCCACACCCAGCAGCAGGCCCTGTTCATCGCCTTCGCCGTGAACATGGTCTACCTGCTGATGAGCGGCCTGTTCACCCCGTTCCGGAGCATGCCCGACTGGGCCCAGGCCGTCGCCCAGCTGAGCCCCGTGAAGCACTTCATCGAGATCATGCGGACCGTGCTGGTCCGGGGCGGCGGCTGGGAAGCCGTGGCGCTCCCGCTGGGGGTGCTGGTGGTCTACGGGGCGGTGGTGTTCACCCTGGCGGTGCGGCAGTTCTCGAAGCGGGTGGCCTGAGGGGGGCGGATCCTGCCCATCAGCTGCCGCCGATCAGTCGAGGCGGGCATCGCCCCGCGGAAGCCCTCGAGTGTTCCGGCCGCACGGGGCACGCGCCCCCAGGGCCCCTTGACGGGACCGTGCCGGCCATACATATAGTCACAAATAAACTATTATGGAGTGACCATGCCGCCGGATTCCCTCGCGCAGTTCGAATTGCTCGTCGTGCTTGCGGCCCTGCAGCTCGGACCCGACGAAGCCTACACGGTCTCCGTCGCGGACATCATCGAGGAGAAGACAGGGCGCTCGGTCCGGCGGGCCAACGTGCACACCACGCTGCGGCGGCTCGAGGAGAAGGGGCTGATCAGCACCCGGCTGGGAGACCCGCGGCCGGAGCGGGGCGGGAAGGCGCGGCGGCTCGTGGAGGTCCTGCCCGAGGGGATCCGGGCGGCCCAGGCCGCCACCGGTGCGATCGAGGCCCTGAGCGCCGGGCTGGGTGACGCCCTGGGAGCCGGCTGACCGTGCGCCGTAGCCCTCCTTCAAGGGGCCTCTGGTCCACGGGCCTTTGGTCCACCGGCCGCCGTTCCCCGGGCCTTCCGGGAGGTCCGGTTTGACCATTCCCCGGTGGATGCAGGCGGTGCTGCGCTGGATCGGCCCATGGGGCCGAGCCGACGACGCCATCGGGGATCTCAACGAGATGCACGTGCGGCACCTGGAACGGCGGGGGCCCGTCCTGGGCCGCGTCTACTCGTGGGTGGGCACGCTGGACATGGGCGGAGCGCTCCTGCGGCAGCGCCTTCGCGGCAGGGACCTGACGTACAGACACGAGGACGGCTCGTTGCGTCCGGCGGAGCCTTTCGAACCGAGGAGGTGGGACATGGGACGGGCCTTGAGAGGGTGGCGGAACGATCTGGTGCAGGCGGCGCGCTCTCTGCGCCGGGCACCGGGCTTCGCCGGGGTCACCGTGCTGACGCTGGCGCTGGCGATCGGGGCGAACACGGCCATCTTCAGCGTCGTGAAGGCCGTCCTCCTGCGGCCGTTGCCCTTCCCCGACGCCGACCGCCTGGTCTTCGTCGGCGGGACCGCCCCGGGGTCCGACCTTCCGGACGATCTGGGCGTCCCCGACGAGCTCTACGTCGAGTACGCGTCCACCGTATCGGCCCTCGAGGACCTGGCGCTCTACGGCACGGGCTCCTCCACGAGCCGGGCCGACGACCACGTCGAGCAGCTCTTCGTGACCCAGGCGACGCCGTCCTTCTTCACCACCCTGGGCGCCCGCCCGGCGCTGGGGCGGCTCCCGACCGACGAGGACGACGGCACCGTGGTCGTCCTGAGCCACTGGCTCTGGCAGGAGTGGTTCGGGTCGGACCCCGCCGTGCTGGGCAGGAGCTACACCTTCGCCCAGCAGATGCGGACGGTCATCGGGGTCCTCCCCCCGGAGTTCCGCTTCCCCGACGAGCGCACGGCCTTCTGGGTCCCCTTGCAGATCCGGGCCTCGGAGGTCTCTCCCGGGGGGTTCGGGCCCACTCTCGTAGGTCGGCTGGCCCCCGACGCCGACCTGGACGGGCTCCGGGCGCAGCTCGAGCCCCTCCCGGCGCGGGTGCAGGAGCGGCTCGGCGGGCCCCCGTCGTACGCCCAGACCATGGAGCGGTATCAGCCGGTGGCGAAGACCCTCCACGAACACATGGTGGGGGCGGTGGCGACGCCGCTCTGGATCGTGTTGGGCACCATGGGCATCGTCTTCCTCATCGCGTGCACCAACGTGGCCAACCTCTTCATGGTCCGGGCCGAGAGCCGTCGCCGGGACATGGCCGTCCGGCGGGCCCTCGGGTCGAGCCGCGGGGGGATCATCCGCGCCCAGATGGCCGAGGCGCTCCTGCTGGCGGGCGTGGGCGGGATCCTCGGTGCGGTGATCGCGCAGGTGGGGGTACCCCTCCTGGTGCGGGCGGCGCCCGACGCGGTGGCGGGCGGCTTTCGGAGCGCGCCGATCCCCGGGCTCGCGGAGGCGGGGCTCGATCTCACGGCGCTGCTCTTCGCGGCGGGGATCTCGATCCTGGCGGCGTGCGTCTTCGGCTTGCTTCCGGCGATCCGTACGTCGGGGAAGGGGATGCTGGGCGGGCTCCGGGAAGGGGGCCGGGGCGTGGTGGGCCGCGGCCTCGTGGCCCGGGACGCCCTCATCGTCCTCCAGACGGCCGCGGCCCTCGTGCTCCTGGTGGGCTCGGCCCTCCTGGCGCGCAGCTTCTGGCAGCTCAACGACGTGGACCCGGGCTACGACACCCGGGACATCTTCACCTTCCAGGTGGCGGTCCGCCGGGACGACATCACGGACCGGGCCTCCATGTCGCGGTTCCAGTACCAGTTCATGGACCGGATCGAGGCGCTTCCCGGCGTCGAGTCGGTGGGCTTCATCAGCACGCTCCCCCTGGACGAGGGCGCCGGCTTCGCCGCGGTCACCACCCCCGACATCGAGGCCAGCGGCGCCGAGCCTCCGCGGGTGCGCAACGCCGGGGCTGGCGGCGCCTACTTCCAGACCATGGGCATCGACCTCCTCCAGGGACGGTTCTTCGACCGGCTGGAGGAGGAGGAGGGGGCGCCCTACGTCATCATCAGCCAGGCCGCCGCCGAGCTGCTCTTCCAGGCCGACGATCCGCTGGACCGTCAGATCCGGCCGGCGGACAACCCGAACAGCCCCTGGTTCACGGTCATCGGCGTGGTGGAGGACACGCGCATCGACGACTTCCGCCAGCCGCCCCAGCCCGCCGTGTACCTGCCGGCGGTCTCCGGGTCCCCGGCCTACGTGGTCCGGACCCCCGCCGCGGACCGGATCGCGCCCGAGATCCGCGCTATCGTCCGGGAGATGATCCCCGAGTCGCCCATGTACCGGGTCTTCACCATGGAGACGCTGGCCGCGAACACCATGGGCAGCCTGTCCTTCACCATGCTCATGCTGGGGATCGCGGCGGGGCTGGCGACGGTCCTGGGGGCGGTGGGGATCTACGGCGTCCTCTCGTATCTGGTCACCCAGCGCAAGCGGGAGATCGCCGTGCGCATGGCGCTCGGGGCCGAGCAGGGGGGGCTCCGGCGGATGTTCGTGTGGCAGGGAGGGCGCGTGGCCATCATCGGCATCGCGCTGGGGATCCTGATCGCTCTCGGCCTGACCCGGTTCCTCGGCACCCTGCTGTTCGGCGTGGAGCCCCTGGACGCCTCCACCTTCGCGCTCATGTCGGGGACGATGCTGGCCGTGGCGCTGCTCGCGAGCTACCTCCCGGCGCGGCGGGCCTCGGCGGTGGATCCGATGGAGTCCCTGAGCGTGGAGTAGACGGGCAGGCGGGAGCGCAGGACCGGCGAGAGAACGCGCTCGGCGACGAGCCCGCCGGCGGGCGGTGGAGGTTGGCCTACCGGGGCGAGAAGGCCTTGCCGGACGGAAGCCGTGCCCACCGGCTCCTGAGGTGGTCCGTGGAGATGATGTTGAAGCCCAGGGCGAGGAAGCGCTCCCACTGCTCCTGGGTCTCCGTGCCCCACACCCGGGTGACGTACCCCGGTGGCGTCTGCGGCCCGACGGTGGCCCTCACCCAATGGCCCCCGTTGAAGTTCACGATGACCCTCGGGTCGTCCGCCCAGTTCGCGCCGTGCTGGGACTCGGGGCCCATCTCCCAGTCCGAGAAGCAGAGGCGGTCCGGCTGTCTGGCGTAGTGCTCCTTGTGGGCCGTCTTCCCGCCGGACAGGCAGAAGATGAACCGACGCCGGAGCTTCTCCAGCGACGGCCAGAAGGCGACGCCCGGCTGCCTGTGCACCTCGGAGGGATGCACGAGACGCCCCGCGCCGAACTCCCGGTCGAGGAACGCGTCGAGCTCGTCCGGGAAGTCGGCCGGGGTCGACGTCACGTCCTTGAGGTCGAGCCCGACGAAGATCACGTCGTGCCCGGGGCGAGCCTCGGACCAGTCCTCGAGCGTGCCCAGGTGGTCGCACATGTCGGCGTCGGGATCCTCACGGTCGTGCTTCACGCACCATTCGAACCCGCCCGCCCCCTGGTGGAGGTCGAACTCGAGGGCCCTGCAGCCGTAGCTCCACGGATCCGACGCGTCGAAGCGCAGCTGCGTGTCGAGCCGGGCATGGCGCTCGTAGGAGTTGTGCGAACCCTTGATCTGGACGCTCGCGAACGAGCTCGTCTCGAAGCTGCCGGTCTGGTACTCACTCAGGTCGCTCATCTGCTCCCCCGGGTCGAAGGCGACTCGTGAGGATTCAATTCACTCGACTCCGGAGTCAATCGGCTCATCGGCGGCGTGACCATCGTGAGCTTAGGCCGCCTCATGCCCGCAGGACCTCCAGGTGGCGTTCCTCCGCGCCGACCACGGCCGCGCCTCGCACGTTCGTGTCGAAGGTGGCGAGGGCTCCCCCGCGTCCCACCGCGAGGGCGAGGAGGTAGGCGTCGGTGATCTCCCGGTGGCCCGTCAGCTTCGCGGCGACCAGCCGGGTCGGATCCAGGAGCGAAACGTCGTCCTCCCAGAAGCGGTGGCTCGACGCCTCGGTGAAGCGCTGCAGGCGGTCCGCGGCGTCCGCAACCGTCGTCCGCCTGCCGGCGTAGGCCGGGTTGGCGAGGATCCGGACGAACCCGTTCTGGGTGAGGGGGCAGGTGGCCCAAGGGCGGTCTTCCACCGACGCGAACCACCCGTGCGCCGCTTCGTGATGCAGGTGGCCCGGGTCGAAAAGGGCGATGAGGACATTCACGTCCAGCAGGAAGACCCGCTCCGCAGCGGCCGTCACGCCTCGTCCAGGAGGTCGGCGACGTGCTCGGAGCTCACGATCCCGGCGTCCACGACCGGCTCGAGGAGCGGGACCCCATTCCGCGTCGCTGCCGTCGACGGCTGGGCCCCGAGGGCTTCCCGGGCCAGCGCGGAAAGCACCTCTCCGGCCGTGGATCCCCGGAGCCGGGCGAGCTCCTTGATGGCCTGGAGCACGTCGTCGTCGATGTTAAGCGTGGTTCTCATGCATTGATCATCACGCATCACGCATCACACTGTCAACGAGGGGGAAGGTGCCGACATCGAATCCTGTCGACCGGCGGGGGGCGACTCCATGCGCGGGTGGGATCCATGCTCGGGCAGGACCTGAACCGAGCGGGCGGGCCGCGACTCGACTTGCGGCCGAAGCGGGGGCACGTCGAAGCTGATGCCATGAAGTCGAACGCCAGCACGTCCGAGGCGGCCACGCCCACGGCCTCCCGCCCCCGCCCCTTCGCCCCCGGCGCCCTGCTCTTCGCCCTCTTCATGGTGGCGGCGGGCGTCGGTCACTTCGTGGCGCCGGAGTTCTACCTGCGCCTCATGCCGCCCTGGCTCCCCTGGCACGAGGAGTTGGTCTTCCTGAGCGGGGTCTGCGAGGTGATGGCGGGGGTCCTGGTTCTGATTCCCCGAACCCGACGGGTCGGGGGCTTGTTCGCCATCGCGGTGCTTCTGGGCGTCTTCCCGGCCAACGTGTGGATGGCCGTGGATCCGTCGGTGTGGCCCGAGGTGCCCACGTGGGCGCGGTGGCTACGGCTTCCGCTGCAGGCGATTCCGATCCTGTGGGCGTGGTGGGTCGCGGTCCGGGCCGAATGAGCCCCCGTCCCGTTCTCTTCCAGGAGCAGATCACGATGTCGATGCGAACGCGGGCGAAGTGCGGGGTCCGGAAGGCGGCCCTCGCGGTTCTGGGGGCCGGCGCAGTCGCGTGTGCGCCCCTGGAGGAAGCGGCGGTGGACGGGGCGGCCGGCGGTGAGACGACCGTCGCCGCGAGCTTCGACGGGGCGGACTACGGCAGCGAGGCCGAGAAGCTCGCTCACGGCGAGCGGGTCTCCCGCGTGCTGGGCTGCAACAGCTGCCACCTCGCCGACTACACCGGCGCCGACTTCGGCGAGATGATCCCCCTCGTCGACGGGCTCTGGGCCACCAACATCACCCGGACGATGCCGGGGATGAGCGACGCCGAGCTCGAGCGTCTCCTCCGGGAGGGCGTGCATCCCAGCCGGGAAATCTACCTGATGCCTTCCAAGCAGAGCCAGTTCCTGGGCGATCGGGACATGGCCGCGCTGATCGCCTTCCTCCGGACGCTGGAGCCCAGCGGGGAGCCGACCCCGGTGCCGCCCCCGGGCTTCGAGGCCGCCGTGACCGCGCGGCTGCCCGAGGACTACTGGCGGACCACCGAGGAGGGCGCACCCCGCAGCTATCACAACGCAGCCGAGGAAGTCGCGTACTTCGCAGAGAACGCGCCGCCGGAATTC
The DNA here is from genome assembly GCA_035464715.1 of Longimicrobiales bacterium. GTDB lineage: Bacteria > Gemmatimonadota > Gemmatimonadetes > Longimicrobiales > Gaopeijiaceae > Gaopeijia. Next base: position 10,551 of record DATHRY010000364.1, read on the forward strand.
GGCGAGGGGACGGCCCAGGGGCGCCTGGTGGCGCTCACCGTATGCACCGCCTGCCACGGGGCGGCGTTGGACGGCGTGGGTGAGCCCGCGGGCGACATCGGGCGAGCGGTGGCGTACGACGACGATCAACTCCGCCGCCTGCTCCTGGAGGGGATCGGACTCGAGGGGGAGCCCATCGAGATGAACTGGGGATCGGGCCACGTGCCGGCCGAGCTGACGGACGGCGAGATCCGGGCGGTGGTCGCCTACGTGCGGCGGCTGGTGGAGGAGCGGGGCGCTTCCTGAGCCCGCGGGGGCCGCCTCACCACTCGAGGGGGAGCTCCACCTCCTCGTTCCACAGGTGCCTCAGGAACCACTGCCAGTTGTGCCAGGTGGCGGCCAGGCGCTGCCGGAGCGGCCGGATGCCGTGGCTGTCGCCGGGGTAGACCACCATGCGGTTCTGGACGCCGAGGTCCTGCAGGGCGTGTTGGAGCTCGTAGGCGTTCAGGACGGTAACGACGGGATCGCCGTCCACGTGCTGGATGAGGGTCGGCGTGGACGCGTTGTTGACGTAGGTGATGGGGGAGGCGACCGCGTAGGCGTTGGGGTCCTCCCAGGGTGTGGCGTCAAACGAGTAGAAGCGTGTCGTCCAGCTGGACGGCTCCCACGCGTAGTGCGTGCGCCAGTCGGTGATCCCCGCTCCCACGGACACCGCACGGAAGGCGCGGCTCTGGGCCGTGAGATACGCGGAGATGAAGCCGCCGTAGCTCCACCCCATCACCCCGACGCGGTCGGCGTCCACGAACCCCCGTCGGACCAGGTCCGCCACGCCGGCCTCGACGTCGCCGGCGTCGCCCCACCCCAGTCCCCGCCCGTGGAGCTGGCGGAACGCGCCACCGTAGCCGGTCGATCCCCGGTAGTTGGGCTCCAGAACGAGCGCGCCCTTCCGGACGAACTGCAGGACCGGATACACGCTCCACATGGTGAGCTCGGGGGTGGACACCGCCCGGGGGCCGCCGTGCACCACCACCAGCAGCGGATAGCGGCGGTCGGGGTCGAAGTCCGACGGCTTGTGGAGCACGCCCTCGATCCGCACGCCCCCGGGGCCGACCCAGTCGACGACCTCCCGGGTCCCCAGGTCCCAGTCGGCGACCTGGCGGGTCACATCGGTGAGCGGCTCGGGCCGGAAGGGCTCCACGGGACTCCGGTGGATCTCGGTGAGCCGGTCCGTTGTGCCCGCGGAGAAGGCGATCGTGCCGCCGTCCGCCGAGACGCTGACGGAGCCCATCAGGTACGGGTCCTCGCTGAGCCGGGTCAGCGCCCCGGTCGTCGGATCGACCCGGAAAAGCCGATTCCGGGTCCCCTCCAGCGCCGTGAGGAGGATGCCCCCGTCGGTCCACGCCACCGGGGTGGGCTCAGTCGGGAGGGACTCCGTGAGCACACGCATCGCTCCCCCCTCCCGGGGCACGACCGTGAGCTCGGTGGGCAGGTTGGTGATGGAGTCGCCGCCCGTGGAGAGGAAGGCCACGCTCCGCCCGTCCGGGGACCACATCGGATCGGTGTCGGGGCCCGCCTCCGTCACCAGGGGCCGGACCACGCCGGATGCGACGTCCACCACCGAGATGTCCGCCGTCCACCATCCGTTCCGGCCGCCGTCCCGTTGGTGGGCGAAGGCGATCTCGCTGCCGTCCGGGGACCAGGAGAGGTCGAAGGCGAAGACGTCGCCCTCGGTGAGCCGGCGCGCCTCGCCTGACCCGTCGCCGGCCTGGATCCAGAGGTGCGTGGGGCGGGGCGGGCCGTCGCGAACCGTGAAGGGGCCGTAGAGCTCCTGCTCGATCCGGTTCCGCTCCGAAAGGGGCTCCCGGGCGATCAACGCGATCCGTGCACCGTCGGGCGAGAAGCGGACCGTCGACGGGTCCGGTGCCATCAGGGGCACGCGTCGCCGGACATCCCCCTTCACGTCCATCACCACGAGGGTCGGTGACTCCGCGTTTCCGTCCCGGAACGCGATCTCGCCGTCCGGGGTCCACTGCGCCGAGCCCGAATAGCCGTCCGCCTCCGTGAGGAGCCGGGCCGGAGCGTCGTCTCCCCGGGCGATCCACAGCTCGATGCGGGGTCGGTTCTCGTCCCAGTCGGGGATCGATCGGCCGAAGAGCACGTGGGTCCCGTCGGGGCTGACGAGGGGCTCCCACACCGATTCCACGCTCAGGACGTCGCGGAAGCCGGGGCCGGGTGGGAGACCGGGATCACCGGTGGGGGACTGCTGACCCGAGGCCTCGGCGGCCAGAAGGAGGGCGAACGCCCAGAAGGTGAGCGACGAAGCGTTCCGAACCATCCGGATGGGCACGGCCTCCTCCGCGTGAGGGGATCGATCATGTCGAGAGGGCCATCGCCATCACGATGCCGGGCGGCCGGGGTCCTGGCCAGTCCGGAGCCTGGTCGGAGGCGACCCTCCATAGGTCAGCGTACCGGACAGACGCCCCGTCCGGCGTCGGGCCGCCATGTAACCTCGATCCTCGTGGACGATGAACTCGCAGTGAGGGCCCGAGGTGCCCACGTGGGCGCGGTGGCTACGGCTTCGCTGCTGGCGATTCCGATCCTCTGAGCGTGGCGTGTTACGGAGCGCCGGACTCCACGCTGGCCCTGAGCCGGGGATCGCACCCTCAGGCGACTTCCAGGGGCAGCTCGAGCTCGTCGTTCCACAGGCTCAGTGCCGCTTGAACCTCACCGCCCTTCGGGCACTTGTGTCCGAAGCCAATCCCTGACCCAAAACAGTTGCTCGCGATTGACCGCGTGCCCGCCTTGAAACGGCTGCAATGTCACATCGTAACCCGCCGACTGGAACATCTCTCGCGCTCGGTTCGATACCGCGAAGGGTGCTCGAGTGTCTTCCGTTCCGTGAATCAGTAACACGGGAAGGTGGCTGGCATCCTCAAGCGTTCCCCCGCCGACCGTGAACCATTCTCGTTCCAGCTCCGCCAGACCGACGGTGATCACCCCAGCAAACGCGTTTGCATTGTAGTAGGCAGCCAAGAGGGCATACGTCGCACCCTGTGAAAAGCCGAGGATGAACACTCCTGGGAGCCCAGTTCCTGCATCGGGACCGTGTAGGGCGCCTCGGGGAAGATTACTACGAAACCGGCATCGGTGAGCGGCGAGGTGATGCGACGGAACGCCTCTGACGAGCTTCCGAATCCATGCAACGCCACAACCGCCGGATAGGCCCGCGTCGTATCGAATCCCTCCGGAACTGCCACCACTACAGGAAACAGTGCCTTGGCCTCGTGCCAGAGGATCTCTGCTGATCCTTCTGACGCGTCGGCCTGTTCGGTGGCTCCTGGGCCTTCAGGGCAGCAGATAGGGCACAAGACAGCAATGTCACGAGTGCCGTCGCTGGTCCACGCATCTCGTTCCTCCCTCCCTCATGAAACATGCTGCCGCATCGCCTCCGCCATGCCGAGTTCAGCGACCGTCTCCAGGCGTTCCGGCGCATTCGCTCGCTGCGGTAGGGCGCCTTTCAGACAAACGATTGATTCCCGAAGCGCCCTCTTCGCCCCCCTCTCCCCTCACACCACCTCCCTCAACGCCTCCACCAACCTCCCCGCATCCTCCGGCCCGTTGTACAGCGACGGCGTCACCCGCACGCAATCGCCCCCCGCCAACCCGGTCCGGTAGACGGTGAAGATCCCGAAGTCCTCCTCCAGGGTCCGGGCGACGGCGAGGTTGCCGTCCCGGGAGCCGTCGCCGTTCAGGCGGAAGCTGGTCAGGGCGCACACCAGGTCCGGGTCGTCGGGAGTCAGGATATCGACGCCCGGGATGTCCCGGGCCGGCATGGCCCAGCTGTCCCGCAGGTAGCGAAGGCGCGCGGACTTGTAGGGCACCCCGATCCGCTCCTGGAAATCCAGCGCGTCGGGCACGGTCATGATGGCGGCGAAGTTGGTGGTGCCGGTATGGATCCGGCTGTCGATCCGGTCCAGGGGGCCCTCGTCACCGTGGGCCCGGTCGATGGCGTCCAGCTGATCCTCCCGGATGTAGAGGGCCCCGACGCCCACGGGGGCGCCGACCCACTTGTGCAGGTTCACGCCCACGAAGGCCGCGCCCAGCTCCGG
>DATHRY010000365.1:0-4700 GCA_035464715.1 Longimicrobiales bacterium
CGACGTGCTGGTGGTCGACGCCGAGCGCGTATCGGAGCTGGACCTCGGCCTGTCCGTCATCGAGAAGCTCTGCTACCAACTGGGCATGGGCTCCGGTGCAGCGCTCGAGGAGGGCTTCCCGGGAAGCCGAGGCCGCGAGGCCTGACCTCCTCTCCTGAGGCGTTGTCGGGGGTCGGTGGAGTCCCGTCCGGGAGCTTCCGCCAACCTGGCCCAGTACTCCCGGGACCCTCGTCCCGACCCGCCAGACGGTGGACCCGGGCCTGGGGCGCCGGGAGAGGCGCATCGGGTCACGGACGGGGGGCGGACCGGGGTAGGTCGCCAGAGCTCCGGCGGCATAGACCATGGGTGGAACTTCGGAGGCGTTTCAAGATACTGCTCGCATCAAAGTCGCACCGAAGGCGGCGCCACTGCTCGTCGGCCTCGCCGGAATCGATTCATGCAGCCTGGAGAGTGATGAGATGCAAGGGATAGGGTTGGGAAGGCGAACCACCGGCCTCGCGGTGGCGATGGGCCTCCTCCTGGGGGCCGCGGCGTGCTACCCCGGGGGGGTGAGCGACATCAGCGAGGCCGATCTCGTGATCACGGCCTACGATACGGCATTCGCCTTCGGGCCCGGCACCTTCGCCATGCCGGATTCCATCGTCCGGGCCGGGGAGGGCGACGAAGAGGATATCGACCGGACCTACGACCAGGAGATCCTGGACGCGGTGGCCGGGCAGTTCGCAGCGCTGGGGTATACCCGCGTATTCGAGGACGCGGCGACCCCGCCCGACTTCGTGGTGACGGTGGGCGTGAGCTCCACCACCTTCAACTGGTGGGTACCGGGAGGCGGATGGTGGGGATGGTGGGGATGGTATCCCGGCTGGGGCGGCTGGTATCCGGGTTGGGGCCCGGGCTACGGTCCCGGCTATCCGTGGTATCCCGGATACGTCTCGAGCTACTCCACGGGGACCCTCTTCATCGGCATGATCGACGCCGCGCCGTCGGTCGGGCCGGAGCTCAACGCGGTCTGGGGCGGGGTGATCAACGGGCTGCTGTCCAGCAGCAACTCCACCACCGCCGCCCGCGCACTGGACCTGATCGATCAGGTCTTCGAACAGTCGCCTTACCTGGGCGCCACCGCGTCCCCGGCCGAGTAGAGGAATGATGACGATGACGAAGAACAGTGTGGCGGCGGCCCTGGCGGCCCTCCTCCTCGTCCTCCCTTTCGGCCGGCCGGCTTCGGCTCAACAAGGCGACTGGATCTGGGACTTCCAGTACTCCACCGTCCTGGGCGCCGGCGACACCGGCGACTTCGCCGGGGACTTCTCGTGGCGCGGGGTCACGGTGGACGTGCGCAAGGTGATGAGCCCCAGCCTCAGCATCGGGCTCGAGACGGGATGGCACGTGATGGACGAGGAGTTCTCCGGGACGCTCCAGCTCCCCTCAGGTGCGATCACCGGCACGTCGTTCCAGTACGTGAACTCGATCCCGGTCCTCCTCACCGGGGAGTACCAGTTCCAGACCGGGGGCGAGCTTCAGCCCTTCGCAGGCGCCGGGATCGGGACCTACTGGATCGAGAACCGCACCGAGGCCGGGGTGTTCGCGGTGGACGACTCCAACTGGCACTTCGGGCTCATGGGCGAGGCAGGCATCGCCTTCCTCCGACCCAACGACACGGCGTTCACCTTCACGGCCCGCTACAACTGGGCCTTCGAGACGAACGACGTGGAGCGCCCCTACTGGACCTTCTCCGCCGGGTACCGGGTCGTTCTCTGACCTCGCCGGCGGGAAGACCGGACCGCGGCCCCGCAAGATTCGGGGCCGCGGTTCTTCCATTCCGCCGCGAGCCTGAGCCGGCCGACCCTACCAGCGCCGGAAGAAGACCCCCTTGGTGCGGCCGTTCCCGGCGGTGAAGCCGGCGGGGCTGCCGCTGGGCATGCGCTGGAACTCCACCGTCACGTAGGGGAACGGGCCCTCGAAGGTGGTGGCCGTCGCGGCTTCGAGATCGATCTCGTGACCCGTGGGAAGCACGAAGGTGAGCCCCGGCTCGTCCGCGTCCCGGTCCACCACCACCTCCACGATCAGCTCCAGCTCCTCGCTGTAGTACCGGCCCTCCAGGGCGGCCAACGCCTCCTCGGTGGGAGGATCCTCCTCGACCCGGGTGAGCTCCATCGCCCGGCCTTGCACCAGGGTCCCGGCATCCACCGAGCCGTCCGCCTCGAAGTGCCAGGTCAGCTCCGCGTCATCCACGCCCTGGGGGGACATGGTGGAATCCGAGGTCAGGACCATGGCCCGGCGGGCCTGACCCGCGGGCTGGGCGTGGAGCCGCCCGTCCTCGACCTCGAAGGTCATGCGAAGCCCCTCGGATTCGATGATCCACTCCCCGGCCACCGCCTCCAGGCGCTCCTCCGGCCAGGTCACCTCCGCACCCTCCTCGGCCGCCTCGTCGGTGTCCTCCTCCTCCCCGAGCTGGTCGTGGTAGAAGGCCCGCAGGACCTCCAGACCCTCTCCGGTGGGGAAGGTCGCGTTGTTGCTGGACACCCAGACGCCGGCCCGTAGCTCGGGCAGGTACCCGAAGTACGTCCGGTGGGCCACGTCCCCGCCGGTGTGGGTGTAGAGCGTCCGCTCGCCCAGATCCCGGACCCCCATGCCCAGCCCGTAGCCGGTGGTGTCCCCGTCGGCGAGGATGGCCGAGGTCGTGATGGCCCGGTACGCCTCGGCCCCTCCTACCACGCCCGACTCCCAGTTGGCGAACCACCGCGCCATGTCTTCGGCGGTGGTGTAGATGCCGCCGGCCCCGGCCGACCCGCCCAGGTCCCGGGCCTCGAGCCACCCGCCATCCTCGTCCGGCACGTAGCCCTGGGCGCTCCTGGGGACGATCTCGCCCTGGGCGTACTTCACCCGGGAGTGCTCCATCCCCAGGGGCCGGAAGATCCGCTCCTCCACGAACTCGGGGAAGGTCTTCCCGGAGACCCGCTCCACGACCGTGGCCAGAAGGATGTAGCCCGTGTTGTTGTAGTTGAACGCCGTGCCGGGCTCGTCCTGGAGCGCGGGCTGGCGCTGCACGATCCGGAGCGCCTCCTCGCGCCGGATGAGATCCTCGCCCTGTCGGCCGCTGAAGGGGAGGAAGTTGTAGATCTCCCGGTAGCCGCCCGTGTGGTTGAGGAGGTGCTTCAGGGTGACCGGGGTGCCGAAGTCCGGCAGCTCGGGGACGTGCTCCCGGACGTCGTCGTCCAGGGAGAGCTCACCGTCCTGCTCCAGAAGGAGGAGGGCCATGGCCGTGAAGTGCTTAGTGACCGACCCGATGTTCGAGGGCGTCTCCACCTCGAACGGGAGGTCGTGGGAGAGGTTGGCCATCCCGTAGGCCCGGGCGAAGCGCGTCTCCCCGCCTTCGACCACCGTCACCACGACGCCCGGCGTCCCGGGCAGGTCCCACGGCGCCATCAGCTGGTCGACCCGGTCCTCCGGGTCGTCCGCCACGGGCTCGGCCCGGAGGACCTCGAGCGAATAGTCGCCCTCGCCGTCTTCGAACGGCGTCACCCGGAGGACGTAGCGCCCCTCGTTCTCCGCTTCGAAGTGGAAGACGTCGGGGCCCCGGGCGCTGCGGTCGAACTCGCCCACCTCCTCCCCGTCGGGATCCAGGACCGTCACCACCACGTCCACCGAGGCCTGCTCGGCCCGCACCAGGACCCAGCTCTCGGCGTCGAGGTCGAGGAAATACTCGTCGGCGCCGCCCGCCTCGAGGGTACCGGCGAGGGGCTCGCCGGTCTCCAGGGCGCGGGCCGTCTCCTGCCCCCGGACCGGGAGGACGGCGAGAAGGCTGAGCAGGCCCGTGACGAGCACCGGGCGGGCGACGCGGGGCCTGAAGAGGCCGGCGCGGGCGGGACGACGGGACATGGGCAAGGCACTCCATTCGGGTTGGGAGACGGAAGTCTGGGGTCTCTACGACCGCTCTGTCCACCGAGTGTCGCCCGCATCCGGCGGCCGTGTGGGAGATCGATCCCACCCTGCCGATCCAGCCCATCCCGACCCTGGAGGCCCGGGTGGCGGCCTCGCTGACCTCCGAGCGGTTCCTCTCGGGACTGCCGACGGTCTTCGCCGCCGTGGCCTTGATCCTGGCCCGCGGCGGGATCTACGGCTCCATGCTCTACACGGTCGGCCAACGGCGCCGTGAGATGGGGATCCGGCTGGCGCTGGGGGCCGGCGGGGGAGACGTCCTGGGGCTCATCCTGCGCTACGGCGTGGTGTCGGCCCTGACGGGGGTCGCCCTGGGATGCGGATCAGCCGAGCTCGTCCAGCTCCCGCCGGGCTCGATCCAGGATGTCCCGGACCTGCTCCGTCCGCTCGAAGTCAGAACGGGCGGCGGCTCGGAAGGCGGCCTTGGACAGCCGCCCCCAGCTCCCCCAGATCTCGGCGGCCTCGGGACCCATGGTGGCGCCCCAGTCCTTCCATCCGTGGGCGCGCTTCCAGATCGCGTCGATGTGGTCCTCGTGGTCCGAAAGCTCGGCCCGGCCGGCGTCGGTGAGGTGGTAGATCTTCTTGCCGTCCTCCTCGACGATCCGCACCAGCCCCTCGTCCTCGAGCTGCTGGAGGACCGGGTACACCGTGCCGGCGCTCGCCCGGTACATCCCCCCCGACCGCTCCTCGAGCCGCTTCATGAGCTCGTACCCGTGGGAGGGCTCGTCCTGCAGGAGCGAGAGCAGCGCCAGCCGCACCTC
>DATHRY010000366.1:0-46330 GCA_035464715.1 Longimicrobiales bacterium
GATCAGGTTGAACGCCTGGAAGACGAACCCGATCGCCTGGTTCCGGATCTTCGCCCGCTGACCCGCGCTCAGGTTCTCCACCGGCTCCCCGTCCAGCAGGTACTTGCCGCCCGTCGGCGAGTCCAGCAGCCCGAGGATCGAAAGCAGCGTCGTCTTTCCGCACCCCGACGGGCCCGCGATCGACACGAACTCGCCACTCTGGATGTCCAGGTCGATCCCGCTCAGCGCGTGGGTCTCCACCTCGTCGGTGTAGAACACCTTCTGCAGCTGGTCGAGATGGATCAGCGACTTCGTCGTCCCTTCGGTCATCCTGCCTCCCCTGTCGTTCTGTGTCCCGGACCCGCACGTCGGTGTGCGGCGCCCTTCGACCTGCATCCCAGAAGCCTTCTGCCCTCTAGCGGATCCGGACCCGGTCCGACCCGTCGTAGCGGGACATGTCCGAGAGGATCACAACGTCCCCCGGAACCAGTCCCTCTCTGATCTCGATCTCGTTCACCGAGCTCGCACCCAGCATGACCGTCACCCGCTCGGCGTACTCGCCGTCGGGGGTGAGCTTGAAGAGGCTCACCCGACTGTTCGCCTGCCCGAAGGTCGGCCGCCCGACGTAGACCACGTCCTCCAGGCGGTCGATGATGACGTTCCCATCCACGCTCAGGTCCGGCCGGGCGCTGGGCGGGAGGTTCTCCGGCAGGCTGACGTCGATGGTGACGGTCCCCTGCCGCACCGCCGGGTCGATCCGGCTCACGCGCCCCTCGATGGTGTCGGACCTCGTGTCCACCAGCGCCGTCTGGCCGACGACGATCTCCTGGGCCTGGGTCTGGGGGATGCGGATCTCGGCCTTGAGGCGGCCCGGCACCACGATCCGGGCGAGCTGCTGGCCGGAGAGCACGTACTGGCCTTCCTGGAGGGGGGTCTCCAGCGGAGACAGGAGCCCGGCGTTGGGCGCCCGGACCACGAGGGACGCGAGTCGGTCGCGGTTGAACGCCACCTGCTCCTGCAGGCGAGACACCTGGAGCCGCTGGGCCTCGATCTGGTCCGACTGGCTCTCCCGCATGACCTCGAGCCGCCGCTCCTCCAGCTCGAACCGGATCTCCATCTCCTCCACCGCTTCCCGGGTCCGCTCCAGCTCGGAACGGGCCACGGACTCGGGGTTCGTCTCGTAGAGCTGCCGATTCGTCTCGTACTCCCGGCGCGCCTGGGCGAGTTGGGACCGCAGCATCGCCACGGCGCCTTCCTGCTGAAGCTCCTGGGTGCGGAGGTTCGACTGGAGCGTGAGGAGCTGGCCCTGGGCCTGGGAGAGCTGCGTCTGGGCTTCCAGAAGCTGCATGTCCACATCGGGATTGCTCATCCGCAGGATGACGTCCCCCGCCGCGACCTCGGCGCCGGGCAGGAGCTCGATCAGCTCGACCCGCCCGTTGGTGACCGACGTGATGAGCCGTGCCTGCTCGGGCACCAGGGTCCCCGGGCCCCGGATCTGACGGACCAGCGTGCCCTGCTCCACCGTGTCCTGCCAGATGATGGCGGCCTCCACCGAGGGGGCGGCCGGATCCAGGCTCCGGACGAAGAAGGTCAGCCCCGCTACCGCGGCGATCCCCACCCCGATCCAGATGGAGCGCTTGCGCTTCTTGGGCTTGGTGTCGCGAATGATGTCCACGCTGCTCGCCTCTTGGTCAGTTCGTCGCGGAAGGGGGCGTCAGCCCTGGCTTCCGGAGTCGTCCACGTCGTCGTCGTCCATTCCTTCCGGCCGGAGCGTCCGACCGGTCGCCGCCTCGAGGATCACCAGGGACTGGTGGAAGTTGTAGCGGGCGTCGAGATAGTCCCGCTCCGCGGTGGAGAGGGACGTCTCGGCGTCCTGCAGATCCAGGATCGAGGTGTTCCCGACCGCGTACCGCTGGCGGGCGGTCGTGAGCTGCTGCTGCGCCAGCTCCAGGTTCCGCTCTTCGATCTCCACGCTCCGGTGGCTCGCCCGCACGTCGTAGAGCGCCTGGGTGATGGCGGTCCGGAGCCGGAGCTCCTCGGCCCGCCGGGTGTGCGCGGCGTCCCGGGCCGTCGATTCCGCCTGCTCGAGCTGCCGCTGCCGGGAAAACCCGGTGAAGATCGGCAGGCTCACGGACATCCGGAGGCTGACCGGGTTCTTGGTGAAGTCGAAGGGGAAGACCTCGTTCGCGGCCAGGGCCTGCTGTCCGATCTCGTCGGAGTACAGGAACTGCCCGCAGTCCTGCTGCTGGTAGTTGGGAAGGCCCCCGGCGATTCCCGCGTCGATGGCGTTCCAGCGCTGGCAGTTGCCCAGGGCCCCCGCGTAGCTGTCCGCGACGCTGTTCACCACGAACTCCTCGTTGAGCGCCTGCAGGGCGTTGCCGGAGAACGACGTGGAGAGGTTCAGGGTGGGCAGGTAGTTGCTCCACGCCTGCCGGACCTGGGCCTGCTGGGACGATTCCGTCGCCCGGGCCGACTGGAGGCTCGGGTGCGCCGCCATGGCCTCGTCGATCAGCGCGTCGGTCTCCCACTCGGGCACGAAGATCTGGAACTCGCTGACCAGCTCGATCTCGTCGCCCACGGTGGTCCCGAGCTGCTCCTGCAACCTGAGGATTTCGGCCCGGGCATCGCGTTCCGCCCGCAGCAGGGCGACCTCGGCCCGGCCCCGGGTGACCTCGGCCTGAGTGGCCTCGGTCCCGGCGGCGGCACCCGACGACACCCGGGTCCGCACGATCTCGAGGTTCTGCTCGGACCGTTCCAGCTGGTCCCGGGCCACCGCCACGGCGTCCCGGGCCCGGAGGGCGGTCATGTACTGGAGGGTGACGGCCTGTTCCGTGAGGAACTCGGCCGCCCGGATCCCCGCGGCCGTAGCCTCCTGGTTCGCCCGGGCGCTGGGGATCGCGAACAGCGTGTTCCCGTCCAGCGTCCAGTTCAGGTTGAGGCTGTAGCTGGAGCTGTACCAGTCCGTGCTCTGGGCTCCGAAGTCGAGCGTCCCGATACGTTGGACCCCGGCTTCGGTGTAGGCCGCGTTGGCGTTCGCCGTGACCGACGGGAGAAGTCCCCCGTACGCTTCCCGGGCCTGCCAGTCCGCCGCCGATTGGTCGTTGGCCCGACTCAGATAGGTCGGGTTGTTCCGGATGGCGAGCTCCACCGCCTCCTCGAGGGTCAACTGCCGAGCCTCCTGGCCGACCAGTCCGGTCGCCAGGAGACTCAGCAGAAGCTGGGCCGCCAGGATCCATCCCCACCTCATCCCGTCCACCCGTACCCGGGCGACCCGCGCTCGACCCCGCATCCTCGTTCCCTCGTGCATGCGCACCCTCGTCGTCGTCCTCGTCCTCGAATGGGGGGAGAGTGACACCCGACCGGCCCCGGCTCCCACCGGCATCCACCCCACACCCACGCCACACTGCCGGCCGGGCCACTCTCGCACCCTTCTCTTATGGAAGTCCCGTGCCACTTTTGGCCATTCGGCGTAAAAACAATCATGACAGCAACTTACGTCGTCACGGGTTAGCGTGGCGTGGCCCGCCCGATGCGCGCTTCCGGGATTGTGCGTCCCATATCCGGACACTCGATACGAGCACGAAAGGCGACGGGACCCCCGCCGTATGAGCCTCCGAACCGCCCCTCCCCGGGGCGCGGCACTCACCGAGAGGCTCACCATGAACGTGCGCTGGATCCTCCTCCCCCTGTGCCTGGCCCCACCCCTGGCCGCCCAGACCCCCTGCGAGACGCCGGACCATCGTGCCTTCGACTTCTGGGTCGGGGAGTGGGAGGTGTACCGCCTGGGCACCGAGACGCTGGCCGGCACGAACCGCATCGAATCCACGCTGGACGGATGCGTTCTGCACGAGACGTACGCCACGCCCACGGGCTACCAGGGTGAGAGCTTCAGCATCTTCGACGCGGGTCGCGGCGTCTGGCACCAGAGCTGGGTCGACAACGGAGGGCTCCTTCTCCGGATCGAAGGCGGGGTCCATGACGGGGCCATGGTCCTCGAGGGGACCACCACGGGCCCCGACGGGGCCGAGACCCTGAACCGCATCACCTGGAGCCGGCTGGACGAAGGGGGCGACCGGGTCCGCCAGCACTGGGAGACCTCCACCGACGGTGGGGCCACCTGGACGACGGCCTTCGACGGGGAGTATCGCCGCATGGGGGGCTGACCGGCCCTGTCCCCTGGTGGCGCGGGGCCACCGCAAGGGCCACGAACATCGCTTCACAGCCGTCCCCGCTTGCCGTCCCGGGGTCCCCCCACCAGCATGGGGTGGCCACGGCCCGTCCGGTCCGTCGCCCAGCGATCCCCCGGAGGTCCGATGCGCCCCCTGCTCCTTTCCGTCCTCGCGTTCTGGGCCGTCCTCGCCCCCACGGCCACAGCGGCTCAGGATTCCCACCCCGGAGAGCTCCGCTACGGGGTCTGGCACATGCGTTCCGACGCGCCGGCCCCCGCGAGCAACGTCATGACCTACGCCCCCTGGGGCGACGGCGGGATGCAGATCACGGTGGAGTCCACGAACGCCCAGGGTGCGTCGTCGGCCTGGGGGTACGCGACCCTCTTCGACGGTCGCTTCCGACCGGTGGATGGCCAGGAGGGGACCGAGACCGCCGTGGAGGTCGTGGACGACCGGACCACGAGGATCCTCAACCGCCGGAACGGCCGTGTCACCACGATCATCCTCAACACCGTCTCCGAGGACGGCGACACGATCCACAACGAGTACATCCGCATGGGCGAGGACGGGCCCGTGGCGGTGACGCACGCCGTCTACGAGCGGATCCGGTAGTCGATGCACGGTCCCGAGCTCCAGGACTTCCTGACCCGCATCGGGGGCGCCCTCCCGGTGTCCCGCGACGTCCCCATGGCCCCGCTCACCACCTTCCACATCGGGGGGCCGGCGGAGGTCCTGGTCCGGGCCCGGACCCCGGAAGAGCTGGTTCAGGCCGTGTCGGCCGCCCGGGCCAGCGGCGTCCCGCACACCCTCCTGGGCCGGGGGGCCAACATCCTGGTGGGCGATCAGGGCGTCCCGGGCGTCGTGATCCGGAACGAGGTTGCGGGCATCACGTGGATCGACGATGTGACGGTCCGTGCCGGAGCCGGAGTGGAGACATTCCCGGATCTCATCATGGAGACGGTGGGCCGGGGGCTGGGCGGGTTGCACCACTACGTGGGCATCCCCTCCACGGTGGGCGGCGCCCTGTGGCAGAACCTGCACTTCCTCTCCCCGGACCGTTCCCGGACCTGCTTCATCGAAGAGGTGCTCGTGGGGGCGGAGATCCTCACCGAGGAGGGGGAGCGCCGACGGGTGGACGTGGAGTACTTCGAGTTCGGCTACGACACCTCCGTCCTCCACCACCGGGCGGACGTCGTCCTCACCGCCGACTTCCGCCTCGACCCGGCCCCCGTGGAGGACCTCCGGGAGGTGATCCGGGAGAATCTCCGCTGGCGGGACGACCGGCACCCCGACCTGTGGCTCTACCCTTCGGCGGGATCGATCTTCCAGAAGATCGAGGGGGTGGGAGCGGGCCGCCTGATCGACGAGGTGGGGCTCAAGGGCAAGGTGCTGGGCGGCGCGGGGATCTTCCACAAGCACGCCAACATCATCGTGAACCTGGGCGGGGCGACCGCCGCGGAGGTCCGTGCCCTCATGGACCTGGCCCAGGAGACCGTCCAGCGGGAGCTGGGCTACGAGCTGGTCCCCGAGATCGGGCTGGTGGGGCGGTTCTGAGGAGGCGGCGTCAGTCGCGGGCTCGCCGTTCTACCTCTTCGGCGTCCAGGCGCGCCACCACCTGCTGGAGCGCCTCCGGGTCGAGGCGATGACCACCGGGGTGCCAATGCACCGGCAGAGCCGCGCCCATGGTCTCCACCTGCCGCTCCTGCCGGGCCAGCAGCTCGGGGGTGAGGTGGGCGTCCTCCCGCCCCTGTACCGAGAGCAGCCCGACTCCCGCGAGGGCTTTCCGGCCGGCGTCCAGGTCCAGGTCCGGCGGGAGCACCTCGCCCCAGAACACCAGCGTGTCCAGCCGGGAACGGCCCAGCGTGCCCCATCGTGCCAGGGTGTGGACGCCCTGGGAGAACCCCACCGCCACCGTCCGGATGCCCTCCGGGAGACCGGCCGTCATCTCGTCGTGGAGCGCATCCAGGTAGTCCACGTAGTCCCGGATCTCCGTCTCCCGGTCCTCCCGGGTCATCCAGGTCGCCCCGACCCGGCTCTCGGGGCCGTGGCGCCCCGGCGCGTCGTCCAGGTAGAAACGGTTCAGCGCCTCCGGGGCCACCACCATGCGGCAGGAACCGGCGATCGCGGAGAAGCGCCGGATGAAGTACGCCGCGAGCTGCCGGTACCCGTGGAGGACGATCCAGAGCTCGCGCACCTCCGGTCCCGCCTCCCCCAGTACCGCGAGCCGGGCCCGGCGGGTCACCGCCAGGTGTCGGACCACCGGCTCCGGCCGGCGCGAACCTCCGGGCGTCACAGCCACCGGGTGACGGTATAGACCACCATGCCCACGTGGGTGACCAGGAAGATCCAGAGCGCGATCCGGGCCCACCGGCGATCCACCACCCGGAGATTCCGCCACACCAGCCAGGCCGCCGGGATCGACAGCCAGCCAAGGACGGGGGCGAAGTGGGCGGCGACGGCGGGGACCGGGTCGAAGATCCGGCTGGGACCGTCCAGGACGCCCGTCGCCCGGAGCACCCAACGGACGGTCCAGGGATACAGGGCCATGAAGATGGGCGCGACCAGCACCGCATTGACGAAGAACATCCCGCCGGCCCGGGTCTCCACCCAGGGCACCGGCTTCTCCGGGACCGCGCCCGCCCGCACCGGCGCGGTCTCCACCCCGGGCCCCACGAACCCGTCGTCGCGAGGGCTCATGCGCGGTCCACCGCGGCCTGGAAGACGGCGTCGAGGCGTTCCAGGCGGTGGCATTCCTGGCGGAGCTCCAGCAGGGACTGCTGCCAGCGCGCGTCGATCTGGACGGTGGGTGCGAGCTGGAACGACAGGTCCCGCTCCAGGTCGAAGGCCGGCACCTCCCCGGGGGTGTCGTCGAGACGCTGGACAACGGCCTGGAAGAGCTCCAACGTCCGCTCCCGCACCCTCCGGATCGCACCGGGCAAAGGTCGGGTCTCGTCGGGGTAGGGCTGGATCTCCGCCTCGTAGTAGAGCTCCCGCTGCTCGATGCCACGCCGGAGCTCGAACCGGTCCCGCCCGCGGACGAGGATCAGGGAGCGGCCGTCCGGGAGGGGCTGGCAGCGCTCGATGTAGGCGACCGTCCCCACGCGCCCGGCGTCGTTCAGGAACGGGCCCCGCTCGTCCGAGTCGTGGTAGAGGAGACCGAACCGTTTGTCGTACTCCAGGCACCGCGCCACCATCCGGCGATAGCGGGGCTCGAAGATGTGCAGGGGCATCGGGGCACCTGGGAAGAGCACCACCGGGACCGGGAACAGGGGAAGGACCTCCATGGCGCGGCGGTACCCCGGCCTGACCACGAGGTTCTATTCCTCGTGGTCCTCGTCCAGCTGGAGTCGGAGGAGGGCTCCCGCGAGGCGGCGTCGCACCCGGAGGAGCAGAAGGGCGGCCACCGCCATGAGGCCCGCGGCCAGGCCCCACCATAGCCCCCGTGGGCCCAGGTCGAGCCCGAACGCCAGCCCGAGTCCCAGGGGGATGCCCAGAACCCAGAAACCCAGCAGGTTCAAGAACATCGGTACCCGGGTGTCCCCTACGCCCCGGAGCACGCCGGTGGCCACCACCTGGATCCCGTCGAAGACCTGGAAGAGCCCGGCGATGGGGAGCAGGCTGGCGGCCAGGCCCACCACCGCCACGTCCCCGGAGTAGATCCGGGCCAGGGTCTCGGGCAGCAGCAGGAAGAGGACCATGGTCCCGGTCATGAAACCGGCGCCGACCACCAGGCCGCCGACCGCGGCCCGCCTGGCCCGGGGCGGGTCCTCGGCGCCCACGCCCCGCCCCACCAGCACGGCGGTCGCCTGGGAGATCCCGAGGGGGACCATGAAGGTGAGCGCGGAGAGATTCAGGGCGATCTGATGCCCCGCTACCGCAACGGTGCCCAGGATCCCCATGAAGATCCCGGCCGCCCCGAAGGCCCCGTACTCCATGGCCATCTGGGCCCCGATGGGCGCACCGAGCCCGAGCATCCGTCGGATGGGGGGCCAGCGGAAGGAGGCCCGGCGGAACGGCCGGACGAGATCCCGGAGCAGCCGCCAGGAGATGGCGAGGACGCCGACGGCCAGCACGAGACGGGAGAGGCTCGACGCCCACCCCGAGCCCTCCGCGCCCAGCGCGGGCATCCCCAGGTTGCCGTAGACCAGCACCCAGTTGAATCCGACGTTGGCGACGTTGGCCACCACCATGGCCGCCACGATGGGCAGCACCGTCCCCTGGGCCTGCAGCGTCTGGCGGAGGACCAGGAAGAGGTAGAAGGGCAGGACTCCGGGGATCGTCGCAACCGCGTAGGCCGCCGCCTTCGGCACCACCTCGGGCGGCTGCCGGAGGAGCGAGAGGACGGGCCCCGCCGCGGTCAGGAGAAGACACGCCGCCACCGAGAGGAAGACGGCCATCACCAGGCCTCGTTGGACCCCCCGGGCCATGGCCACCCGGTCCCCGGCCCCGACCGCCTGGGAGACGACCGGGTCGAGGCTGAACAACAGCCCCATGCCGAAGACGCAGCTGCCGAAGAAGTAGATGTTGCCCAGGGCGACTCCGGCGAGGTCGGCCGGAGAGACGTGGCCGACCATGACGGTGTCCACGACGCCCATGAGCATCATCCCCACCTGGACCGCCGACACGGGCAACGCGAGGCGTAGGAGCTCCGAAAGCTCGTCCCGGCGGGGGAGAAGGGCCCGGAGGCCCGACCCGGAGGGCGCCGGCGGGGCGACCGCCGGCGGCCCCCGGTCAGTCACGGCGTTCCGGGTCGCACCCGTCCCGGGTCCGGGTGTCGGCGAGCTGGAGGATCTTCCAGCCGTCCGGGGCCCGGGTCATGACGAAGGCGTCGACCCCGCAGTGCTGGAAGGCGTCGTTCACGAACAGGTTGTACGGGGTCCAGGCCATGGCCAGGTTGCCGCTCACCTCCACCCGCTCGTCGAAGGTCACCTCGTCGAGGTGGGCCTCGCTCCCCAGCACGCCCTGGATGAAGCCGTCGATGGGAGTGCTCCGGGTGCCCGGCGTCCCCTCGGCGTCCTGCCCCGCGGAGTGCAGCCGGGCCTCGGAGTGGAAGACGGAACGGAGCTTCGCCTCGTCCTTCTCGCGCATACCGTCGAACAGCGTGGTCACCACGGCCAGCACGGCCGCCTGATCGGCGGGGGAGCCGGCCTCTTGCGCCCCGACCCCGGCCGGGAAGAGGATCGGTCCCGCCAACAGGAGGGAGGCCAGGGTCCAAAGGGGTTTCCGGCCCGGCTGCGCCGTCGTCATCCTCGTCGTCATCGTCGTTCTCCATCAACGGTTCAGGTGGGTACGGCCCGGAATGTGGCGCCGGCCCCTTGCCCATCCAACCCCGCCCCGTGAAGTGTCAGCGGTCACCCCCCGCAGCGGAGACGCACCCTGAACGCCTCCAGCGACGATCCCGGCAGCCTGATCCTGCACCATTGGACCCGCCTGTCCCGGCTCCCGGCCGGACGTTGGCTCTTCCACCGGCTCCTCGGCCGCATGGTCCCCTACACCGGCGCGTTGGGAGCCCGGGTCGAGGAGCTGTCGCCCGGCCATGCGCGGGTGTCCCTCGCCGACCGCAGGGAGGTCCGGAACCACCTGCGCTCCATCCACGCGGTGGCGCTGGTCAATCTGGGGGAGCTGGCCACGGGGCTCGCCACCCTCACCGCCCTCCCTCCCGGCGTCCGGGGGATCGTCACCGAGCTCTCCGCCCGATACCACGCCAAGGCCCGGGGCCGCCTCGAGACGCTGTGCCGGATCGAGGGGGAGCTGGCACCCGGTGAGACCGTCGAGGCGGTGGCTCGGATCACCGACGCCTCGGGCCGGGCCGTGGCCACGGTGACCGCCCTCTGGACCCTGGGAAAGGCGCCGTGACCTCCTCGGGCGCAGGGCCGCTGTCCACGCCCCTCACCGTCCACGCCGGCGTCGACCTGCCGGTCATCGGCGGCCCCATGTATCCGTGCTCCAATCCGGAGCTGGTGGCCGCCGTGTCCCGGGAGGGAGGACTCGGCGTGCTTCAGCCCGTGTCCCTCACCCTGGTCCACGGCTGGGACTTCCGGGAGGGGGTACGCTTCATCCGGTCCCTGACGGATCGGCCCGTGGGGATGAACGCCCTGATCGAGGGATCCAGCCGCGTGTATCGCGAGCGCATGGAGGCGTGGATCGACATCGCGCTCCAAGAGGGCGTGCGCTTCTTCGTCACCTCCCTCGGCAAGCCGCGCTGGGTGGTGGACAGGGTCCATGCCGTGGGCGGCGTGGTCTATCACGACGTGACGGAGCGGAAGTGGGCCCTGAAGGCGCTGGACTCGGGGGTGGACGGCCTGATCGGCGTGAACGCCCTCGCCGGGGGACATGCGGGGCCCCTCACCCCGGAGGCGCTCCTGGACGAGGTCGGCGACCTTGGCCTGCCCGTGGTCCGGGCCGGAGGCGTCGGGCGGGCCCGGGACTTCGTGGCGTCGCTGGAGATGGGGTATGCCGGAGTGCAGATGGGGACGCGCTTCATCGCCACGCCGGAGTGTGCGGCCAGCGATGCGTACAAGGCCGCCGTCGTCGCGGCGGATGCCGACGACATCGTCCTGAGCGAGCGGATCACCGGCGTCCCGGTGGCGCTCATCAACACTCCCTGGGTTCAGGCCCAGGGAACCCGGGCCGGGCCCCTCGCCCGTCGACTCCTCAGGGGGCGTCGGACCAAGCACTGGATGCGGACCTTGTACACGCTCACTTCGGCGTTTCGACTGCGTCGCTCGTACCGTTCCGAGGCACCCCGTCAGGAGATCTGGCAGGCGGGCCGATCGGTGGAAGGGGTGGAACGAGTGGAGACGGTGGCAGACATCTTGCAGCAGTTTCGGGAGCTGGCCCTGGACACCCGTCCGGGGTGAACGTTCCCACAAGAACAGGACACACGGTCAACATGCGACGCATTCACAGAACGACAGCGATCGTCCTGGCCGCCGCCGCCCTCACGACGACCACCGGCTGCGCGTCGAAGACCGCCTCGGGCGGCCTCATCGGCGCCGGAGCCGGAGCGGCCATCGGTGGCCTCATCGGCGCGAACAACGGCGGTACGGCGGAGGGGGCGATCATCGGAGCCGCGATCGGCGGCGCCGCCGGCGCCCTGATCGGCCGGCAGATGGATCAGAAGGCCGCCGAGCTCGAGCGCCGCCTCCCCGACGCCCAGATCGAGCGCGTCGGAGAAGGGATTCTGATCACCTTCGACTCCGGTATCCTCTTCGGATTCGACTCCTCCGAGCTCCTGCCGCCGGCCCGGCAGAACCTGACCGCCCTGGCCAATTCCCTCGACGACATGGAGGACGACGCCGTGCTGATGGTGGTGGGTCACACCGACGCCAGCGGATCCGACGACTACAACCAGCAGCTGTCCGAGCGCCGGGCCAATGCGGCGGCGACGTTCCTGCGGCAGCAGGGGATGAACCCGGCCAACCTCGAGACCCTCGGTCTCGGCGAGTCGGAGCCCGTGGCGTCCAACGACACGGAGGCCGGCATGGCGGAAAATCGGCGCGTCGAGGTGGCAATCTATGCCTCTGAGGACTACCGGGAACGGGTCCAGAGCCGGGTAGGCGGATGATCTCTGGCCGGGCGTCGTGACGAGACCGGGGTGGCGTGACTGACCTCAGACCCGGACCCGACGCCTCGGCCGCTCGCAAGAGGACGTACGAGGTCATCTTCGAGCACGATTCCGCCGCGGGGCGGATCTTCGATGTCGGTCTGATCCTCGCGATCCTCGCGAGCGTGGGGGCCGTGGTCCTCGAGAGCGTGGCGCAGGTCCGCCTCGACCACGGTCCCCTGCTCCGTCGGGTGGAGTGGGGCTTCACCGTCCTCTTCACGGTGGAGTACCTGCTCCGCCTCTGGTGCGTGTCCCGGCCCGCCCGCTACGCCCGGAGCTTCTTCGGGGTGGTGGACCTGCTGGCGGTCCTCCCGACCTATCTGGCGGCACTCCTTCCCGGAGGACAGGTCCTGGTCACCGTGCGGATCCTCCGGATCCTCCGGGTCTTCCGCATCCTCAAACTCGGCCAGTACGTGGGCGAGGCGCGCCTGCTGGGCACGGCCCTGCGGGCGAGCCGCATCAAGATCACGGTCTTCCTCCTCACCGTGGTCACGCTGGTGGTCATCCTGGGCAGCGTCATCTACCTCGTGGAGAGCCGCCACCCAGAATCGGGCTTCACCAGCATCCCGATCTCGATGTACTGGGCCGTCGTGACCCTCACCACGGTGGGGTACGGCGACGTGGCCCCGGTCACCCCCCTCGGGCAGACGCTGGCCGCGATGATCATGGTGGTGGGCTACGGCATCATCGCGGTGCCTACCGGCATCGTGAGCGTCGAGCTCGCCCAAGCGGCGCGGAAGATCGACGAGGAGGATCGTGCGCGGGCGGCTTCGGAGGGCGGCGCGGGAGTGGTGCTACCGCCTCCGGATCTCCTGCGTCCGTGTCCCGACTGCGGGCTGGACCGCCACGATCCCGACGCCCACTTCTGCAAACGCTGCGGGGTGCTTCTGCCCCTGGGGGTCTCGCCGCCCTAGGGTTTCGACTCGGGAGGTCAGGGTACGGAGCCGGGCGCTCGGTGCCCTTGAGGAGGGTCACGGTTCCTTCCTGGGAGGCCAGGGGACGAAGGCCGACGTCCGTCGAGCGTAGGCGGCGTACTCGGGGCGACGGGCACGAAGCCGGGACTCCAGGAGAGGGACGCCGGAGACCTTCAGGAGGAGGAACGTCATCCCGAGGGGCGCGAAGACGGTCCACGCGGCGCCGGCGTCCACCGCCAGCAGCCAGAAACCCCACCACAGCACGGCCTCGCCGAAGTAGTTGGGGTGCCGGGAGTAGCGCCACAGGCCCTCATCAAGCACCCCGCTCCCCCCGCCCCTCCGGAACCGGGAGAGCTGGGCGTCGGCGACGGCCTCCAGGACGAGTCCGCCCACCACCAGGCCGGTCCCGACCCAGGCCCAGGGACCCGGCGTCGCCGGCGACGCCGCCGCAACCGCCAGAGGGGTGGAGAGGATCCAGATCAGAAACCCCTGAAAGAAGAACACGGTCGCCAGGCTCCGGAGGGGAAAGGCCTTCCCGTGAGCCGCCCGCATCTCCGCGTACCGGGGGTCTTCGCCCCGTCCCCGCGCCCGGAGGGCGAGGTGCAGCGCCAAGCGCCCGGACCAGGCGGCGACCAGGACCACGGTGAGCCCCGACAAGGGACCGGGCGACGGGGACAGGATCCGGGCCAGGAGCGTCACCACCAGGAAGCCCGGACCCCAGATCACGTCCACGATCGAGACGTCACGCAGCCGGAGCGAGACCCCCCAGACGGCGGTCATGAGGCCGAGCAAGACGGGCAGGCTCCAGCTCCAACCCGACACGATCAGCCCGGGTACGGCCACCGCGGAGCAGCCACTGCCGGGGGCCTCAAACGCAGTCCCGGATGCGCCATCCCTCCACACCCCGGACCAGGCGGCACCGTGCCCGGTCGAACGCCACGGGACTCTCCCGCATGCGGACCTCCAGGTTGGCCACTTCCTGGGTCTCCCAGCTCGGTTGGGTGATGAGCATCAGGATGGCCGGCTCGCCGGTCTCGTTGAGGACCTCCTCGGTGCCCCTTCCCTGCCCGCAGTGGGACACAGGACGCACCGGAGGCTGCACGTCGGCCACCCTCGCCAGCATGCGGGCCGATGGCTCCCAGTCCTCCTCCGGGTCCCGGGCATTCGGGTCCGAGGCCCGGAACGCACGTCTGCCTACCGCCAGGCACCAGGCCGCCGGCGGTCCAGCCTGGGCCCGGGGCTGGTAGTTCGAGGCCACGAAACGCACCACCGCCTCGTAGACGGCATTCTCCTCCGCCGGCGCGCTCCCGGTGAAGGGCGAGCCCGAGGCACCGCCGCACGCCGCAAGGCCGACCATCATCACGGCCCACCCCCCCCGGGCGGACCGTATCGAGGGGAGACGACCGTTGGCAGGCCGGGGACGGCAAGGACCCATGGGGAACTCCCGCTCGGGGGATCGTTGGAACCGGGCTCAGTTCAGACCCGGGAAGCGCTGATTCACCACGGTATTGAAGATCGAACCGAAGCGATAGTTGAGTCCCACCTCGAAGGAGAACCGGGATCCCGTCTGGAGCTCCCGACGGGAGATCAGGATCTCCTCGGGCGTGAGCCCCTCCGCCGACAGGAACCGCTGATCCCGGATGACCTCGTACCCGACTCCGACGTCCAGGCCGAGGCCCCGGATGAGCCGGTACTCCACGTTGGCCTGGAGCTCGATCGAGTACTGGTCGGTGTACTGCAGGTACTGCTGCAGCTCCGCACCCAGGTTGGCCTGGCCCCAGGACTCCTGCTGGCGGTAGGCGATGTCCAGACGATGCTGGAGGAGGGTCTCCTCGGACTTCTCGTAGATGGTGGGCACCTCGTCGTACTCGACGTAGGCGACCCCGATGCTGTAGTTCGCCACCAGCCGCCGCCGGGTCGACTCCTGCCAGGGGAAGTAGTTCCACTCCACCGCGGGACTCAACTCGAAGGAGAAGTCCTCGTTGAATCGGACCGACTTGCCCACGTCCGAGATGAAGCCCACGGACCAGTGCGGACCCAGGCTTCGGACCACCTGGGCATCCACGCGCCAGTCTTCCCGCTCGTCGACGAAGGGGTCCTCGTCGTCGTCGAAGGTGACCTCCCGCCGGCGGTAGTCGAAGCGGGCGCCCAGGTCGACCTTCCACAGATCCGTGGTGCGGTTCGCGGAGAGATTGACCTCGAACTCGTCCTGCTCCTCCCGGTCCTCGCGCTGGATCTCCGCGTTGAAGCGCGCCGAGAAGACCCAGAAGTTCCAGGGATCGTCCCCCTGGCGTTGCTGGGGCTCCCGCGCCGTCGCCTCATCCACCGGGGCTCCCTCGATCCGGATCTGCTCGAGTCGCCCCGAGAGGGCCGCGTAGCGGACCAGACCCGCGGAGATGGTCTGGATGAGCCCCGCCACCGTCTCCTCCTCCACGTCGGTGGGATTCGAAGTGAAGGAGTAGCGGTCCGTGGTCCCGGCCAGGGTGCCCCTTCCCTCGAAGTCGAAGGTGTAGCGCAGCCCCCCGTTCCCGGCCCGCTGCCCGGTGAGGAGGATGTAGACCTGCGCGTCCTGGGGTTCCCGCACCCAGGTCACCCAGGTGATGTCCTGCCGGTACCGCTCCTCCCGGCAGTTCCAGGTGGCGCAGTCCAGGTAGACCCGGAGGGGACCGTCGGGCTCCGGGGATTGAGGCGCCTGGCCGTGAACCGGCGTGGCAAAGGTCGTCACGACCGCGAGGGCCGCGGCAAGTCGTCGAAACGTCATATGGAAACGGGAGGGAGATCTCGATGGAGAGGCGTCGATCCCCGAACGCGTGCCGGGTCGGGCGTCGTCCAGGAGACACCCGACCCGGCGCGATCGTTGGCCGCCGAAGACCCGGGCTACTCCGGCTGCAGCTCGGGACCCGAGAGCGTCGACCGGAACACCGGAGCCGGCTCGGGTTTCCTGCGGGGCTCCGGCACCGGAGGTGCCTCGGCCGCCGGCGTTTCCTCCTCGGCGTCGGCGGCCCCCGCGTCGGTCACGTCCACCTGAGCTTCGTCGGCGTGGGTGAAGTAGCGCCGGAAGAGCTTGGTGGCGTCGTCGACCAGGGAGTACAGGACCGGGACCAGGATCAGGGTGAGGAAGGTCGCGAAGATGATCCCGGCGATGACGGCCACCGCCATGGGCCCCCACCACGCCGCCTGCTCACCGCCCCAGTACAGCTCCGGCGTAAGACTCCCGTACAGCCCGAAGAAGTCGAAGTTGAGCCCGATCGCCAGAGGCACGAGGCCCAGGGCGGTCGTCGTGGCGGTCAGGACCACCGGCCGGAAGCGGGTCTTGCCCCCCACCACCAGCGCCTCCCGACGGTCCATGCCGTCCCGGTCCCGGAGGATGTCGATGTAGTCGATCAGGACGATGGCGTTGTTCACCACGATCCCCGCCAGGGAGATGATGCCCACCCCGGTCATGATGATCCCGAAGGGCATCTGGAAGAGGAGCAGCCCCAGCAGGACCCCCACCGTGGACATCAACACCGACGTCAGGATGATCACCGGCTTCACCACGGAGTTGAACTGGCTCACCAGGATGAAGCCGATGAGGAAGAGGGCGGTGAGGAAGGCCCCGAGGAGGAAGCTCTGGGCCTCGGCCTGCTCGGTCTGCTCCCCGGTGTACTGCAGGGTGTAGCCCGGGGGCAGCTCGTTCTCGGCGAAATCCGCCAGCGACGCGCGGACCTCTGCGAGGACCGCGTTGCTGTTCAGCCCCGCCGCGACGTCCGAAGAGATCGTCGCCATCCGGGTCTGGTCCTTCCGCCGGATCGAGCCGAGCCCCTCGCCGACGCTCCAGTCCGCCACCGACGAGAGCGGGATCTGAGCCCCACCCTCGGCGACGACCGTCAGCTGACCGAGCTGATCCAGCTCCTGCCGGAACTCCGGAGCCAGCCGCACGACGATGTCGTACTCGTCGTTCCCGTCCCGGTACTTGGCCGCCTCGATGCCGTCGATGGCGCCACGGATGGCCTGCCCCACGTCCATGGTGGACAGGTCGAAGAGCGCAGCCTTCTCCCGGTCGACCCGGACCGACAGCTCCGGCCGGGCCTGATCCAGGTCGCTCTCGAGGCCCAGCAGCTTCGGGAAGACCGGATCGGCCCGCAGGTGCGCCAGCACCTGATCGCTCAGCTCCTGCAGCACGGCCGGATCGTCCCCGACGATCTCGATGTTCACCGGGGGGGCGTCGGACACCCCTTCCTGCCGCGCCTCCACCGTCACCTCGGCTCCGGCCACTTCGGTCCCCACGTTCTCCTGCATCCAGGCCAGAAGCTCGAACGCGTCGTTCTCCCTGTCCTGGAAGTCGACCAGGCTGATGGTGGTCCGCCCACGGTCCGGGCCGGACGGACCGCCCTGCCCCATGGCTCCGGCCGCCGCGGACCCGCCGCCGCCTCCGGAGATGGCGACCCGGGACGCCCAGTCCTCACGCCCCGGAGCCTCGAGCAGCTCCGCCTCGAGGCGTCGCAGATGGGCGTCGGTCGCGGCCGCCCGCGTGCCCACAGGCGTCTCCACGTCCACGAAGACGTCCTTCGGGGGGATGTCCTCGGGGAAGAACTCGACCCCGTGGTTGAACGCCACGAACAGGGGAACCGTGACGACGAAGGCCGTTGCGGAAAGCCCCAGGATCACCGCCCGGTGATCCAGTGCCCACCGGAGCTGCCGCTCGTAGAACGAGATCATCGTCGGGACGAACCGGTCCTGGAAGTCCCGGGCCACCCGATTGAGGACGAAGTGGAAGAAGGCCCACACGAGAAGCCCCGTGAGCGCCAGCAGCCCCGCCGTGAGGAGGTTCGCCCGGGCCACGAAGGCCAGCAGCAGGACGCCCGCGGCCACCAGGGTGATGCGGGCCGCCGGCCGCAGCCCCTTCCGGGGCTCGTCCTCCAGGCGCATGAACATCGCGCACAGCGACGGGATGATCACGAGGGCCACGAACAGCGACGACGACAGGGTCACGATCAGCGTCGTCGGCAGGAACTTCATGAACTCGCCCGTGGTGCCGGGCCAGAACAGGAGCGGTCCGAAGGCCGCCAGCGTCGTCAGGGTCGCGGCGATCACCGGCATCGCCACCTCACCCGTCGCCTTCTTCGCCGCCCACTTCCGGTCCCACCCCTCCTCCATGTAGCGGTAGATGTTCTCCACCACCACGATGGCGTTGTCCACCAGCATCCCGAGGGCCAGGATCAGCGAGAACAGCACCACCATGTTCATGGTCGTGCCGAGCATCCGCAGCACGACGAAGCTCAGGAGCATCGACGCGGGGATGGAGATCCCCACGAACCCGGAGTTCGTCAGACCCAGGAAGAAGAGGAGCACGCCCACGATCAGGAGCAGCCCGGAGACGATGTTGTTCTCCAGGCTCGACACCATCATGCGGATGTCCCTGGACTGGTCCGAGGTGATCTTGACCACCGTGGACGGCGGCATGAGCGGGCCCATCTCGTCCACGACCCGCTTCACCTGGTCGGAGGTCTCGATGATGTTGCGGCCCGACCGCTTGATGATGTCCAGCGTGACCACGTCGGTCCCGTCGAGGCGGGCGAAGCTCTCCCGCTCGGCGAACCCGAAGTCGACCGTCGCCACGTCCCGGACGTAGACCGGCCGACCGTTGTCGGCCGTCACGACGAGATCCTCGATGAGGGCGGGGTCGGAGAACTCCCCGTCCACCCGGACCAGGTACTTCGATTCCCCCACGTCGATGGAGCCGCCCGGGATGTTGACGTGCTCCTCCCGGATGGCATCCGTCACGTCGTTCAGGGCGAGGCCGTAGAACTGGAGCTTCCGGAGGTCCACGTCCACCTGGACCTCACGCTCCAGCCCACCCCGCAGATCGACCCGCAGGATCGAAGGGATCTGCTCGAGACGGTCCTGCATCTCCTCGCCGATCTCCTTGAGGCGGACCAGTCCGTAGTCGCCGGACAGGTTCACCTGCATGATCGGCACCTCAGACATGCTGAACTCCACGATCGCCGGGTCCTCGGCGTCGGCGGGCAGATCCGGCTTGGCCAGGTCCA
Source organism: Longimicrobiales bacterium (assembly GCA_035464715.1). Classification (GTDB taxonomy): domain Bacteria; phylum Gemmatimonadota; class Gemmatimonadetes; order Longimicrobiales; family Gaopeijiaceae; genus Gaopeijia. The sequence goes on from DATHRY010000366.1 coordinate 18,701, forward strand.
CCTTCTCCCGCACGGAGGCGAGGGCGTCCTCGATGGCCACGGTGGTCTCGAACTCCACCGTGAGGCTCGAGTGGCCCTCCACGGAGCTCGAGATGAGCTCCTTGACGTCGGAGATCGTGGAGAGCTCGTCCTCCAGAGGTCGGCTGATGAGGGACTCCACGTCGGCCGGCGACACGCCCGGGTAGACCGTGTTCACGATCACCATCGGGACCTCGATCTCCGGAAACGCCTCCTTGGGCGTGGTCCGGTACGAGAGGAAGCCCATGATCGTCACGATGAACAGCAGCACCAGGATGCTGGTGCCGTGGTCCACCGCGAACGAGGTGGGTCCGAACTCCTTGAACCGCGACAGGAAGTCGGGATCGCTGGCCGGGCCCCCTTCGGGGATGTCCCGGTGATCTCTCGGTCGATCCGGCTCCATCAGGCTCCGCCTCCCACGACGCGGACCCGGTCTCCGTCCGCCACGCTCTTCTGGCCCATGATCACGAGGCGATCACCCGGCTCGAGACCCTCGGTGATCACCACCCGGTTCGCCTGGGACGGGCCCAGCGTCACGGCACGCGCTCGCGCCACCGCGTTCTCGCCCTCGCCCTCCACCACGAACACCTGGTATCCCTCCGCCATCCGCACCACGGCGTCCTGGGGAACCACCACCGCATCCGCGATCTCCCGGCGCTGGATGGACACGTTGGCCACCATCTCCGGCTTGATGAGCCCGCCACGGTTCGAAAGCTGGATCTCCACCGGGAAGGTCCGGTTCCGCGCGTCCACCGCCGAGCCCACGAAGTTGACCCGGGCTTCGGCGCTGGCTTCGGGCAGCACGTCGAAGGTGACGGCTGCGGGCGCGCCCACCTGTACGTCCGGCGCGTACCGCTCGGGGACCCCGGCGTTGATCTTCACGGGGTTCACGTCCACCACGCGTGCGACCACGGTCCCCGGGGACACCAGCGTTCCGGTCTCGACCATGCGGTCCTCGAGCACTCCCTCCACCGGGGCCCGGATCACGGTGCGGGCGAGCCGCTCCTGGAGGTTCCGGAGGTTGGCGTCCGCCTGCTCGGCACCGTACCGGGCCTCGAGGTAGGCCAGCTCCGAACCCACCTGGTCCTCCTCCCAGAGCCGCTTCCGGCGCTGCCACGTCTCCTGTGCCAGGGCGGCGGCGGCCCGGGCCTGATCCACCTGGGAGGTCAGGATGCGGTCGTCGATGCGCATCAGGGCCTGCCCCGCCTGGACCCGAGCCCCCTTCTCGAGGAGGGTCTCGACGATGGTGCCGCTCTCCTCCGCGGAGACCATCACGTCGCGGCTCGCCTCCACGACTCCGGTGAGACGCACCTGCTCGACGAAGTGCTCGGGTGCCACCGTGGCGGTCTGCACGTTGATCACTCGCACGAAGCCGGCGGGCTCACTGGCCGTCGTGGCTTCCGGGTCCCCGGCCTCGGCGGTCCCGCACGCGGCCGCCAGGATCAGGGACGTCAGGGCTCCGAAGCGCAGGAACGGGTTCTGGTGCATGGTCATCTCTCGGTCGGTTCTGGACACCCGGACTCCGGGCGCCCCTCGGCGTGCGTCACGAACGGTCGGCATCGGTCCCCTCCACCTCCACGTACTCCCCCATCGGGACCAGGCCGACGGCCTCGTCCAGCTGCGCCCGGGCCACCAGGAAATCGTAGACCGCCTGGGCGTAGTTGAATTCGCTCTCCCGGAGCGCCACCTCGGCGTCGGTGAGCTCGAGCTGGCTCCCGAGCCCCTCCCGGTACTGGGCCCGGGCGATCTCGAAGCCTCGCTGGGCCTGGGTCACCGCGAGCCGCTGGGCCAGGGCCCGGAGCCGGGACTCCTCGACCCGCTCGGACAAGGTCCGGACCTCTCCCACCACGCGGCTCCGGGCGTACTCGGTCTGGACCCGGGCCTGCTCCAGGACCGCCCGCTGACGGTCGATACGGGCATCCCGCTGGAATCCCTGGAAGATCGGGAAGGTCAGCCGCAGCCCCACGGTCCGCGCGTACGCCCTGGGCTCGCCGAAGAACTCCGGGCTCCCGTTCTGCTGCGCGTTGATGCCGTAGCTGCCGAAGAGGGAGAGCCGCGGGAGATACTCGACCTGCTGAAGCCGGAGCTCGGTGTGCCTCAGGTCCTCCGTGGCCTCGAGCTGGCGGACCTCCGACCGGTTGGCCAGGGCCGCGGCGATGAGGTCCGGGTCCGGGGTCGGCGCCACCTCCGCCACGGTCAGGATGGCCTGGTTGTCCGCGGAGTTGGATTGGAGGTCCGTCAGGTCCATCGTCGCCAGGGATCCGGCGACGCGCAGGCTCTCGGCCTCGTCGGAGGGGAGCTTCAGCTCGATGCCGAGCTGGCGCTTCGCCTGATGCACCGCATTCGTCGCCCGCCTGAGGTTGGGGGTCAGATTCGCCAGCTCCACCTCCAGGCGCAGGACGTCGTACTCCGACGACAGGCCCGCCTCGGCCAGGGCCCGGGTCTCGCCGAGGCTCTCCTCGACCCGGCGCACCGAGTTCTCGATGAGGCGCTCCTGCTCCTGACTCAGGAGGAGGTCGTAGTACGCGGTCCGGACCCGGGTCACCACGGTGTGGAGCTGGCCCCGGACCACCTCCCTCTGAAGCGACTCGAACCGACCCGCGGCACCCACACCGATGAACGCCGCCGCGTCGAACAGCGTCTGCTCGGCGTCGATGGACAGGTTCCACAGGTTGTCGGCGCCGAACGGGACGGGGATCAGCTCGTCCGGATCGGCATCGGGATCGAAGATGATCGCCGGGAGGAACGAGGTAGCCGCCGAGAGGTTGCGGGTATAGGAGGAGGTCAGGTCGACGGTCGGGAAGACGTTCCCCCACGCCTCGTCCACCTGCTCCCGGGCCTCCTGGAGCCCGAAACGAGCCGCCTGCAGCTCAGGGTTCTGCTCCACGGCGGTTCGCACCGCCTCCTCGAGCGTGAGCATGCGCCCGGACGCGCCCGCGCCCGCAGGTGCGGCCTGTCCGTGCGCCGCCATCGGCAGCAGGAGGGCCAGGGCCGACATGCAGGCACCGGAGCCGGCCATCCGTCGCAGACCCGGGCGAGCACCGGTCCACCACCCCCTCTTCGTCGTCACGTGCATCCTGCGATATCCTCTTCCCGGCACCCCTCGGGTACCGTTGTCGGTTCTCTTGGTCTCACCACGGCCACTCACGCACCCCCGTGTGGAGGCGCGGTCAGTCCGTGGCGCCGCTCATCTCGTGCGCGCCGCGCACGGCTTCCACGACGCCCGAGGCGTCATCCCGCGCCACCAGGGCCGCCGCCTGCTCCGACGGCGCCAGCCCCACGAGGACCCGACGGCCGGACGCCCGGAAGAGCGCCCGGAAGTCCTCGTCGGTCACGATGCCGTCCCGAGCGAGGACGCCCTGCCGATGGAGCACCAGGAGGCCGTGGGCATGGCCCCACATGGTGACCGACACCGCCTCGGGCTCCCCCTCCCGGAGGATGCCGTGGTCCATGCACTCCCGAACCCGGTCGTGCCAGAACTGCCCCACCGCACAGCCCAGGGCCTCCAGCTCCGCAGACACCTCCCCCACCCCCCGGAACTCCGGTGAGGCGAAGAGCATGTCGTAGAGCATCGGGTGCTCCAGGGCGAAGTCCACGTACGCATCCGCCGCCAGCTGCAGTCGCTCCACCGGGGACGACCCCGCCAGGGACCGGTAGAGGTACTGGGCGAAGCGCTCGTAGGCCTGGGCCATCACATCCTGCAGCAGCCGCTCCTTGCTCTCGTAGTGCCGATAGAGGGCAGGAGCCGTCACCCCGAGGGAGCGGGCGAGCTTCCGCATGGAGAAGCCGTCCAGCCCCGTCGACAGATAGAGGTCGCAGGCCGCGGCCAGAATTCGTTCACGCTGTTCAGACATGGTGAACAGTGTAAACAGATCGTACCCCGGCCTCAAGGGGAGCCCTGTATCCGTCCGGAAACACCGTTTAGTGAAAAAACGTGCGAGCCGTCACGGCCGGACCCGCGCGGCCGCAAATGCCCCCGCGGATCACCGACTTGTGCGTCTACCCTGTCGCTTCCGTCGGACCGAACGTCGTCCGCGCCCGACGCCCTCCCCTGCCCCCGGTGCGCGCGGTGCCCCGGGGGGGCGCTCAGCCGGGGACGACCCAGGCCCGGACGATCCGGTCCTCCGGAGCGATGGCGTCCACGACCTCCATGCCCCGCTCCACCCATCCGAAGGCGGTGTAGCCCCCGTCGAGGTGGGGCTGCGGAGAGTGGGTGACGAAGAACTGCGTGGTCTCGGTGTCCTTCCCCGCCCTGGCCATCCCCAAGACGCCCCGGAGGTACCGGACACCCGTGAACTCGCTCCGGAGGCGGAAGTCCACACCCGGGGCGGTCCCGCCGCGACTCACGTCGCCCCCCTGGGCCACGAAGTTCGGGACGACCCGGTGGAAAGGGACACCATCGTACCGGCCTGCCCGCGCCGTCGCGGCCACCGCCGCAACCGTCATGGGTGCCTCCTCGGGGACGAGGCGCAGCACGACGCGACCCCGGGACGTCTCGAGGTGGAGACGGGGGGCGGGCCCCAGGGCGGCAAGGGCGTCCCAGTCCACCGCGAGGTACCGGCGCTGTGCCGGTCCCCCCGGCCCTGGCGCCTCGTCCCGGAGCGAGTCGGGAATCCGCGCCGCGCCTCCCAACGGTGCGAGAAGCTCGTCTTCCAAACCGGACCGGCCCAGGGCTCGGATGCGGGCATCCCGATGCCCCACCATCTGGGTGAAGGCCTCCAGGAAGACCGGACGGGCGGCGGGGAAGCCCCTGGAGACGTCCCAGCGCCCGGAAAGCGCACGGGCGGCCTGCAGCGAGACCCTGGGAGCCCCCTCGAGAAGCGCCCGCTGCAGGAGCCTGATTCCCGGTTCGCCGTCCAGGGCGGCGGCCCCCCGCACGGCGGCGAGCTGGGCCGACTCGCTCCCGTCCGGGAACGCAACGTCCTCGACCCACCGGCGGACCGATTGCTGGTCCCCGGCGGCAGCCAGGACCTCGAGGAGGGCCCCGGCCACCGCGGCGTCCTCCACGTCTCCGAACACCCGGTCCCGCATCACCTCCATCTCGCCGGGAGACGGAGGGGCACCTGCGAGCCCGGCCGCAGCCTGGAGCCGCACGTGGACCGAGGGGTCCGTCAGTGCGTCCAGCAAGGACGACCGGGGCCCGGCTCCGGGATATCGCGCCAGGGCCTCGGCGGCGTTCACCCGGCTCTGCCAGGACCGGCCGTGACGGAGCCACTCGGAGAGCCGAGGCGTGGCGAACCGGTCCGAGGCCCGGCCCAGGGCCCGGATCAGGTGCATGGCGGCGGCGTCGTCCCGCCGGTAGCCGTCCAGCGCCAGCCGCACCGCGCGGATCTGATCCGCCCAGACCCCCGGGTCGGGATGTCGACCGAAGGCGTAGGCGGACCACTCCCGGGCCGCCGGGTCCGGATGCGTCAGCTCCCCGGCCAGGTGCGCCCAGACCTCCGGCCCGCCCACGCCCGCCAGGGCGCACCGGCTCAAGGCCCGATCCACCGCGCCCCGGAGCTCGGGCGGGGTCACCGTCGGGAGCCGCCTCGCCGCCGTCTCGTCGCAGCGCTTGCCCACGGCCTCGAGCTGGACGCTCCGGACCCGGGGATCCCACTCGGACTTGAGCACGTCGAAGAGGACCGCCCCGAGGTCCGGACGGTCCATCTGACCCACCGCGAAGGCTGCGTCCGCCCGGACCCGCGGGTCGGGGTCCTGCAGCAGCGGCAGGAGGGCCTCAAGAGCGGCGGGGTCCTGAACCGAGGCCAGGCCGAAGGCCGCACGCGCCCGGACAACCGGGTCGGGACTCCGGAGCTCGGCCGCCAGGGCGGCCCCGTCCCGCGCCTCCTGGAGCTCCACGAGCCGGCGCAGGTCCGGCCGGTCCACCAGACCGTCCGGCGCCCGATACGTGGACAGGACCTCCTCCGGGGCTCGGTCGCCCGGAGCGCATGCAACGAAGGCCACGATGAGCAGGGCGCAGCCCCCCTGCGCGAGCCTCACCATTGGACGCTCCAGGCCGGGGCCGCTTCGGCGCCGTGGACGATGCGGGCGGCGCGACGGACGCCGTCCGCCGGCTGGAGCACCTTCCCCCGGAGACGGGGCGGCAGGTCCGGGTGCGCCCTGAGATATGCCGTCACGGTCTCGACCACCTCTGGTTCGTTGTGGCTTCCGAGGGTCGAGGCGGCCCACCGGGTCGGGAAGAAGATGTCCCCCGTGGCCTGGATCTCCTCCATGAGTTCCAGGGCGTCCCGGACCAGGGTCGCTCCATGGGCCCGCCGAAGCGGGTGCTGGAGGTAGCTCATCCCGGCCAGAGCCCAGGGCTCCCGTTCCCGGTTGACGGGGTCCGCCAGACTCCGGAAGAAGGCCTCGCGAACCGACGGGTCCGCGGAGAGGGACGGCCGCACGAAGTCGAACCTGGCCCTCCGGTCCGGGTTGGCGATACGCTCCGCCTGGGCGTCCAGCACCGCCTCCGCCTCCGGGAGGCCCCGGAGCGCGAGGCCCTCGGCCAGCCCGATCTCCTGACTCTCGGACATGGGGACGCCGGGGACCTCCTCCTCGCGGGCCCAGATCCGGCGCATCCGCTCCACCGCGCCCGGCGTGGTGGCCACGTCGGACCAGGCCGAGAAGAAGGCGGCCTTCACCGTGTTGGCCTCCGCCCGCTCCACCCCCTCCCAGAGGACGCCTTCGACCCTGGGCGCCGCGGCCACCCGGACCTCCTCCGGAAGGAGACGCCAGTAGATCCCTTCCACGATGCCCAGGATGCGCGCGATGAGGAGCTCGTCCGCCTCTTCCTGAAGGGCCGTGAGGGCCCGGTCCAGCAGCGCCTCCGGCTCGATACGCTCCTCGAGCAACGCGTCCTGCAGGACGATCCAGGCCGCGCCCCGGTGGGTCGGGACCTGGAGGTTCGCCAGGTCCGCGGCCAGGGCGTCGAGCCACGCCTCGGGAAGCACGAACAAGCCGTACTCGATCCCGGCGCCGGCGGGCAACACCCAGTCCGGGGCGCCCCTCCCGCTCCACGCGTCCACCACGGCGGTGGCCGACTCGAGCCGGACCCGGGTGGAGTCCAACTCGCCGCTCCAGCTGCCGACCAGCTCCAGGGTCTGTGGCCAGATCCGGTCCAGCTCCCATGGATCCGACTGGCTCAGGACCACCGTTCCGTCGAGGGCACCCGGGTCGTACGCCACCTCCACGGTGGGGCGACCCGGCTCCTCGACCCAGACGCGGCTCCACCCCACGAGATCCTCCGACGAGCTCCGGTCGAGGATGCTGATGAGGTCGGGCCAACGGGCGTTTCCGTAGGCGAAGCGGTCCAGGTAGGTCCGCATCCCCTCCCGGAAGGCGTCCTCCCCCACGGTCCGCTCGAGATGAGCCATCACCACCGGCGCCTTCTGATAAATGATGGCGCCGTAGAGGGTGCCGGCCTCCTGGAGGTTGTCCAGCGGCTGGCGGATCGCGTTCGCCCCGGGCGTGCGGTCCACCCCGTAGGCGGTGGGGTGGTGGGCCAGGAGGAAGCGCAGCCGGTGGTCCACCTCCGGAAAGGAGGGGTGCACGATCTTGGCGGCCATGAAGTTCGCGAAGACCTCCTTGGTCCACACGTCGTTGAACCAGGCCATGGTGACCAGGTCGCCGAACCACATGTGCGCCGTCTCGTGGGCGATCAGGCTGGCCCGCCCCAGCAGATTCCCCTGGGTGGCCGAGGCATCGAGCATGAGGGACGACTGTCGGTAGAAGATCGCCCCCGGATGCTCCATTCCGCCGTACTGGAAGGGGGGAAGCAGCACGAAGTCGAACTTCTGGAAGGGGTAGTCGATCCCTGTGTAGTCCTCGAGCCACTCCAGAGCGGTGTGGTGGAGGTCGAAGATCGCGTCCCGGTTCCGGGCCACGGCCTCCTGGTCGGTCTCCCGGTGGTACATCGTGAAGGTGAAGTCCCCCCGTTCCGCCTTCTCGACCTGGAAGCGCCCGGCCGCGAAAGCGAACAGGTACGTGGGAATGGGCCGACTCTCGCGGAACTCGTAGACCCGGGGCCCCTCCCCGGCGCCCTCGGCCGCCTCCACGCCTTCCCCTGCGAGATCCGACGGAACGGAGGGGGCCGTCGCGGCGGGTCCGTTGGCGACCGCGACCCAGCCCGGCGGCACCCGGATCTGCCACGACACCCGTGCCTTCAGATCCGGTTGATCGAAGACCGGCAGGGAGAAGTGGGCCCGGTCCGGAACGAAGAGGGTGTAGAGGAACTCGTCGGACCGGTTGAGGGCCTCGTCCCCGGCGGCGAAGGCGATCTCCACCACGTTCTCGCCCGGCACGAACTGGTCGGCGGGCAGGACCACGTGGTCCGCTTCCGGTCGCCAGGTGGCGGGCCCCCCGTTCACCGACACGGTGCGGACGCGCTCCGCCGGATCCTTGAAGTCCACCACGACGGGCCGGCCCTCCGGATCGTCCCATTCGAACCGGAGCGTGGTGCGCCCCTCCACCGGCGCGGCACGCTGACGGGGTACGTTCAGGGCCACGTGGTAGCGGATGTCCGAAAGGGTCCGGGCCCTGTGCCGGGCGAGCGTCTCGGGGATCCCGGATTCGACGGGGGGCTCGGGCTCGGCGCAGCCGGCCGTCAGAAGGAGAGCGAGCGACAGGAGCGCGCTAGCGGGGGTGGGACGGGCCATCCGGTACTCGGTTCGGGGTCGGGGCCCGGGGACGTCCGGGCCGGATTACCGCCTAGTCTGGCGTATCGGCAGTCCGGTGGCCACCGAGGGGCCGAAGGCGCCGGCCCGACGAGGCGGAACGACGCGGCGAGGCGAACGACCTCACCACCGTCCGGACGCGGGTCAGAGGATCGCGTCGAGGTAGAGGTCGACCCGGAACTGGCCGAAGGGGTCGTCCAGCCCGTACGAGAGGTCCATGCGGATGAGGCCGTCGAGGATGCTTCCCCCGACGCCCACGCCGTACAGCAGCTCGTCGGCGGTGAGCTCCTCGCGCTCCCCGGCCCATCCCACGTCCCCGAAGACGCTCACTGTGCCCACCGGGAAGACCCGGGCCAGCTCCAGGCGGCCCCGGGTGAAGCTGGAGCCGTAAACGGTGGACGCCGGGTAGCCCCGGAGATTGTGGGGGCCGCCCAGGTACCAGCCCCGCTGCACCGGCGCCCGGCCCCACGTGGTCCCCCCGCCGGCCTCCGCCCCGATCCGCCAACGGCCCTCCATCAGGGGAACCGCCAGCCGGAGCATCCCCGAGGTCCGCACGAAGGTGTCCTCGCTCCCCTCCCCCGTGCCCCGGGGGAAGCGCCAGGCGCCTCCGTGGGCGTAGAGCACCAGGCCGAACTGGGCCCGGAGCGGGTCGGTGCCCCACCAGGGGGCCAGCCGGATCTCCCCGCCCGCCTCCTCCACGCCGTCGGCCAGGACGTTCGGACGGAAGCTCCAGTCGCCGTCGAAGGCGTGGAAGAGCGCGAAGTCGACCTTGTTCTGCATGCGGTGGTGCCGTTCCGCGTAGACCCGTACCCGATAGGTCTCCCGGGACGCTTCCGGGGGGCGCCAGGTGAAGTCCGCGCCCGTAGCCATGAAGTACTCCCCGTCGTCCCGCCCGAAGAGGAGGGCGTTCAGAGAGTTCCCGAGTCCCAGCCGCCGCGCCTCCGTGTCCATGGGCCGGATCTCCCGGTATCCGCCCAGGGTCAGCCGCCGACGCACCGACGCCCACTCGAGGTCCAGCCGGACCTTCGGCTCGAGATCGGCGAGCCCGAGGAACCCGCTCGCCCGGATGTCCATCGGACCCAGGAACCAGGCGTCGGTGCGGGCGTCGAAGCGCCCGCCGACCGCCGGCCCCTCCACACGGTTGTACCGCAACAGGTCCGCCCGGTCCCAGCCCCAGTTGGCCGCCCAGGGGATGCCCTGGACCGGGGGCGCCGGCAGGTCCGCCAGGGTGGAGACGTACTCGCCGATCTCCTCGTCGGTGGCGAAGCCCGGGGCGTCCTCCCAGATCGGGGGCGGAAGATGACGGCTGGTGGCCAGGACGGAGGGGTCCTCCGGGACCAGGTAGCGGGCCGCCCGCCCCTGGCTGCGCTGGGTCACCTCCGAGAGGGGCACGTATCGGGTGCCGTCGTCGTCGGTCATGAGGGAGGCCATGAAGGCCATGGCCTCGGCCCGGGTCTCGAAATGCCGGGTCCGGGAGGGATCCGGCGTCGGGGTCTCGGGCTCCGCGGCCGCCGCCACGTCACCCGCGGTGGTGACCGATTCGATCCGGTACGAGATGTCCATGGACACCGGGAACTTGAGGATGCCGGCGGCCGCCTCACCCTCCACGCGCATGGCCCGGGGCAGCCACACCTCGAAGTTCCAGAAGCCGTAGTCCACGGCCACCATCGTCATGTCGAAGGTCCAGGGCTTGAAGATCCCCGGCACGTACTTGAACTCGCCCCGCTCCTCCTCCTCGGCCAGATCCGGCACGTCACGGATGGCGTCGAACTGCTGGCTCAGGCGATAGACCGCCCGGACCAGCGCGCCGCTCTCCGGCTCGATCCACAGTGCGCCGGTGATCCGGTGCACGTCCGCCACCCGCGGAAGGACGTCGAGCTTCACGGTCCGGAGCGCCCGACCGTCCGGAAGCCGGATGGTGAGCGTGTCCCCGCTCTCGAAGCGGTAGAGGCTGTCCGCGCCGGGGGCCAGGGGATGGGCGATCCAGAAGTCCTCGTCGTCCGGCTCGAACCCCTCGTCGTCGGGGTCGGTGAACCCGAAGAAGAGACGGTCGCCCCCCGGCTCGAAGGGCTGATCGAAGGCCAGGTCGTCGAGCCAGTCCAGGGCCCCCTCCCGTTCGGCGATGCTCCGTCCCGGATACTGGGCCCGGGCGCCCAGCACCTGGACCAGCGCGTCGTAGTCCTTGTCCCAGAAGGCCCGGACCGCCGACTCGTTGCGATAGAGGGTGCGGTCCTTGAGGGGCGTCCGGAGCCCGGCGGCGATCCGTTGGCGGATCAGGGCCGTGTAGCGGAGCACCGATTCGTCGATGGTGGCCCAGTTCCGCGCCGCAGCCGCGTGGAGGGAGGCCGCGACGGGATCGAGGAAGGTGTCGTCGGCGTCCTGGGCAGTGGCCCCACCGGGCAGGGCCACGACCACGGCGAGGGCGAACGCCATCCGGGCCACGCCTCGAATCCTACGAAGACTGCGCATAGCTGCCCTCCCGGGCCCGTCGGGGTCCGAGATCAGTTCCCGTGGTGGAAGCGGAGCTCCTGGAACTCGTCCCAGTCGATCCGGATCCACTCGGCGTCCGGCGCGTCCGGGCCCGTCCGGGACCCCGACACGGCCACGAAGATCCCTTTGTTGTCCCGGTCCACGTCGTTGGAGCCCTCGAGCTCGAAGGTGCGCCCGTCCAGCAGGGTCACCACGGCGCTCCGGGACGACCCCCGCTCGATGCGGTCGATGCGACCGAACTCCACGTGGAAGACCACGTCCCGCTGCTCCCCGTTCAGGAGCTCCCAGGACCATTCCTCGTCCGCGTCCCAGCGGATCCAGCCCGTCAGCTCGTCCCCACCCCGGGTGATCACCGTCCCCTCGAGCCGGTGGCCGCCGTCGAAGTCGGCCCATCCCGTGGGGGCCTCGGGCGGGTGGAAGCGCACGGAGTCGAACTCGTCCCACTCCACGACCACCATCCCCAGCCCCGGATCCGAGATCTGGACGCCGCGGTGGCCGTCGTCCACGTCATTGGATCCGGACAGCACCAGCTCCTGCCCGTCCGTGAGGAGGACCCGGGCGCCGTCCCAGTCCCGCTCGATGCCGGCGATCTCGCGGAAGGGGATCTCGCGGTCCCGGCCGTCCTCCTCTCCGTCCAGGATGTCCGAGGCGAGAGCCTCGTCGAGATCCCAGCTCAGGGCACCCGTGTACCGGTTTCCCCAGCGGTCCTCCACCGTACCGTGTAGACGCGGCTCCCGGGGGGACACCCCGGCGGGCGCCGGGCCGAATCGGATCTCGTCGACGTCGTCCCACTCCAGCTCCACCGTCTCCTCGCCGGGGACCTCGACCAGGAGCTCCCGCATGTCCGTCCCCAGGTCGGTGCTCCCGCCCTGCAGCTGGACGATCTCGCCGGACCTCAGGCGCAGCTCGACCCGCTGATCGTCCAGGACCACGAGCCGATCGAGGTGCCCGAACCGGATACCGGACTGGGCCAGGCTCGGGAACCTGGGGTCGTCCTCGTTCCAGGACACGGTGAAGCCCATGAACTCGACGCTCCGGCGCTGCTCCACCTCCCCGTCCCCGGTGGCCCGGGCCCACATCAGGTAGGTCTCCCGGGGAACGGCCTTGTCCCCGTCCAGGAGGTCTCCCCACCCCACCTCGTTCCGGTCCCACCGGACGAAGCCCTCCAGCACGTCCCCCCCGACGGTCTCCACCTCGGCCCACAGGCGATCGACGCCATCCCTATCCTGCCCGTTCAGGGGGCCCGCCCCCACCACGGCAAGCCCCGCCAACAGCATCATCCCACAACCCGATCGCATGCTCTCGCTCCAGACGTTCTCCCGGGATTCCTTGCGACGCGGCCCTCTCTACGGACTGCGCCGCCGGCGGGTTTCGCCGTACCTTGTTCCTCATGTCCACCTCCTCCCCGCCCCCCTCGGGGGCCGAGCTCCCCCCCGGCACGTACTGCGCGCACGCGGCAGGGCATCCGTTCCACGGCCCCTACCACGACGCGGAGTACGGATTCCCCCTCCGGACCGACCACGACCTCTTCGGACGCCTCCTCCTGGAGATCAACCAGGCGGGTCTCTCCTGGCTCACCATCCTCAAGAAGAAGGAGGCCTTCCGCCGGGCCTACGACGGGTTCGACGTCGCGGCGGTCGCCGCCTACGGCGAGGCCGAGCGGGCCCGGCTCCTCGCCGACGCGGGGATCATCCGGAACCGGCTCAAGGTCGATGCGGCCATCCACAACGCGGGCGTGATCCTGGGGATGAGGGAGAGCCACGGGTCCTTCGCCGCCTGGCTCGACGGGCATCACCCCCGGGAGCGAGCCGAGTGGGTACGGCTCTTCAAGCGCACCTTCCGATTCACGGGGGGAGAGATCACCGGCGAGTTCCTCTTGAGCACCGGCTACCTGCCCGGCGCGCACCATCCGGCCTGTCCCGTATACCCGCGGGTCGTGGCCGCCGGGCCGCCCTGGCTGTCGTCGGAGCGATGATCCCTCCCGGCGCCTATCCCACGCCGTACCGTGCGCCGGCCTGGGCGAGGAACCCCCACGTCCAGACGCTTGCCGGGAAGTTCCTCCGTCCCGATCCGCCGATGCCGGTGGTCCGGGAGCGATGGGACACGCCCGACGGGGACTTCCTCGATCTGGACCTGATCCCCGACGCCGGGGGGCCCGTCGTCCTGGTCCTCCACGGGCTGGAGGGGCACACCCGCAGGGGCTACGTGCGCCACGCCTTCCACGTGCTGCGCCGCTCCGGCATGCTCCCGGTGGGGATGAACTTCCGGGCCTGCTCCGGGGAGCCCAACCTCCGTGCCCGCACGTACCACTCCGGCGAGACCGCCGACCTGGGCTTCGTCCTGACGACCCTCCGGGCTCGTTTCCCCCGGCGGCGCATCGGCGTCATGGGGTTCTCCCTGGGGGGCAACGTGGTCCTGAAGTACCTGGGAGAGCGCGGTGTGGCCGGAGAGCCCGCCGACGCCCCGGGGCCCCTGCCCGACGCCGCGGTGGCGGTGTCCGTTCCCTTCGACCTCGCGGCGGGCGCCGACCTCCTGGCCCGCAGCCGCATGGGCACCCTCTACACCCGCTACTTCCTGCGGTCGCTCCTGGCCAAGGCCCGGGACAAGGAGCACCTCCTGAGCGACCGCGTCGACCTGCGCCGGCTCGGCGAGGTCCGGACCCTGCGACAGTTCGACGACCTCCTCACGGCCCCCGTGAACGGGTTCCGGGACGCGTCGCATTACTACGCGGAGAGCAGCTCGGCGGCCTACCTCGACGGCATCCGGACGCCCACGCTGGTGCTCCATTCGGTCGACGACCCTTTCCTTCCCCCCTCCGCCCTCCCGCGGGACGCGCTGGGCCGGAACCGACACATCCATCCCGTGATCACGGAGCGGGGCGGTCACGTGGGCTTCGTGAAGGGCAGCGTCCGGAGGCCCCGGTTCTGGGCCGAGGAATCCGCTGCCCGGTTCCTCAGGGTCGTTCTCGCAGGATCCTCCACCGTTCGGTAGGTTGGTCCGCTGGTCGAACGGCCCTCCTCCACCCGCGACAGGATCATCGCGTTGAGCAACACGGCTACCGAACCCCACGCCCCTGCAGGCCGCACCTTCTTCGGACACCCCCGCGGCCTCGCGACCCTCTTCTTCACGGAGATGTGGGAGCGGTTCTCCTACTCCGGGATGAGGGCTCTGATCATCCTGTTCATGACGGCCGAGACCACGCACGTCATCACCGACTCGGCCGGGTCGGTGGTCCGGGAGAACCCCGGGATGGGGCTGGACGTGGGCACGGCCGCGGCCATCTACGGGCTGTACACCTCGCTGGTGTACATCCTCGCCCTGCCCGGCGGCTGGATCGCCGACAACCTGTGGGGCCAGCGCAAGGCGGTCTGGGTCGGGGGGTGGATCATCGCCATCGGTCACTTCACGATGGCGCTGGGCACCGAATGGAGCTTCTTCCTGGGCCTCGTCTTCATCATCTTCGGCACCGGCCTCCTTAAGCCCAACGTGAGCACGGTGGTCGGGGAGCTCTATCCCGAAGGGGGAGCGCGACGGGATGCGGGTTTCTCCATCTTCTACATGGGGATCAACCTCGGTGCGCTCCTCGGTCCGCTGGTGACCAGCTCCCTCGGGGAGAACTACAACTGGCACTGGGGATTCGGCGCCGCCGGAGTCGGGATGGTTCTGGGCCTCATTCAGTATCGTCTCGGTGCGGACTACCTGGGTGACGCCGGCCACCTCAAGACGGACGACACCGCGGAGCAGGTCGCCCGGAAGTCCCGGAGGTTCTTCGGAGCCTTCGGTGCAGTGCTCCTCGCGGTCGTCGCCTTTGGCGTGCTCGTCTCCCGGGGGGTCATCCCCCTGACCCTGACCCAGATCGCCGGTTACCTGGGGTCCGGTGTCCTCGTTCTGGTGGGGCTCTACTTCCTCTGGGTCTGGTTCGCTGGAGGACACACCCCGGAGGAGAACAAGCGGATCTTCGTGATCTTCTGGCTCTTCCTCCTGGTGGCCGTCTTCTGGTCGGGCTTCGAGCAGGCCGGGACGTCGTTGAATCTCTTCGCCCGGGACCTGACGGACCGGAACATCTTGGGCTGGCTCATGCCCGCGGGATTCCTCCAGTCGGTCAACTCGTTCTTCATCATTCTGTTGGCGCCGATCTTCGGGATGATCTGGGTGGCGTTGGAGAAGAGGAACGCCGATCCCTCCATCCCCATGAAGGCCGGGCTGGGTCTGATCGGGCTGGCCATGGGCTTCTTCGTCCTCTCCTGGGGCGCCGCGAACGCCAGCGGGACCAACCTGGTCACCCCCGCCTGGCTGATCGTGACCTACTTCCTCCACACGGTCGGGGAGCTCACGATCTCGCCGGTGGGTCTCAGCGCCATCACCAAGCTCTCCCCTGTCCAGCGGGTGGGACAGATGATGGGCGTGTGGTTCGTCGGCGCGGCCCTCGGGAACCTCATGGCCGGGCTGGTCGCCGGGCAGCTGGAGAATCTGGCGCCCTTCGCCCTCTTCCGGACCGTGGCGTTCATCACCGGCGCGGTCGGGATTCTGGCCGTCCTGGTGAGTCCGGCCGTCAAGAAGCTCATGGGCGGGGTGCGGTAGTGGGGGATGGTCCGCGGACCGCACCTTCACCTTCCCGGGCGGGCGGCGGACGCGCGGTCCGGCTCCGCCGCCCTCTCGGAGCCGGACCCCCGTGACCGGATCGTCTCCCCTGGGTGCTTGCCCGGCTCTCGCGCTTCGCCTAGCCTTCCTGCGCCGTCTCGCGCGTGTGCGCGAGAGGGTCTTTCGTGTGGGGGCGGGCTCGGTGCCCGCACCCGTGAGTGGATTCACTAGATGGAGCAGGCATGATGCGGACCACCGGAACGGTGAAGTGGTTCAACGACTCGAAGGGCTTCGGGTTCATCTCCCCCGAGGACGGTTCCCGGGATTGCTTCGTGCACTTCTCGGCGATCCAGGCGGACGGGTTCAAGACCCTCGCCGAAGGGGAGAAGGTCGAGTTCGACATCGTGGACGGAGCCAAGGGGCCCTCGGCGGAGAACGTGGTCCGGGTCTGAACCTGGGATCCACTGCCGGGCACGAAAAAGCGCCGCTCCGGAACAGTCCGGGGCGGCGCTCCTACGTTCATCCCGCTCTCACCGTGTAGCCCCCCTTCGGTGAGCCGGCCGTGGCCCGGCAGAGTCGGGGTCAGGTGAAAAAAGCGGGCCCGTGCCAGGAATCGCCGGCGGCGACCTCGAACTGGCCCTCGCGCCACGCGCCCACCGACGTGAGGGTGGTGTCGAACACGGGCGTTGCGGGCGTGACCCCGCCCGCCCGGACGGCCTCCCGGAACTCGGCCCGGCTCAACGCGCGGATGGCCCCGTCCGGCCCCCGGAGGTAGAGGGGCCCGTGACCGACCAGAGTCTTGCCCGAGCGGGCTTCGGCTGCCTTGAGCACCCGGACCATTGCGTCGATGGAGCAGCCCGACGGCGGCACCGAGCGCTGGTCCACACCGACCAGGAGGAAGCGATCCTCGGTCCAGTGCCGCGCCCCGGTGAGGGGGGTGCCGTGGGCGGCCCATCCATCGAGGAAGGCATCCACGTCCACGAGCAGATCCCGCACCTCCCCGTGGTCGAGGGGGTCTGGAACCGGGAAGACCCAGAGGCGCGCGTCGTCCGGCAGGTCGTCGAAGTCGATGCGGGGCATGTCAGATCACCTTCGCCGAAGAGGGAGGCGGGGGCCCGGGGGACGTGGGCGAGTCCGGTGCCAGAGCATCCCCTGCGACGGCGGCCGGCTCGTCCGGGTCCCCGGGCGGGGCATCCTTGTCGAGGAGGACCGCCACCCAGCGCATGTCCGGCGTGTTCTCGAAGAAGATCTTCACCACCATGGTGAGGGGAACCGACAGGAGGGCGCCGATAGGTCCCCAGGTCCATCCCCAGAAGACGAGGGAAAGGACCACCACCAGCGTGGAGAGCCCGAGGCGCCGGCCCAGGAGATTCGGCTCCAGGATGGAGCCGAACACCGTGTTCACGGCGAAGTATCCGAACGCCACGACCAGGGCGTGACCCAGGGTTCCGAAGAGGATGAGGCTCAGCAGGATGCCGGGGATGGACGCCAGGATGGACCCTACGGTCGGGATGTAGTTGAGGATGAAGCCGATGAGCCCGAGGAGGACGGGGAAGTCCAGCCCCATGACCCACGCCCACAGCCCGATGGCCAGCCCCGTCATGAGGCTGATGACGGTCTTGATGCCCAGGTACTCCTGGATCTCGCGGATCACCTTCTGGAGCCGCTCCTCTCCCTTGATCCCGTCGCCGAGGATGGCCTCGAGCTTCCCGGGCAGCACGGTCATCTCCGAGAGGATGAACGCCATGATCAGGACCACCAGCGTGCCCTGGGCCAGGATCGAGGCCCCGAGCTGCAGCGTACCGGTGGCGAAGCCGAGGAGGGCGTCGGGCTCGATCAGGTTGAGGGGGAGGTACTCCTCCAGTGGCCGTCCGAAGAGGATCGCCTCCCCTGCCCCCTCTCCCTCCAGGCCGAACCGCGCCGTGATGGCGTGGAACCACCGCTCCTGCACCCGCTGGAGGCCGTTCCAATAACGGCCCCAGCTCGATTGCAGGTCGCCCAGGGCCCGGCTGGCCCCCAGGATGAGGAGGCTGAAGACCCCCACCACGATGAGGACCGACAGGAGAATGGCGGCCCCCGACGGGACGCGGCGGCCCCGCAGCACGTTCACCAGCGGGAAGGTCAGGACCGCGAGAAAGAGAGCGACGGCGGTGGGGAGGAGGATCGGCGCCGCGAACTGAAGTCCCCAGACGACCACGACCCCGGACGCGAGCACCAGGAAGAACCGGGCACCCGGGGTCTCCTCGTAGCGGTCGTAGATCATGGCGGTTTCCGGAGTTGCCTGGGGATACTCTTCAATGGTAGGACAAACAACCCCCATGGACCACACCGGAAAGGACCCCGGAATGACCTCCACGGATCCCCCGCCCATCCCCGAGGACGACCAGGACCTTCTGGCCGAGTGCCGCATCCAGACGTTCCGGTCGGGGGGCAAGGGAGGGCAGCACCAGAACACCACCGAGACCGGCGTCCGTCTCATCCATCTCCCCACGGGGATCCGGTGCGAGAGCCGCACCGAGCGCAGTCAGCGTCGGAACCGCGACCTGGCCCTGGCCCGCCTCCGGGCCAGGCTCGAGGCTCTCCACCAGCAGCCCGAGCCCCGCATCCGCACCCGGGTGCCCCGGTCCCAGAAGAAGAAGCGGCTCGAGGAGAAGCGCCGTCGCGGTCACACCAAGAAGCTGCGGAAACCGCCGGAGCGGGACCTGGACTGAGCGTCCCGGTGCGCCGGCGAGGGGGTGCCGAAGCGGCGTCCGACGGCACCGGTGCACGTCGCGCCCCGGAGGGGTGCGGGACGGGTCGGTGCACGACGCGTCATGTTTTCCCCTTCAACCTCGGTAATGATTCTGCCACCTTTCGTATGTCAAACGTGGCACGAGCGGGGTTCCGGCAAGACCTCCGTCTCCTCCTGTGATCCCGGGGAGGCGTTTCGGTGATGGAGGTTCCGGTCGGGGGTGGGGTGGTGGGGGTGTTCGTGGCTGTCTCCCCGACAACTTCACAGGAAGGGCAACATGCGAATGAGCGCTACAGGCCTCTGGCGGGGACTCTCCCTCGCCGCGGGTCTCGCGCTCCTGCCCCTCGGCGCCGCCGCGCAGCAAGTCGGCAGTGTCACGGGTCAGGTGCGAGACGCCGCGACCGCGCAGCCCCTCTCGTCGGCACAGGTGCAGATCGTGTCGTCCGAGCAGGGCGGGCTGACCAATGCGAACGGTCGGTTCCTCATCAACCGGGTCCCGGTGGGCGCGCAGCAGCTGCGCGTCGTGGTCATCGGGTACGCGGATCGGGTGATCGACGTCACCGTGACGGCCGGCGGAGTCGCCGAGGTCACGGTCGACATGACCTCCGAGGCGATCTCCATGGACGAGATCGTCATCACCGCCACGGGTGAGCAGCGTACCCGGCAGCTCGCCAACAAGGTCTCGCAGCTGGATGCGGCCGACATCGCCCAGGGCGCTCCGGTCACCACCGTGAGCGACCTGCTCGTCGGGAAGTCTGCCGGGGTGCAGATCATCGGGTCGGCGGGGACGACCGGAACGGGATCCCGCATCCGCATCCGGGGCTCCAGCTCGATCTCGCTGTCCAACGAGCCCGTCATCATCGTGGACGGGATCCGGGTGGAGAGCGGGGCCAACTCCGGGTCCGTCGGCGTCGGGGGGCAGGTGCCTTCACGCCTGAACGACATCAACCCGGAGGACATCGAGTCCATCGAGATCGTCCGGGGACCGTCGGCCGCCACCCTCTACGGGACGGACGCCGCCAACGGGGTCATCCGGATCACCACCAAGCGGGGGCAGTTGGGCTCGGCCAGCTTCGGGGTCTACGCCGAGACCGGGATCATCCAGGACAACAACACCTATCCGTCGAACTACGGCTTCGCGCCCGACGCGGACACGTGCTTCGCGTTCCAGACCCCCGAGGGCTGCACCCAGTCGCTCTCCGACTGGAATCCCCTCGAGGAGAGCATCTCTACGCCCTTCAAGACGGGGAACCGGCAGCAGTACGGGGTCAACATCACCGGCGGAACCGAGCGTCTGAACTACTTCGTGTCCGGTGAGTGGGAGACGGAGCTGGGTGTGCTCGGCCTGCCCGAGTTCGACGATGCGAACCTCCTGGAGACCTCTGGCGCCGAAGCCTACGCCGATCTCCCTGAGTCCGTGTTCGAGCCCAACTCCCTGGACCGCCTGAGCCTCCGGGCCAACTTCGGCGGCCAGATCTCCGAGACCCTCAGCTTCAGCGCCCGCACGGGCTACGTGGCGTCGGACCTGCAGCTCCCCAACAACGACAACAACGTGCTGGGGCTGCTTCCCTCGGCCCTCCTGGGGACGAACGACGGCACGGCGGACGGGGATTACGGCTACGGGTTCTTCCTGCCCAGCGAGGTGAACTTCCAGAACGTGGAGCAGGAGGTCCGTCGCTTCACCGGGAGTGGCGCGCTGGACTGGGCGCCCGTGGAATGGCTCTCGGCCCGGGCGACCGTCGGTGTCGACCAGGTCTCGCGGACGGACATCCAGAACATTCCGCGGGAGCGGATCTTCTTCGGCGCCACGCGGCCTCTCGGCTTCCGTGAGGTCAACTCGGCTCGGATCACGAACTACACGGTCGATGCCAGCGCCTCCGCGAACTTCCAGCTCACCGACATGCTCACCTCCCGGACGACGCTCGGAACGCAGTACGTGAGCAGCCTCTTCACCCGCGCCGACGCCAACGGCGCCGACATGGTCTCGGGCTGTAATTCCCTTCAGTGCACCAGCGCCGAGTTCGGGGTCTTCGAGACGACAACCGAGTCCCGGACCCTCGGGCTCTTCGTGGACCAGGAGTTCGGCATCAACGATCGGCTCTTCGTGAACGCGGCTGTGCGGATGGACGACAACAGCGCGTTCGGTGCCGACTTCGACGCCATCGTCTACCCCAAGGTCGGGGTCAGCTGGGTGCTGTCCGAGGAAGGGTTCTTCCCCGAATTCGATGCGCTGTCCTCCCTCCGCCTTCGGGCGGCCTGGGGGGCCTCCGGCGCCCAGCCCGGGCCGACGGACGCGCTGCGGTTCTTCAACGCCACGGCCGTGACGGTGGACGGTCAGGACGTGGCCGGCGTGACGATCGGTGAGCTCGGGAACCCCGACCTGGAGCCGGAGCAGTCCTCCGAGATCGAGGCCGGGTTCGACCTGGGTCTCATCGAGGATCGCATCAACCTGAACGTCACCTACTACGCCAAGAAGACCACGGACCTGCTCATCGAGCAGCCCCTTCCGCCCTCGGGTGGCGTGGGCGATGACCGGTTCGTGAACCTGGGTGAGGTCACCAACAAGGGATGGGAGCTGGGTCTCGACGCCCGCATCATCCAGACCCCGACGGTCCTTTGGGACTTCGGGGTCCAGTTCGCCACCAACGACAACGAGCTGGTGGACCTGGGCGACCTGCCCAACGGGGAGCCGATTCCCGACATCAAGCAGGGCGTCCAGTGGTTCGTCGAGGGGTACCCGATGGGCGGGTACTGGGACTTCCCCATGACGTACGACGATGCCAACGGCGACGGCATCATCGACCTGGACGAGGTCACCGTCGGCGACGAGGAGGTCTTCCTCGGCAGCGCGATCCCCACCCGGGATCTGTCGCTCTCCACGGGCATCACCCTCTTCAACATGGTCCGGATCAACGCGCTGGCGGACTACCGCGGCGGACACAAGCTGCGGAACCTCACGGAATCCTTCCGTTGCGGCTTCGGCATCTGCGAGGGTCTCTACAACACCGACGCGTCGCTGAAGGACCAGGCGCGGGCCCTGACCCAGACCTTCACCGACGACGCCACCGAGGACGGCTTCATCGAGGACGCCTCGTTCGTCAAGCTGCGGGAGCTCGGTGCGACCTTCTTCTTCCCGGAGAACTGGGCGTCGGCCTTCGGCGCCACCCGGGCCAGCCTCACGGCCACGGCCCGGAATCTGTTCACCATCACCGACTACTCGGGGGTGGACCCCGAGGTCAACCAGTTCGGACAGGCCAACTTCCTGATCCGTGACTTCCTTACGCAGCCCCCGGTTCGGACCTTCGTGTTCCGGGTGAACCTCAACTTCTGATCGGAGGACTGACCAACATGCGTACGCACATGCGACGCGGGGCCGCACTGGCCCTGTCGGCAGCGCTCCTGACGGGAGTGACTGCATGCGGTGATCTGCTCGATGTGGAGGATCCGGATATCGTGACGCCCGATGGGCTCACGGGACCGTCCGGGCTCGCCACACTCCGGGCGGGAGCCATCGGGGACTTCGCCTTCGCCTACGCCGGAAACGGTGGCGGGACCGAAGGGCAGGTCCTCATCTCGGGCATGATGTCCGACGAGTACATCCACTCCGGCACCTTCCAGACCCGGCGGGAGTTCGACCGCCGGGACGTGGAGGACGACAACGGGACCGCCACCGGGGTGTTCAGCAACCTTCAGCGGGCCCGGCAGGCCCTGGAGACGGCGGCCAGCACCATCGAGGAAGCCGTCGGAGGCCCGGACGGGCGAGTGGGAGAGCTTCGCGGTTTCGCGGGGTTCACCTACGTGCTCTTCGGTGAGAACTACTGCTCCGGCGTGCCGTTCTCGAATCTGGACGAGTCCGGGAACCTGGTTCCCGGGACGCCCAGGACCACGACGGAGATCTTCCAGCTCGCCGTCGAGCGGTTCGACGCGGCTCTCGCGGGGGCCGACGGCGACGAGGACGTCATCAACATGGCGTCGATCGGGAAGGGGCGGGCGCTGCTCAACCTCGGACAGTACGCCGAGGCCGCCGCGGCGGTGAGCGGGGTGCCCACGGACTTCAACCTGGAGCTGACCTATTCCATCGCCAATGGTCAGGAGAACGGCATCTACGGCTTCAACGTCGTCGTGGAGCGCTGGTCGCTGGCCAACAACGAGGGCGTGAACGGGCTTCCCTATCGGGACCTCAACGATCCCCGCGTGCCCTTCGGGCAGGACGATCCGGGTGATCTCGGGTTCGACGAGGTCACGCCTCAGTGGAACATGCTGAAGTACCCGGCGCGGGATGCGCCCGCGGATCTCGCCACCGGTACGGAGGCCCGGCTCATCGAGGCCGAGGCCGCCTACCAGGCGGGCCAGTACGGGACCATGATGGACAAGATCAACGAGGTCCGGGCGCTGTACGCCGGCCTCGGAGACCTGGCCGACCCGGGATCCGATGACGCGCGGGTGGATCTGCTCTTCCAGGAGCGGGCCCTCACGCTCTTCGCGACCTCCCATCGTCTCGGGGACATGCGGCGCCTCGTGCGGCAGTACGGCCGTGCGGTGGACGACGTGTTCCCCATCGGCACCTACCACAAGGTGTTCCCGGACTACTCCGGGGACGTGAACTTCCCCGTGCCGTTCGACGAGGAGAACAACCCCAACTTCACCGGGTGCCTCAACCGGGACGCCTAGGGGTCATGAAGGCCGCCCGGTCCTGACCGGGTGAGCCGGGATACACGTCGGGGGAGCACCGGAGTCTCGGTGCTCCCCCTTCGTGCGTCCGGGCGGATGGATCCGACGGCCCTCCTGCGGGTGATGGTGCCGTCCCGGGTGCGCTCGGTGCCGGGCAACCCCTCCGTCAGCCGTCGTTCACCGCCACCGTGCTTCGGGTGGTGATCACCACCGCGCCGTTCCCGGCGTTGGTGCCGTAGCGGATGCTGGCCGAGGGCCCGGTCACGAACTCGATCCGCTCCACGTGGAAGGCGCTCATCTCCTTGAGGAGGCCCAGCTCGACCAGACGAACCCCGTCCAGGAAGACCAGCGGCTGACTGCTGAGAAGGATGCTGGACCGTCCACGGGAGGTCATGCGCGCGGGGTTGCGGTCCTTGTCCTCGTCGAGGCGGAGGAAGGCACCCAGGAGTTGCATGGCCTCCCACGCTGTCCGGGCCGAGGACGCGGCGATGTCTTCTGCGTCCACGACGCGGCCGCCGGGATTCGAGTCCCCATCGTGCGTGTTGTTGGCGGCCTTCAAGCCACAGCCGGCCAGGGAGAGGGCGAGTCCCGCAGCAACGAACAATCGGAGCTTCATGAAACCTCCTGCGGCCGAAGCCGCCCCTGGACGGAGGGCACTCTCACCCGGCGCCCTTCGTACTCAACCTACGTTAGGTGCGGATCGGCGCTTTCACAAACGAAACAGACGCCGCGCCGCTCCGCCCCCGACGCCTTCCGTGTTGCCATCGACCAGTGGGCCCGGCAGGACTTGAACCTGCGACCGTTGGATTATGAGTCCACCGCTCTGACCAGCTGAGCTACGGGCCCGGACGCTGCAAGATAGAGCGGGAGCGGAGCGGGGCCAGCCCCGAACGACCCCCTCAGGGGTCCCGGGGCACCAGGAACGCCGCGTGTTCGCTCCGGCCCACTTCCCGGACGGGCAGCCCGTCGAGGAAGACCTCGATCGGAGGATCCACCGGATTCGGAGGGAGCTTGAACAGGATCGGGCCCGGGCGCGTCCGCCACGCCGCCGCAAAGGCATCCAGATCCTCGTAGGCCCGGGGCAGCCGCTTCGCAGCCCGCCCACCGTAGTGGACGATCAGGGCCGCCTCGTTCGAATAGAGATACCGGTCGTCGGCCGCGTAGGCCCCGTTCGCCACGGGGTCCGTCTCCCAGGCCCGATGGGTATAGAAACGTCCCTCCTCGCCGGAGACCCTGGCGGTCTCCTGGATGTCCGCCACCCCCGCCACGGCCCAGATCAGGAGGGGGAGGTGCAGAAGGGCCAACCACCGACCGGGCAGCCGCCTCGACCGCTCGGCCACGGCGACGCCCACGGCGACGGAGGCCAGCGCCAGCACGGGAATGAAGAGTCGCGCGTCGAACGGGATCAGGGGATCGAGGAAGGCCCGGGAGAGGATCACCACCCCTGCGTAGGCGAGGGAGAACACCAGGAAGACCCTGCGGGCCCGCGCGGCCGACCCAGGCCACGCCCCCAGCAGCAGCGCCACGCCCCCCACGAAGACCACGAAGAGCACTACCGCCGGCGCCACCACTCGCGTGAGATGGACGGGGGCCAGCCACCGGACCAGAAGGACGACCATGTCCCGGAGCTGCGTCCCGGCCCCCGCATACAGGTCGGCGCTCCGGATCACCTCGTCGCCGGCCCGCACCCACGTACGCCACACCACGAGGAAGACGAGCCCGGGCCCACCCGCCCAGAGCGCCCGTCGCACCCGGTCCGACACCGATCCGCCGCGTCCCAGCGCGAAGGCCACGGCAGTGGCCACCCCGGCCACCCCCACGTACCGGACCGCGAGTCCCACCGCCATGACGAGCCCGTGCGCACCCGGCCGGTCCGGCCATCGGATCAGCGTCCACAGCCCCAGGAGGGCGATGCCCAGGTAGGCCGTCTCGCTCCAGACCGCCAGATGGAGGTTGGCGAAGACCGGGGTCGCCAGGAGGAGGCCCGAGGCCACCACCCCCGCGTGGAGGCCTCCGATCCCGGCGGCGAGGACGAAGGCCATGGCGGCGCTGAACGCCGCGCCCAGGGCCAGGACGGCGGTGACCGCGGTATCCTCGGGCAGCCCCAGGGCCATGGGCACGGCCAGGAGCGCCGGAAAGCCCGGCGGATAGTGGCTCAGGGCGGTGGTGTCGTCGGGGTCGGACCAGTGGGTGACGGGGATCTCGAGCGTACCGGTCCGGGCCAGGGACGCGGCGGCGGTGGTGTACTCCACCCCGTCGGAGTGCGTCCCGGGAAGGCGCCCGGGGGCGTTCATGACCCAGACGGCCGCGAAGGCCAGGCATCCCGCCGCCAGGGCCCCCGCCCGGGTCCGGCTGCCCGCCGGGACCGCGCCGGCGGCTGCGGGGGCGCCCACCCTTCCCTACCGCCCGATGCCGTAGCCTGCCGGACGGCTCACGTTGGTCAGGGACCAGGTCACGAAGTCCCGGATGTCCTGGTTCGACCGCTCCAGGTCCTCGGCCCGGAGATACATCATGTGCCCGCTGCGGTAGCCCTCGAAGCGCATGCGGTCCTGGAGCCGCCCCGCCGGGTCGAGGTTCCACATGGTGTACTTGGCGCTGAAGTAGTCCGTCCCCCCGTCGTAGTAGCCCGACTGCACGAAGAGGTGGAGGTTGGGGTTCTCGGACATTGCCCGGCGCAGGTCCTCCCCGGTCTCGTCGCCCTGACGGTTCCAGGGGTTCACGGGCCCGAAGAGCCAGTACTGGAGATCGGTCTCGAAGCCCAGGTCGTTACGGATGTAGTCGTTCATCGCCGGAGCGAAGGCGTGGTTCCACGCGCTGAGGGCAGGATCGTAGTCGTACGACTCCCCGGCGTTGGCTCCGTCCAACCCCTTGTAGCGGGCGTCGAGCCGCCCCACGGTCAGCCCCTGGTCCCGCAGGAGCTCCTTCCGGAACTCCCCCACGCTGGGACGTAGATTGTGGTCCAGGACCCAGGTAGCGGACACTCCGGCCCACCGGGCGATCTCGCCGGCGATCCGCTCCCGCTGCGTGCCCTGGAGGGACCCGCCCCGGGCCAACGCCGGGATGTACTGGTTCAGGGTGAAGGCCTCCACCTCCGGGAGGATCTCGTCGAGGTCCCGCGCCTGGAGGGCGGGATCCAGGACGCCGTGGTACCAGGCCGTGGCCGTGTAGTTGGGGAGCTGCAGGGCATCCCCCACGGGTCCCTGCCGGTCCACCCCCAGCCCCGTGGGCGACACGAGGATGACCCCGTTGAGGTACATCCACTGACGGCCCTGGAGCGCGCGGGCGAGCCCGGACACCCGGGTCGTGCCGTAGCTCTCCCCGATCAAGAACTTCGGGCTCAGCCAGCGGTCGTGACGCGTCACGAAGGTGCCGATCCAGTCGGCCAGATACGCGATGTCCTCGTTCACGCCGAAGAACTGGGAGCGGTCGGCGTCCCCGACGATGCGGGAGAAGCCGACGTTCACCGGGTTCACGAAGACGATGTCCCCCACGTCCAGGATGGAGTGGGGATTGTCCCGGATGCCGTACGGCTGGACCGGGAACCCTTCCGGGTCGATGACGAGCTGCTTGGGTCCCGTGTACCCGATGTGCATCCAGATGGACGCGGACCCCGGCCCCCCGTTGAACGAGATGAACAGCGGGCGGTCCCGGTCGTCGTCGACGTCGGTTCGACGGTAGAAGGTGTAGAGCAACGATGCGACGGCCTCACCCCGCCCGTCGAACACCGGCTGCGTGCCCACCGTCGCCGTGTAGGGCACCCGGGTCCCCCGGATGGTGACCTCGTGGGTCGTGGTGACGGCGGTGTCGACGGGGAGCCGGGCGTCCTGGGCCTGGAGCGCCGCCGGGCCGGCCGCGAGAACGAGTGTGGAGATGAGAGCGGGGGCGACGTTGCGGAGGCGGGGCAGCGGGGTCATGGCACGGGGGTCGAAGTCCTCGGCGGTGGGAACGGCCCGGAGTGTCGCCCCCGGGCTCTCGGGGAGCAAGGGACGCCCGGCGTCCGAGGTCGCGAGACCCGTGAGGAGCCCGAGCCCTGCCGCTTTGCAAGCCACCGGCCCGTTCCTAGCTTCCGGCACCATGAGAGTGCTCATCGTCGGTGCCGGCGAGGTGGGGTTCCATCTCGCCGAGCGCCTTTCCGAAGAAAACCAGGACGTCGTGCTCATCGAGTCGGACCCCGAGCGGGCCGACTTCGCTCAGCAGCAGCTGGACGTCATCACCCTGGTGGGGAACGGCGCCTCCCTCCCGGTCCTCGAAGAGGCCGGCGTGAAGAGCGCCCGTATGCTCCTGGCCGTCACGAGCCAGGACGAGGTGAACCTGATCTCGTGCCTCGCGGCCAGCCGCCTGGGCGTCGAGTTCACCATCGCCCGGGTGTCGAACCCCGAGTATTACGAGCGGGGCTCGGTGCTGTCCGGGGACCAGATGGGGATCGACCTCCTCATCAACCCGGAACGGGAATGCGCCTGGGAGACCTTCCAGCTCCTGCAGGCC